>JAZSIQ010000161.1:0-26665 GCA_045533875.1 Acutalibacteraceae bacterium | reverse complement strand
AGAACCTTATCGATTTCGGAAACCTTAAGACCTGAATCAGCGATAGTCTGACGAACGGGATCCATTGTAGCTTAAACAAGGTCTGCGGTAAGCTTTTTAAACTTATGACTGGTAAGAGTCATTTCAAGATGCTTTGCACCGGAGATATCAGAAGTAATAAAAGGAAGGTTGATGTTTGCGCTTGTAACGCCTGAAAGCTCAATCTTAGCCTTTTCAGCCTCTTCCTTAAGACGCTGCATAGCCATTTTTTCACTTCTGAGGTCGATTCCGTTTTCCTTCTTGAATTCCTCAACCATCCAGTTGATGATTCTCTGATCAAAATCGTCACCGCCGAGACGGTTGTTACCTGCGGTTGCAAGAACTTCCTGAACGCCGTCACCCATTTCGATAATAGAAACGTCGAAAGTGCCGCCGCCAAGGTCATAAACCATGATTTTCTGGTCGTTTTCCTTATCAATGCCGTATGCAAGAGCAGCTGCTGTGGGCTCATTGATGATTCTCTTAACTTCAAGACCTGCAATCTTACCTGCATCCTTGGTTGCCTGACGCTGAGAGTCGGTAAAGTAAGCGGGAACTGTGATAACAGCCTCTGTTACCTTTTCGCCGAGATATGCCTCTGCATCGGTCTTGAGCTTCTGGAGTACCATAGCAGAAATCTGCTGAGGTGTGTAAGTGTCGGTATGGTCATCATACTTAATGCTTACCTTATAATCGGTTCCCATCTGTCTTTTGATGGAAGCAACGGTTTTGTCAGGGTTTGTGATAGCCTGTCTCTTAGCTACCTGACCTACCATTCTTTCGCCTGTTTTGCTGAAAGCTACAACTGAGGGAGTAGTTCTTGCGCCCTCTGCATTTGCTATAACAACAGGCTCGCCGCCTTCAATAACGGCTACGCATGAGTTTGTAGTACCAAGGTCGATACCAATCATCTTTGACATAATTTTTTCCTCCAATATTTAAAAGAATTTATTTACAAATTTCAGTTTGCTACCTGTACGGCTGCAAATCTTATTACCGTGTTGCCAAGCTTATATCCCTTTGCAAAAACCTGTGCAACGGCATTTTCGCCGAGAGAATCATCCTCCGTATGCATAACGGCGTTGTGCATATTAGGGTCGAACTCATCGCCTCTTTCGCCGAAGGTTTCAACGCCGATTTTCTTAAGAGTATCGATAAGCTGAGTCTGTATCATCTCCATACCCTTCTGATAATCCTCAAAGCTTGCGTTGGTGTTGCCCGCCGCACGCTCAAAATTATCAAGCACAGGGAGTATTTCCTTTACAACAGATGCTCTTGCAAGAGTATGGGCATCCTCTTTTTCCTTCTGGGAACGCTTGCGGAAATTATCGTATTCCGCACGAAGTCTTAAATACAAATCCTTCTGCTCATCAAGCTCTTTGATAAGCTGAGCCTCTTTTTCTGCGGCTTTGGATTTCTTTTCCTTCTTTGTTTCCTTTTTGCCTTCCTCCGACATGGCCTCTTCCCAATCCTTCAAAGGTGTGGCTTCTTCCTTTTTCATCTGAACTTTCCTTTCTATTCTTCAAGTGCCTGCTCTATAAGTCTGCCTACAAGCCCCGTAAGATAACGTACATTCGGTATAACCGTTTCATAATCCATTCTCTTGGGTCCTATAAGGCCGATAGAGCCTGCATCCTGACCTCTTACGCTGTATTTTGCAAGGATTACACTTGATTTTTCAAGCTGGCGGTAAATATTCTCATTACCGATTGTTACATCAAGTTCACCCTTTGAATTGCTTATAACCCTGTTAAGCGGCTCTTCCTTATTGAGAAAATTCATAAGCTCCAGAGCATTGTCGCCGTATTCACTGTTCGCAAGCAGGTTTGACTGCCCTTCAAGCAGAATCTGAATCTGGGCGGTGCTCTGTGCAAGCTCGCATACCGCCGCAAGCATCGGAAACATTGCAAGTACATCAGAGCCGAGCGATGCCGCAACCGTCTGCATTGAGGCAACGCTGATTTCACTCGCCTGCCTGCCCACAAGAGTTGACTGAGCTATGTTGTAAAAGCTCTCGCATATTCTGGCAGTAAGCGGAGTTTCAAGGCGGCAAAGCCTGCTTTTAAGAATACCGTTTGAAGTAAGTATTACAAGCATTGCCGAACGGGTACTGACAGGCACAAGCTCTATTCTTCTTATCACCGTGCATTCACCGCCGGGGGTTGTTGAAACAGCGGCATAGTGGGTAAGCTCCGACAGTACCTCGCTTGCGTGTTCAATGAGTTTTTCAGGGTCGCCCTGGGCAGAAGCTATGCCAGCCTGCATCATACGCTTGCTGATTTCATCAACCTCTCTGTGATGCATAAGGTTATCAACATAATATCTGTAACCCTTATCAGAGGGAACTCTGCCTGCCGAGGTGTGAGGCTGATCAAGGTATCCCAATGCCGACAGCTCGGACATTTCGTTGCGCACCGTGGCGGAGGAAACGCTCAAACCCGTTTTGGCTATAAGCTCCTTGGAGCCTATCGGCTCACCCGTTTTTATAAAATGCTCAACAACGCTTGCAAGTATTATCTTTTTTCTTTCGCTGAGCTGCGACATTGTTTCACCTGCCTCTGTTATCGGTTTAAGTGCTAACTTTAGCACTCACGAGTAAAGAGTGCTAATTTCAATACATACTATAACCCCATCCGTGCTGTTTGTCAATAGGTAATTTGTAAATTGTTTGTAAAGAGAATTTACAAAAAAGACCATTGCTTACCCTAATTTTTCTTGACCTCGGCACTATTATTTGATAATATAAATTATATATATTTGAAACACACGTTACGGGAGGTGCTTTATGGGTAATAAAGGCTTCGGCGAAAAGATTAAGAATGTGCTGGGAATTGAGGGCAAAACCTCCGAAGTTCTTCGTCCTATGCTCGGTTATGACTGCGCCAACATCACTCTTGGCGGTGCGGGTTATCCTTTAAACCTCTACCATCAGCAATTTCTCACCTTTGTTGAAAGGATGAGCGTTGAAGCTGCCGGAATGATAGGCATGCTTTCAGGTCTCGTGGATGCTGTTACAGACGTTGCCATGGGTATCATAACCGACCGAACCAAATCAAAATACGGCAAGCACCGCCGTTATCTCCTCTGGGGTATTCTGCCCTTTGTTATTGCATATATTACCAAATGGTCATCCTTCGGCATATCATCAATGGGCAGACCCTCGCTGACATTTATATATTACCTTTTTTCCTCTCTGCTTTACAGCACGGGATACACCATGATGAGCATACCGCATACCGCTATGCTGCCAACCGTTGCCCCAAAGTATTTTGAACGCACGCAATATAAAATAATCGAATACGCCTTTAATTCCGTAGGCCAGATAGCATCGTTTGCTTTTATGGGCATGATGCTCGGCGGCACAAACATGGATAACCCCTCTCCCGATGACAGAACAAAATATATGCTTTGCGGAATAGTGCTTGCCGCATGGTTCTGCTGGTCCCCGATTGTCTGCTTCTTTAAAACGAAAGAAGAAAGCTCACTTGACATGGTAAACGAGCCTTTCGATTTCAGATATCTTATCAATGAATATGTTCAGGTTTTCCGCAACAAAGCTTTCAGGGAATACTTCTTTATCAATCTTTTCTACGGCTTTGCAAAAAGCTTTTATTCCTACTCCGACCAGTATTTCATGATAAGCATTGCCGAAAGATACAGTGTCTTCAATATCCTTAATGTAATTGCAGGCGTTGCTGAATTCTCGGGCGCGCCGTTCAATTATCTGCTTATCCGTTATAAGGGCAAGCGTTTATCGGGTCTTACATTAGCACCCCTTATGATGGCAGGTCTGCTTATGAACGCCTTTGTTTCCCCCACCACACCCACGTTCATCATCTACCTTGCGGCAATTCTTTATAATTTCGGCTTCTCGGGTCCAGGTTTTGTTAACAACAATACCCAGCCTCATATCACCGATGTTTATGAGCTTATTACCGGAAGGCGCAGGGAAGGCGTAATTTCAACATTCAATTCATTCGTCAAGAAAACAATCAATTCGTTTGTTTCCGGATTAATGGGCTTCTCGCTCAAGTTCTTCGGATATAACACCGCTAAACAGGCTTATGCCCTTCAAACAGCTCGCTCTGTTTTCGGCTTAAAGCTCAATTTCTGCTATCTGCCCGCAGCCTTTACCGCAATTTCGCTTTTCTTTATTGTAAGATACACCATGACAAAAAAGGATCACGAAACAATAAAAAGAGCCATTGCCGAAAAACGGGAAAACGGCTCATGCACGCTTGACGAAAAAGAGAAAAAACGCATTGAGCGCATTGCGGGTCAGCGCTGGGAGGATATGTGGATAGGAAAACCCGAGCATCAGCGCAAGCTTGAAACAGTATGATAAAATCTTTTATATAACAAATTTTAACAGAAAGGATTATTATTATGAGCGAAATTTATGAATATGCAAAAAAACAGTATGCAGCAATAGGCATCGACACAGAGGCTGCAATCGAAAAACTCCTTGCAACAAGAATTTCCATTCACTGCTGGCAGGGTGACGATGTAAACGGCTTTGAAGGCTCAGGCGAGCTTTCGGGCGGAATTCAGGCAACGGGTAACTATCCCGGCAAGGCAAGAAACGCCGAAGAGCTTATGGCTGATATTGACAAGCTTCTCTCCCTTGTTCCCGGTATCCACAAAATTAATCTTCATGCATCCTACGCTATTACAGATGAACCGGTTTCAAGAGATAAGCTTGAACCCAAGCATTTTGAAAAGTGGGTAGAATTCGCAAAGGCAAGAAACCTCGGTCTTGATATCAACCCCACTCTTTTCTCTCATCCCATGGCTGATGACGGTCTTACTCTCTCCCATCCCGATGAAAAAATCCGCCGTTTCTGGATTGACCATTGCAAGGCAATGCGCAAGGTAGGCGAATATTTCGGCAAGGAGCTCGGCATCACCTGCGTAAACAACATCTGGATTCCTGACGGATACAAGGAAGTCCCTGCCGACCGTCTTGGCCCCAGACTTCGTCTTAAGGCTGCTCTCGATGAAATTCTCAGTGAAGAGATTGATTCCAAATATCTTGTTGATACTGTAGAATCAAAGGTTTTCGGAATAGGCGTTGAATCCTACACCGTGGGCTCCCATGAATTCTACCTCAATTATGCCGCCACAGGCAAAGCAGTCTGCCTGCTTGATAACGGCCATTACCACCCCACAGAGGTTGTTTCCGATAAAATCCCCTCCATGCTCGCTTTCTACGACAAGGTTGCCCTTCATGTAACAAGAGGCGTACGCTGGGACAGCGACCATGTTGTTGTTTTTGATGACGAGCTTAAAGAAATTGCGAAGGAAATCGTTCGCTGCAATGCACTCGACAAGGTTATCATAGGCCTTGACTATTTTGACGCAAGCATCAACCGTGTTGCCGCCTGGGTTACGGGCGTACGCAACATGCAGAAAGCTCTGCTTTTCGCCCTGCTTCTGCCCCACGAGCAGCTTAAGGCTTTCCAGGACAGCGGCGATTTCACCCACATGCTTACAATGAGCGAAGAATACAAATTCTATCCCTACGCCATTGTGTGGGATGAAATATGCAAGCGTGCAGGCGTACCCGTAAGAGAAGGCTGGGTAGCTGAAATTGACAAATACGAAAAGGAAGTTCTTTCATTAAGGTGAATGCATTCGAACCTCATATGGTTTTGAAAGGCATCTTTTCGCCACAGCGGCGTTAAAAACCTTTGAAATAACCTCGTATTCCTGCAGATTTTTGCCTTGCTGTGACAAAAATCTGCTCTTTCAAAACTGCGAAGCACCGAAAAGGTCGCAGTTTTGATTCAGCGGGGCGTTTCTTTTATGAAGCCATACTGTCGTATGGCGAAGAAAAAAACGCTTCGATGGGTCGGAAATCCGACCTTTGCGGCGTATTTAGTTCGAACGCTGTCACTCTATTGCCGGCGTAGGAAGATATGAGATATAAAAGCCTTTAGCCGATGCATTGAGCATCGGCTTTTTTTATTGAAGAAAGGAGCGGCTTTGATGAAAACAAACATTGCCAAAACTCAGAAAACAGCCGAAAGCGCAATAATGGTAGCTCTTTCGCTTGCGCTGTGCTGGGTGTCCGAAATGCTGCCGTGGCCGTTTTTGCAGGGCGGCTCGGTTACTCCGTTTGCAATGGTGCCGCTCATCATCATCGGCTACCGCCACGGCACAAAGCAAGGCTTGCTTACCGCCTTTGTTTTTTCGCTGTTTGAAATGATGTTCGGATTTAAGAATTTTTCCTACGTCACGGGTATTTTTTCCTACGCCGTGTTGGCTCTGACTGATTACATAGGGGCTTATTCCGTCATGGGTCTGGGCGGAATTTTTAAAGGTAAATTCGGCTCAAGGCAGAGCGTTGAGCTTGCGGCGGCGGGAGTTTTATGCTGTCTTCTGCGCTTTATCTGCCATTTTATAAGCGGAATTGTAATATGGGGCGGATACTGCCCTGAGGGTCAGGCGGTGTGGATTTATTCGTTCACTTACAACGGCAGCTATATGCTCCCCGAAACGGTAATAACCGTTGTGGGACTTGCTGCGGTGGGGTCAATTCTCAATTTTTCGGGCAAGGATATATCAAAAAATAAAAATAAAATGTAAAACTTTCAGCTTTTAATTGAATTTAAGTTTTATTAGTGGTAATATAAAAGGAAAGATTTTTAAAGGAGGGCTGTTATTTTGGATAACGAGCTTAACAATAACCTTCCCGAGTCCGCACCTGAAAGCGAACAGCCGCAGGAAAATGCTCTGTCCTCTAAGATTGTAAAAAAAGAGGATACGGCAGTTTACAGAGAGCCGAAAACAGCGCAGAATATGTGCGAGAGATGCGGCGAACACAAAAAGTATAAAAACAGCAACTACTGCAAGATTTGCGAGCGCACCTACTACAAAAAGAAAATTCCCGTGCTTGCATGGATTGCCGCAGTGATTACGGCGCTTTGCTCAGTGGTTGCGGTGGCTCTGCTTTTCGTCAACCTTGCTCCCGTAAAAAGAGTTATAGAGGGCGTACAGGCTGAAAAGGAAAACCGCATGGGGGATGCTTACTATGCTTACGATGATGCGGTTGGCGTGTGCAAAGAGCTCAATGCTCAAATCGGCTATCCGTTAATCAGCGCAGGCAAAAACATTCAGCTTAAGCTCATCGAAGCAACCGCAGAGCTTTACGGTCCCTACCAGGCAGGCGGCAGCGCACAGAGCGTTTTTGATGAGGATGAAATCGCAAAGAACGAGAAGCTTTCGTCCTATGCAAACGAATATGATATTTATAAGCGTGCATCTGAGCTTGTTGCAGAGTATGTTCAGGGCTGTGAAAACGGAACAATGGAGCCTGCAAAGGCGCTTGAAGAGATTAAAAAGCTTGAAGCAGGCAACGAGGATCTGCTGCTGTGGATAATCTATTTTGAAAGCTATATTGACGTTGTTTTCTGCGATGCCGGCACAGAGGCTCAGCTTGCTTATACGGACAGAATAGCTGAGCTTTTCCCCGATGCCGAATGGTTCTTCAACGCTCTTTATATTGATATTTATTACAACCTCGGCAGATATGACGAGTGCGAAAAATACTGTGACAGAGATATCGAAAGAAACCGCAACAACGTAAACGCATACACACACAAGGTTAAAATTGCGATGCTTGAAGGCAAAAAGAGCGAGGCTCAGGCACTTGTTGACGAGTGCGCAAAGTACAATCCCGAAAATGAGGACGTGCAGGCACTTGATATAGTTCTCAAGCGCCGTTTCGGTGAGGTTCAGGCAGCAATTACGCTGTGTGACAAGCTTTATGAATCCTCAGGCAGTATTGAGATTATGCGTCAGCAGGCACTCAACTACCTTGTGCAGGAGGATTACGCAAAGGCGTTTGATACCGCTTACAATGCATACACCAACGCTTACAATTACTATTCCTACGGCTATGCCGAGGCAATGACCTCTGAGCTGTTGGAGACTGTATATCTTTGTGCTGTCATGTGCAAGCAGAAGGAGGCAACTTCAGCTCAGTTCTACTCCGCAATCGGCAGCGTGCTCACAAGCTTTGAGGGCTACGAGAAGCAGGCGAGCGAAAAAACTCTTGCGATTATTGCAGGTGAAACCACCGCAATGAAGGCTCTTACGGAAGGGACAGGTGATATATTATGACAGCTCTTTATATAATTTCAAAATATCTTACCTTCCCCGGCGCATACCTCAGATGCTTCTGGGAGCAGATTATGTGCAGAATATGCGGCTGCGGCATAGAGTCTGACGGCTATATGCGCTTTGATGAGGCTTGCGGCCATGTTGACCATGATTTTCCCAAGGGCAAGGCGAAGGCGGTATGCGTTGCAATGATTCCCGGAATTATGAACTTCATTTTCGGAGCAATTTTTGCTCTTTCGGGAATTCTGCCCCTTTTCATACTCGGCGTTGACTTTTCGGCAAGCAAGGTTATGTTCTGCATTTACTGCGTTTCGCTTTATGTGGGCATTTCGATGCTTTGCAATATTTTCCCTCTTATTGACGATGCCCTGCTCTGCTGGGAAAGAGTCATGAGCCCCGGAAAGGGTTCGGGAATAATCTCGAAAATCCTGCTTTTCATCCCCTCTGCGGTGATGATTGCAGGCGCTTACATTGAAAAATACTGCATCAGCTTTGTAATCTGGGCAGCAGCGGTTGCCGCAGCTTTTGTGATATTATAAACCAAGAATTAAACCCGTCTGTGTTTTACGGCACAGGCGGGTTTTGACGTTGTTTATTAATATTACCCTTGATATTTTTAAATGTTAGAGTTATACTAAGTATTAATATGAGTGACTATCGCAAAAAACAGGAGAATACAAATATGCTCAAATTAGAAAATGTTTCTTTCAGGGTAAACAGCGGCGCTGAAAATATTGAAATTATAGATTCGCTCAACCTTGAAATTGAGGACGGCACCTTTGCCGTAATAACAGGACCCAACGGCGGAGGAAAGTCCACCCTTGCCCGTCTTATTATGGGTATCGAAAAGCCGACTTCGGGTAAAATTACATATAACGGCGTTGACATAACCGATATGTCCGTAACCGAAAGAGCAAAGCTCGGCATAGGCTACGCTTTTCAGCAGCCGCCGAGGTTCAAGGGGCTTACCGTAAGGAAGCTTCTCTCCCTCGCTCACGGCAGGGAATTGCCCGAGGATGAATGCTGCGCTTACCTTACAAGCGTGGGTCTTTGCTCGCAGGAATACCTCAACCGTGAGGTGGACACATCCCTTTCAGGCGGCGAGGCTAAGCGTGTTGAAATTGCAACCCTTATGG
The DNA here is from genome assembly GCA_045533875.1 of Acutalibacteraceae bacterium. Taxonomy (GTDB): domain Bacteria; phylum Bacillota; class Clostridia; order Oscillospirales; family Acutalibacteraceae; genus CAG-177. The sequence goes on along the minus strand of JAZSIQ010000161.1, from coordinate 17,387 downwards.
CGCGTGACCTCAGCCTTGCAATATTCGACGAGCCCGAAGCAGGCATTGATATGTGGAGCTTTTCCATGCTTGTTGAAACATTTTCGGGTATGCACAGAACAAATCCGAAAAAGACAATTCTGATAATTTCCCATCAGGAAAGAATAATGCAGCTTGCCGATGAGCTTATCATCATAGCTGACGGTAAGGTTACCGCAAAGGGCAGCAAGGATGAGATTTTCCCTGAAATAATGGGTAAATTCGGTCAGGGCTGCACATTCAGGGACAAAGGAGGCGCTGAGAGTGAATAATATTGATAACATTTTGCTCAGAAAGATAGCCTCGCTGGATTCGATTCCCACAGGTGCTTACAATATAAGGAAAAACTCCGAAAGACTTGAGGGCAGAAATACCGAGAATATAAGAATAGTGCCCAAGGCAAACAAACCGGGTATAGATATTTTCATTGAGCCTTTTACCAAGAATGAAAGCGTGCACATTCCCGTAATCATAACCGAATCGGGCGTTGAAGAAACGGTCTATAACGATTTTTATATAGGTGAGGGCGCCGATGTAACAATAGTTGCAGGCTGCGGAATTCACAATGACGGCTGCAACGAATCAAGGCATGACGGCGTTCATTCCTTCCACATAGGCAAAAATGCAAAAATCAAGTATGTTGAAAAGCATTACGGCGAGGGCGAAGGCACGGGAGAAAAGAATCTCAACCCCGTAACCTATGTTGAGCAGGGCGAGGGCTCTGTTTGCGAAATGGAAATGGTGCAGATTGAAGGCGTTGATTCTACCAAACGTGATACAAAGGCAAAGCTTGAAAAGGGCGCAAAGCTTATAGTCACCGAGCGTCTGCTTACAAGCGGCAGCCAGTATGCAGGCTCTGATATTGAAGTTGAGTTAAACGGCGAAGATGCAAGTGCACAGATTGTTTCACGCTCCGTTGCCAAGGATGACTCGGTTCAGCTTTTCAACTACAATGCCGTAGGAAATACAAAGTGCAGGGCGCATATTCAGTGCGATTCCATTATCATGGATTCAGCCCATGTAAGCTCGGTGCCCGCAATTACGGCAAACAGCGCCGATGCCGCAATCATTCACGAGGCGGCAATAGGCAAAATCAATAACGACCAGCTCATTAAGCTCATGACCTTCGGTATGAGCGAGGAGGAAGCCGAGAGTATTATTATTCAGGGCTTTTTAAAATAAGATATCTTTTTCGTCAAGATTTTCTTTGCAAAATGCGACGGATATGATATAATCAATTTAAATTTACAGGATAGGAGATTTGCTGATGGAAAAACAGTATTTCTGCGCCAAAAGTCCGGACAAGCTTAATTATAAAAGGACCTTCCTTACAGGCTTCGGCTTCATGGCAACTTCAATTGCATGGGCTATTTATGACCCGTACATAACCAAAATCCTCAACTCTTTGCTCAGCAGTTCCGCTATGATTACAAAGTGGAGCAACTGGCTGGTTGAAAATGTTTCATGGATTACAAAGTTCGCAGAGGCACAGGGAGAAGAGGTTGCCCTTGCAGGCGGCGGATTTACGCTTGTTCCTCTGTTTATCGGTCTTATAATGACCTTTGATAACATCTTCGGCGTTATCTTCCAGCCCGCTTTCGGCAAGCTTTCGGATAACTGCCATTCAAAGCTCGGCAAGCGCCGCCCCTTCATTGTTTTCGGCGCTCCGATTTCCGCAATTCTTTTTGTGCTTATTCCTGTTGTTTTCCTTAAGTTCCACAGCCTTCCCCTTACGATGGTGTTCATCATCCTTTTCGTTTTCGTTATGTCGCTGTGGAGAGCTCCCGTTGTTGCGCTTATGCCTGACCTTACACCTCCCAACCTTCGCAGCGAGGGTAACGCCGTTATCAACCTTGCAGGCGGTCTCGGCAGTGCGGTAGGCATGGTTGCCGGTACAGTCGGCATTGCGCTGTGCGGTCTGTTTACAGGTCTTACAAGCGAGCAGATTAAGGCAAACGAAACAGTTTCCTTCCCCTATGTTTTCGCTATGGGCTCCCTTGTTATGGTTATCGGCATGCTTGTTATCCTCTTCTTTGTCAAGGAGCAGGACAGCAGCATCGTAATTAAGGGCGAAAAGAACCAGATGCTTGATGCCGCTGCAAGAAAGAAGGCGGAAAAAGAAGCAAAGAAGGCAGAAAAGGCTGCAAGAAAAGCCATGGTACTCTCCAAGGGCGAAAGAAAGAGCCTTATCTTCATGCTTTGCGCTCTCTTCTTCCTCTTCTGCGGTACAAACGCAATTACCACCTTCTTCGCTCTTTTTGCTCAGGAAATCCTTCACATGATTACCTCCGAGGCAACCATTATCATGCTTATCTTTGCGGTTTGCTCTGCAATAGCAGCTCTTCCCGCAGGCAAGATGGGCAAGAAGGTAGGCAGAAAGAAGACTATCCTTGCAGGTCTTTCCGTATTCCTTTGCGCATTTGTTGTATTCTTCTCGGTATTCCTTGTAATGCTCGGCAAGCAGAATCTTACCATTACAAACTATGTTACCGTAAATAACGCATATATTACCGTAAACGACAGCCTCAATGAGTACAATTCCGCTCTTTCCGAGGAAGCCAAGGATGCAGGCATCGCTCTTGCTGAGGATGAAATGCTTGATATGGAACTTTATGTTGAATACAGAAAGGCTGTTGACGCAGGCGAGGATGTTTCCTCCTACAATCCCGTTTATGCCGAATTTGATGCAACCGTAAGCGAGGATGTAACATCTGCACTTGTAAGTGTTGCAAATGAGGTGATTGCAACTGGCGAAGATGCAGGCTTCGGTGTTGCTCTTGAAGCTGTAAACGAAACGGTTGCAAGCGTTACCAAGATTCTCCGTGTTCTTATCTACCCCGTTCTTGTTCTGGGCGGCTTTGCAAATATGTTCATCACCGTTAACACCCTTCCCCTTGTTCTTGAAATCGGCGGTGTTGATAAGGTTGGTACCTTCACGGGTTACTACTACACGGCAACCTTCTCAGCTCAGATTGCAACCCCCATCCTTTACGGATTTATCAGAATGTTTGCGGGAACATATATGTCGCTGTTCTATTACAGCCCAATTACGTTCTTCCTGTCAATCCTCTGCATTGTCTTTGTAAAGCACGGCGAAGCAATTCCCGATGAAGTTATTAAGGCGGCAAAGGAAGCGGCTGATGATTAATTGCGGTATTTTCCCGGCAGATAAATAATTTTCGGCGGTTTGTGTTTTTTGCACAGACCGCCTTTGTTTTTTGCATTGACATCTGTTGCTTTAAAAAGTAGAATGAAACTATATATTTTAATTAAAGCATGAAGCTCATGAGAGGAGAATCATGATGAAAACTGACAGCGAATATTTCTCAGTTCATGTTACAGAGGGCGAAAACCCTGTTTTTTGTTACAGAAGCAGTCTGGCTGTTTATGAGGAAACGCTCTGCAACGGAGTGCTTGTTTCTTCGGGCTGGAATGCGGCAGGATACCCTCTGAATACACTTAAAAACTGCCCGTCAAGGCTTAATTTAAATAACTATGCACAGGCAGGCTCGTTTGACATTGAGCTTGACGGCTGTACCGTCAATTTCCGCCTCAAGTTCAAGGGCTTTTCGCAGGAGAAAAACGGCGAGAAGCTTCACACTGTGCTTACCCTCGAAAGCGGTATTATGCCTGTTGAAATTAAAGTTCACACCGAACTTGACGGTACACAGATGTTTGCAAGGTATATTGAAATAGTCAACAAAGGCGAAAGGGCTGTTAATCTCAGCAAGCTTGCCGTGCTTTCGGGCGGAGTTGAGAGTATGGAGCGTGATATGTTTGGTGCACGGGGCGATGAGAGCAAGTATTACAGCGTTGGCTATTTTGATTCATACGAATGGGGCAGAGAGGGTGATTTCTGCTGGCACGATATAAAGCCCGATACTCTTTCGGTGGATTTTCGCTTCGGACGTGACCGCTTCAGGCATCCCCTTATTTTCATAAGAAACAATCTTACGGGCAGCCTGTATTTTTCGCAGATAGGCTGGAGCGGCGGCTGCCGTTACAGCGTGGATTATAATGTGGCAGGCATTGCAAGGACTCATCTTTCCCTCAGCGCCGAAATCACCTCCCGAAGCCCGATTACCGTTATTGCGGCGGGCGAAAGCTTTGTTTCCCCAAAGGTGCACATCGGCGTGGTTTCGGGCGACCTTGACTGCGCCGTTAACGAGATGCACACTCATGTAAGGAAATCCGTGCTCTGCTCGCCGTTTGCCGACCCGTCAGCCCTTATCGTTGGTGCAGGCATGGGACCCGAGCATGATATGAGCGTTGAAACCTCAAAGGAATATATTGATATGTTTGCCCGTATGGGTGCCGAGCTTTTCATTGTTGACGCAGGCTGGGTCTGCCCTCCCGATGAGGAAAACAGATGGGGCGATTATAACGGGCTCAACGTGCCCGATGCCGAGAGATATCCCAACGGTATTGAGGAAATTGCGGATTACTGCCACAAGAAGGGAATGAAATTCGGCCTGTGGGCGGATATTGAAAATCTCGGCAACCTTTCGGACATTTATGAAAAGCACCCCGAATGGAGAGCCTGCGATGTTTACGGCAACAGCCATCCGAGGCTTATCGATATGAGCAATCCTGAGGCGGCAAGGTGGGCTGAGGATGAGCTTGCAAGGATTATTGAGGAATATAAAATCGACCTTCTGCGTGTTGATCACAATGTTTCTTACAGAGAATATTTCGGAATGCGTGACACAGGCACGGGCACTTCTGAATGTGTAAGCATCCGCCATATAAATGCAGTCTATGCCATGTATAAACGGCTCAAGGAGCGTTTCCCCGATGTGATTTTTGAAAACTGCGCAGGAGGCGGCGGAAGGACTGACCTCGGCATGATGGAAAACTTCAACCACACCTGGGTTTCGGACTGGCAGAGGGCGCCCCGTTCAGCGCTTATCACAAACGGCATGACAATGGCGCTTCCGCCCGAAAGAGTGGACAGGCTTGTATCGGGCATGGGCTGCCATGAATTCGGCTCGCTCGGATTCCACATGAGAAATGCCATGCTCGGTCACCTCACCCTCAACGTGATTTCTCCCAACGGTATGCCCATAAACGAAAGTCAGCTTGAGTTTGTGCGCAGAAGCGTTGATACTTATAAGAACTTTATCAGAAAATTCCTGCCCGATTCAAAGTATTACCATCACACCCCCGATTGCGCAGAGTGCAGGGAAAGCGGATTGTGCATTCTCGAAGCGGCGGCAAATGACAAAAAAGCAGGAGCGCTTGCGGTGTTTACTCTTTCAAACGGCAAAAACGGCAGGTTTACCGTTTACCCCAAGGGAGTGAATGCAGGGCTTGATTACAGAGTGACGCTTGACAATACGGGCGAGAGCTTTGTTGCAAGCGGCGCTGAGCTTATGAGAAAAGGTGTCGTCCTTGAAATCGGTCAGACTCTCGGCTCGGAGCTTGTACTGTATGAGGCGTCTCGGGAGTAAGCGGCATATAATACAGTATGTTATGTGAAAAATGCATAAAAAAAGCTTTGAAATTTTTACACAACAGTAATAGTTATTTTTAAAAATATTTATTGAATTAAAGCGGTAAAAGATTATAATTAAATTATGCATCAGGAGAAATCCTGCGCACTATTCAACTAAAAGCTAAAGGCAAAGGAGAGTTATCAATGGAAAAGAAAATCAAAGTCGGCTTAATCGGCTGCGGCGGTATCGCAAACGGCAAACACATGAGAGCCCTTAAGAATATTGACGAGGTTGAAGTAGTTGCTTTCTGCGACATTATTGAAGAGAGAGCAATCAGCACTGCTGAAAAATACGGCACACCCGATGCCAAGATTTATGTTGACTATAAAGAGCTTCTCAAGGATGAGAGTATAGAAGTAGTTCATGTATGCACTCCCAACCGTTCACACAGCTTTATTACCATTGATGCTCTTGAGGCGGGCAAGCATGTTATGTGCGAAAAGCCCATGGCAAAGACCTATGCTGAAGCAAAGGCTATGTATGAGGCATCCGTACGCACGGGCAAAAAGCTTACAATCGGCTATCAGCAGAGATGGAGAGGCGAATCCCTCTACCTCAAAGAGGCTTGCGATGCAGGCGAGCTTGGCGATATTTACTATGCAAGAGCTCTTGCGCTTCGCCGCAGAGCGGTTCCCACCTGGGGCGTATTCCTCAATGAATACGAGCAGGGCGGCGGTCCCCTTATAGATATCGGCACTCATGCCCTTGACCTCACTCTCTGGACCATGAACAACTACAAGCCCAAGATGGTAGTCGGCACAAAGTACAGAAAGCTTGCTGACCAGAAAAACACCGCAAACGCCTGGGGCGACTGGGATCCCGAAAAGTTCACCGTTGAAGATTCCTGCTTCGGTTTTGTTGTAATGGAAAACGGTGCAACCATTTCCGTCGAATCAAGCTGGGCGCTCAATGTTGCAAATCCCATTGAAGCCGCTACTCTTCTTTGCGGCGATAAGGGCGGAGCTGATATGTTTGACGGCCTTACCATCAACAGCGTAAAGCATGGCAGGCAGACTGTTGAAAATCCCAATTTTGATGCAGGCGGTGTTGCTTTCTTCGAGGGCTCGTCCTCTGACCCCGCAGAGCTTGAGGCGAGAGCTTTCTACGATGCAATTATCAACGATAAGCCCGTTCCCACAAAGCCCGAGCAGGCAATGGTTGTAACTCAGATTCTTGAGGCTATTTACGAATCCGCAAACACAGGCAAGCCTGTTTATATCAATAACGACTGAGAGGTAAAATCGGATGAAAATTGCTGTTCAGTTATATTCGGTGCGTGATCATATAAAAAACGGCGAGGATATGCTTAAGGTGCTTGAGCAGGTAAAGGCTCTCGGCTATGACGGCGTTGAATTCGCAGGCTATTTCGGCCTTGATGCCGAAGTGCTCAGGGCAAAGCTTGATGAGCTCGGCCTTGTATGCGTAGGCGGTCACATAGGACTTGATGATTTTCTGCCCGTTAAAATCGAGAAAACCTATGAGTATCAGAAAACCCTCGGCGCTCTCAATATCGGCGTAGGCGGAGCGCCCCACAGAACAATGGTGGAGTGCAAGCTTACGGGCAAAATCCTCGGCAAAGCAAACAAAGAGCTTGAGCCCAAGGGAATGAAGGTTTATTACCATAACCATTCCGATGAATTCAAGCCTTTGCGCAATAAAATGCTTCCCATTGATGTGCTTAAGGAATGCTGCTGGCTTCAGGTTGATACATACTGGAGCTTCCACGCAGGTATTGATAACTACAAGTTCATTACCGAAAATAAGGACAAGATTGTTTTCCTTCATGTCAAGGACGGTATTGACGGAAAGCCCAAGGCTCTGGGCGAGGGCAACTGCGATATTCCCGCCGTTGTCAAGGCTGCCAAGGATTGCGGCATAGAATGGCTTATCGTTGAGAATGACGATCCCGTACCCAACGGACTTGACGATATCGGCAGGAGCATCAAATACCTTAAAACTTTACTGTGAGGAGGAAAGCCCAATGAAACTCGGCGTATTTACAACTCTTTTATCAAACCTTCCTCTTGAAGAGGCACTTAAATATTTCAAATCACTCGGCATAGAAATGGTTGAAATCGGCTGCGGCGGCTACCCCGGAAATGCTCATGCAAATCCCGAAGAGCTGCTCAGCGATGATGCCAAGCTTGAAGAATTCAAGGCTTTGCTTGCAAAGTACGATATTCAGATAAGCGCTCTTTCCTGCCACGGCAATCCCGTTCACCCCAACAAGGAAATTGCCGCAGGCTACGATAAAACCATCCGCAACACAATCCTGCTTGCGGAAAAGCTCGGAATCAGCCAGATTAATACTTTTTCCGGCTGCCCCGGTGACTATGAAGGTGCAAAGTATCCCAACTGGGTAACCTGCCCCTGGCCCAATGATTTCGGCACAATTCTTGACTGGCAGTGGAATGAGGTTCTTATCCCTTACTGGAAAGACCTTGTTGAATTTGCAAAGGCTCACGGTGTCAATAAAATTGCCCTTGAGCTTCACCCCGGCTTCTGCGTTTACAATACAGAAAGCCTTCTTAAGCTGCGTGAGGCGGTAGGTCCCGAAATCGGCGCAAACCTTGACCCCAGCCATCTTATCTGGCAGGGTATGGAGCCCGTTGCGGTTATCCGTGCACTCGGCGATGCCATTTTCCACTTCCACGCAAAGGATACAAAGCTTGATAAGTACAACACCGCAGTAAACGGTGTGCTTGACAACAAGCCCTATTCGGATGAAATCAACCGTTCATGGATTTTCCGTTCCGTAGGCTACGGCAACGATTATTCATATTGGAAAGATGTCATTTCAAACCTTCGCATGGTGGGTTATGACTATGCAATAAGCATTGAGCATGAGGATTCGCTCATGAGCCAGAATGAGGGGCTTTCAAAGGCAGTTTCCTTCCTCAAGGAAGTGCTTGTAACCGAGTCCACTGGCGCTATGTGGTGGGTCTGATTTACGAAAAGGAAGAGATAATATGGTTAACGGAAAATACGGATTTGCGGTAATCGGCTACGGCGGAATGGGCGGTTTTCATATAAACCAGATGCTCGAAAAATTCGGCGACAGAGCTGAGGTTATCGGTGTTTACGATATTGACCCCGCAAAGCGTGAAAAAGCCGATGATAAAGGCGTTCACTTTTTCAATTCCCGTGAGGAGCTGCTTGCGGATGACAGAATTGACCTTGTAACAATTGCAACCCCCAACGATGTTCACAAGGAGATTGCGATAGCCTGCCTTGATGCGGGCAAGAACGTTATAAGCGAAAAGCCCGTTACCCTGAGCGTTGCCGACCTTGAGGAAATCATTGCGGCGGCAAAGCGTAACGGCAAAATGTTCACCGTTCATCAGAACAGACGCTGGGACGAGGATTACCTTACGGTCAAAAAGCTGTATGACGAAAATACAATGGGCAAGATTTTCCGCATAGAGCACCGTGTGCAGGGCTCAAGGGGAATTCCGGGCGACTGGAGAAACCAGAAAGAGCACGGCGGCGGAATGGTGCTTGACTGGGGAATTCATCTGCTTGACCAGGTTTTGCAGATGACAAAGCCCTATAAGCTTGTTTCTGTCTACAACGAGCTTACCAACGTAACCAACGAAAACTGCGATGACGGCTTCAGGGCAACCCTGATTTTTGAAAACGGACTTTCGTTTTACGTTGAAGTTACAACCAGCAATTTCATTGAACTGCCCCTTTGGTATGTGCTGGGCGAAAACGGCACGGCTGTTATAAACAACTGGCAGTTTGAGGGCGAAATAGTAGAGGTTTCCGATTGGGAAAACCGTGATGCGGTTCCCATTCGGGCAGGCGCAGGTATCACCAAAACCATGGCTCCCAGAACGGACGATACAATCAAGCATTTCCCTCTGCCCGAGGTGCACGCAAACTGGAGCGAGTATTACAATAACATTTTTGATACTCTTGACGGCAAGGCAACTCAGATTGTTACCCACGATGAGCAGAGAAGATTGCTCAAGCTTGTTGATGCTCTGTTTGAATCAGCAAATGAAAACAAGGTAGTATACTTTGAATAAGCTTGGGAGCTACCCCGGAAACAAATACAACGATTGTCGGCTTGCAACAGAAATTTCTGTTGCAAGCCGTTTTACCCTGAACAGGAAGGTGACGGTATGTTTAAAAAGATTTTATGTGTTTTTCTTGCTCTTGTTATGCTGCTTTCGTCGGCGTGCCTTACGGCTTTTGCCGACAGCGATAGGGGCTACATCGTTATAACGGATACCGTGGCGGCAAACACGGGCGCCGATATTTCAAAAGAAATCCAGGCGGTTATTGATGCAAACCCCAACAGAACAATATATTTCCCCGACGGTGAGTATATAGTCAGCGAGCCGATTTTAACTCCTGCCAATCCGAGGAAAAGCGTTTCGCTTGAGCTTTCGGATTTTGCCGTAATCAAGGCAGGACAGGGCTTTGAAAAGGGTCAGGCGATTATTCAGCTCGGCGGAAAGGACCCTGCAAACGATACTGCAACAAACGGCAGCAACTATTCGCTTGAGGGCGGAATAATCGACGGCAGCGGTAAGGCAAACGGCATTTCAATCAACAGCGGCAGGGAAACCGCAGTGCGCAATGTTTCAATCAAAAACACAGTTATCGGCATACACGTTTTTTACGGTGCAAACAGCGGCTCTTCGGATGCTGATATATACGGAGTGAACATTATCGGCACGGGCGGCACGGATTCAACGGGTATTCTGCTTGAGGGCTTTGACAATACTCTCACCAACATCCGTATAGGCAATGTTTTCACGGGTGTTCATGTAAAATCGGCAGGCAATATGCTGCGCAATGTTCATCCGCTTTATTATTCCGATTATACGGACTATGAAAACAGCTGCGGATTTCTTATTGAATCGGGCAACAACTGGTTTGATTACTGCTACAGTGACCAGTTTGCAATCGGTTTCCGCACGACTGATTACGGCTCAAGCACCTTCAATAATTGCTTCTGCTTCTGGTATTCGGAAAGCGGCGGTGTGCAGACAGGCTTCAGGGCGGATAAATATTTCAATTCGGATATAGTCAGCTTAAAACTCGGCTTCAAGGATTCAACCTACAATACCGTTCTTTCCGTTGGTGAAATAGGCGGTGAGGGCACAATTGAAAACCTTGATGTTGATGCCGACACGGTTGACGATTTTACATACCTTGCATATCTTGAGGATTCGGTTTTCTTTGTACGCATAGTGGGATTTTTTATTATGCTTTTCAGGTGGATTTCAAATCTTGTGTTTTAAAACAACGGCGGTTTGTGCGTACTGTTGCGTGCAGACCCGTTATTGACAACATGGACTCAGTTTGATTCCTGTTGTGCAGCAATGCTTGAGCTTGAAAAACGGTGTGATTTAAAGCCTGACGGCAGTTGAACATAACGTATAACCGATTCCTTTTGCAGATTTTTATATTATTATTTACACCTTCGCAAATATATTGCACTTTTTCGACATTTAATTAAAAATTTTTACCGCCCGATACGTTACTGTGTCGGACGGCTCTGTTTTTAAGTGAGTTTTATTGGACATTAAACAAGCTATAATATCAATAGGGTTGAAGCACATAAAAAGTTGCGTTGCCAAAAGTAGTAAAAAATAATTGACATAACGAACTTAGAGTGCTATTATAACGTTAAGTTAGTTAAAAACAGCGATTTTAACTAACTTAACATCATAAACGAACCCTAAGTTCTTTAAAAAATGAATTAAGGAGGTAGCTTTATGGAATATATGACTTTATCTCATTTATATTACAGAGATAAGGAAGGATATGAAAATTTATATAATCAAAGGATTTTATCAGAATCCACCTGTATTCTTCCGATTAAAATTCACAATAACGATGCTTTCTATTGTTGGAACCCCGAAATATATCGGTTAAGCTCAGAAATAATGCAATTAGATAAGAAAATCGCTGTTCTCTGCAAGGATTTGCCAGGTGCTGCTCTCGAGCAGTTTGCTGTTAAATGTTTGCTCGATGAGATTAAACTGACAAATGATATAGAAGGTGTTTACAGCACAAGAAAAGAATTGGCTGCAGTGTATGATGATTTGGATAAGCCAGATAAGAAAAAAAGATTTCACGGATTAGTTAAAAAATACAGTGTGATGACAACTGAGAAATTTTCACTTCACTCTTGCTCAGATATCAGGCAAATATATGATGAGCTTGTTCTTCCTGAAGTAATCGAAGATTGTCCTGACAATGCTCCTGACGGAACAATTTTCAGAAAAGATGGGGCAGAAGTTACTACTGAAACACAAAAAGTAATTCATAAAGGTGTCTATCCCGAAAATAAAGTTATTGAGCTGATGGAAAAGGCGTTATTAATTCTTAATGACATAAATATTCCTATTCTTATAAGAATTTCTCTTTTCCATTATTTCTTTGGTTATATTCATCCTTTTTATGATGGCAACGGCAGAACATCGCGTTTTATTAGCAGTTATTTGCTTTCAACAGAGTTTGAGTATCTAATTGGTTATCGTCTTTCTTATACAATCAAAGAAAATATTAAGCAATACTATAGTGCATTCCAAGTATGTAATGATGAAAAGAACAAAGGTGATCTGACACCGTTTATTATTATGTTTTTATCGATAATAAACAAATCATTTAAAAACCTTTATGAAGCCTTAAACAAGAGAATGGAAGCATTGAATAAGTATTGCGATATAATCCAGAACATTAGTGAGCTTAGCGAAGAAACCGAAAAAGATTTTTGTTATGTTTTACTTCAGGTTGCTTTGTTCTCGAACAGGGGTATTCCTAAAAAAGGATTATGTGAAGTTTTAGAAATCAGTTCTTCAACTGTCGATAAACGCTTGGCAAAAATTCGCAGTCTAGGTCTTTTAAAAGAACTTAGGGGTGAACGTGCGATTATGTATACTCTTGATCTGGATAAACTTCCCGAATAAAAACACTACCGTCTGGAGGATTCCAAGCGGTAGACCAAAAGACTTACCTTTTATCAGGTAAGTCTTTTATTCTTTTAGAATTAACTTTTTGAAAAAATTTTTGATTTTATGAATATTTTGTGTTTCTAAACATATACTAATAGTTTCACCATAAATATCTAATATGTTGACCGCTTTTGTTTTGTTATTAACACTAATTTAAAACAAAATTAAAGAAAAAGTTGTAAATAACCCTTTAAATTTATTTATTATGGTGTTATAATATCCTGTAATTATAAAATGGTATAATCCGACTTTTGTTTCGGAATAAAACGGAGGTACAAATGGCAAAGATTATTTCTGTAAACAATCTTTCAAAGTCATACGGCTCCAACCGCGTACTTAACGGTGTATCCTTTGATTTTGAAGAGGGGCAGACCATAGGCTTGCTCGGCCCCAACGGCAGCGGTAAAACTTCCCTTATCAAAATTATTACGGGTCTTATTCACGATTACTCGGGTGAAATTCTTGTTGACGGCAAAAAGCCCGGCAAGGAAACCAAGGCTGTTGTAGCTTATCTGCCCGAAAAAACATACCTTGCGGATTGGATGCGCCCCGTGGACGCCATCAACTATTTTGCTGATTTTTATGCCGATTTTGATAAGGCTAAGGCATACGCAATGCTTGAAACCTTCGAGCTTCCCAAAAAGCAGAAGATTAAAACAATGTCCAAGGGCATGCAGGAGAAGATTCAGCTCATGCTCGTAATGTGCAGAAACGCAAAGCTTTATGTGCTTGACGAGCCCTTCGGCGGCGTTGACCCTGCGGCAAGGGATTTCATTCTGCGCACAATCATGACCAACACCCCCGAGGGTTCAACCGTTCTGCTTTCAACCCACCTCATTTATGATGTTGAGCAGATTTTTGATTCAATCCTTATGATTGGCAGAGGTCAGGTGCTTGTAAAATCAAGCGTTGAAGAAATCAGAGAGTCCGGCAAAACGGTAGAGGCACTCTTTAAGGAGGTATTCGGATATGATTGGCAAGTTAATTAAGAATGAATTCAAAACCAGCGCCCACACAATGGGCATGATTTACCTTGCGGCGGCGATTACGGTAGGCCTTATGCTTCTTGCTTATCTTTTCGATATCGGCTGGATAAGCGTTGTTGCTACAATTGCGCTCGCCATTATCGGCATTGTTGCGGTAATAGTAACCTTCGTATGCGTTGTTGCAAATTTCCAGAAAACGCTTTTCGGCAATCAGGGCTATCTCAGCTTCACCTTGCCTGTTACAACAGGTCAGCTACTCGCTTCAAAGGCGATAGTATCCTTTGCGTGGATGCTTCTCAGCTATGTAGTGGGTCTTGCGATTTTCGTTGGCATTTATGCATATTCCACCGCAATGATTGGGGACAATGTAATGACCGCATTAAAGCTTTTGCTTAATATGTTTGCGGATCTTCCCTCTGAGGTTACAATCAAATTTGTGGTTGGCGCCCTCGTTTTTCTTATTTTCCTTAAGATGATAATGCTTATTGCTCAGCTTTTCTTTGCAATTACCCTTTCAAATACAAGGTCAATGCAGAAGCTCGGAGCATTTGCTCCTATCATAATTTTCTTTGCGCTGTTTATTATTATGAGCGTTACCAGCACGGCGCTTTCAAACTACGTACCTGTTGTGCTTATAGTTTCGCTTGAAGGCATTTCAATGAGTTTCACAGAATCCATGGCTGATTCGGGCTCAATTGCATTCGGCGTTGCGGGCACTCTTTTCGATATTGTTGCCTCGGCATTCCTCTTTGTTGCAACCTCTGCAATCATGGATAACAAAATCAATATTAAATAATCTATGGGAAAAGCAATGAAGATTGGCATTTTCGGCGGCACCTTCAATCCGCCGCATCTCGGTCATCTCTGCCTTGCAAAGCAGGCAAAGGAAAAGCTGGGGCTTGATAAGCTGCTTATCATGCCTGCGTGTGTGCCGCCTCATAAGGAGGCGCCCGACCTCGCCTCGGCAAAGGACAGAATGGAAATGTGTTCCCTCGGCTTCGGGTTTGACCCGTGTGTTGAGGTAAGCTCAATTGAGATTGAGCGGGGCGAAAAGAGCTACACGGTTGAAACGATTATTCAGCTTGAGGGTATTTATCCCGATGCCGATTTTTACCTGATAATCGGCTCGGATATGCTTGAGAGCTTTACGAGGTGGTACAGGTGGGAGGATATTTTTGAAAAAACCTTTATCTGTGCGGCTTCAAGGAAAAAGGGCTTTAAGCCAGACCTCGGCTGCTTCACCGAGGAGCAGAAAAAGAAAATCATCTTTATAGAATATGAGCCTGTTGAGGTAAGCTCAAGCGAGGTGCGCAAAAGAATCTCGCAGGGTGAAAGCGTGCAGGGACTTATCAGCCCCCAGACCGAGCGTTATATAATGCTCAGAGGGCTTTACGATAACCGCTTTGCTTCTTACCGCAGTCTTATTGATGAAAAGCTTGATGAATACAGGCTTTATCACAGCCTGTGCGTTGCAAAAAGTGCGAGAAGGCTTGCCGAGAAATACGGCGCCGACCCCGATAAAGCAGAGCTTGCGGGTATGCTTCACGATGTTATGAAGAATGCACCGCGTCCTGAGCAGTTTGAAATGCTCATAAAGGGCGGCTATTTGCTGAATGCCTGCGAAAGGGCAAACCCCAAGGTGTGGCACGCCATGGCGGGCGAAGCCTTTCTCCGTATGGAGGGCATCACGGATGATGAAGAAATCCTTTCTGCCGTGAGGTGGCACACAACGGGCAGGGCAGGAATGAGCCTGCTCGAAAAAATCGTATACACGGCGGATTTCATATCGGCTGACAGGGACTAACCCGATGTTGATACGGTCAGACTTCTTGCGGACGAAAGCCTTGAAAAGGCTATTGCCTACACCTCGGCGTATACGGTAAATGAGCTTGTTTCCAAAGGGAAAACGGTGGATGTAAACACCGTGGACTGTTATAACGATATAATTCTTAATCTTTCTGAAAGGAAGTGACTTCATGGAGTCATTACAGCTTGTAAAAGAAATTGCGAAGGTACTTGATGCAAAAAAAGCAATCGATATAAAGGCAATAGAAACCAATGAGCTTACTATAGTTTCCGATTATTTCATCATTGCTTCGGGCACCTCGAATACTCACACAAAGGCTCTTGCGGATGAGGTTGAGTATGAGCTTGAGAAGCTTTCAATCAATGTTGACCACATTGAGGGCAGGGCAACGGGCTGGATATTGCTTGACTACGGCTCGGTAGTTGTTCACGTTTTCCAGCAGGAGAGCAGAGAATATTACAATCTTGAACGCCTCTGGGCGGATGCAAACACGGTTGATTTATCCGATGTATTAACACAGGATTGAGTGGAGGAGTATTAATGGCACAGTATAATTTTAAAAGCATAGAGAAAAAATGGCAGGATAAATGGGAGCAGGAAGGCGTTTTCTGCGCTGAGGATAACAGCTCAAAGCCCAAGTTCTATGCTCTTGTAGAATTCCCTTACCCGAGCGGCGCGGGTATGCACGTAGGTCACATCAAGGCTTATTCGGGTCTTGAGGTTGTCTGCCGTAAAAGAAGAAAAGAGGGCTACAACGTTTTTTTCCCCATCGGCTTTGATGCATACGGTCTGCCCACCGAAAACTATGCAATCAAAACCAACACCCACCCCAGAATAGTTACCGATAATAACATTGAAAAGTTCTCCTCTCAGCTCAAGAAGGTAGGCTTCTCCTTTGACTGGAGCAGAGTATGCGACACTACTGAGGAGGATTACTATAAGTGAACCCAGTGGATTTTCCTCAAGATGTTTGAAAACAGTCTTGTTTTCAGGGACAATGCCCTTGTAAACTACTGCCCCTCATGCAAGGTTGTTCTTTCAAACGAGGATTCGCAGGGCGGCAAGTGCGATATCTGCCACAGCGATATCGTTCAGAAGTCCAAGGCTGTATGGTATCTCAGAATTACCGAATACGCTGACAAGCTTCTCGAAGGTCTTGATAAGGTTGATTATCTGCCCAACATCAAGCTTCAGCAGGTTAACTGGATCGGCAAATCCACAGGTGCATTCGTTAACTTTGACCTCAAGGGTGCAGACGAGCAGCTCAGAATTTACACCACCAGACCCGATACACTCTTCGGCGTTACCTTTATGGTTATCGCTCCCGAGCATCCCGTAATTGAGAAGTATAAGGATTCTATTGCAAACTATGAGGCTCTTGAGGCATACAAAACAGAGTGCGGCAAAAAGACCGAGTTCGAAAGAACTCAGCTCGTAAAGGATAAGACCGGAGTTAAGATTGAAGGCATCAGCGCAGTTAACCCCATCAACGGCAAGGAAATTCCGATTTATATTTCCGACTATGTTATGATGGGCTACGGCACGGGCGCTATCATGGCTGTTCCCGCTCACGATGAGCGTGACTATGACTTCGCTAAGAAATTCGGCATTGATATAATCGAGGTTATCAAGGGCGGCAACATTGATGAAGCCGCTTACACCGGCGATGGCGAAATGGTAAACTCAGGCTTCCTCAACGGCATGACCAACAAGAAGGATTCAATCGAAAAGGTTGTGGCTTATCTTGTTGAAAAGGGCATAGGCGAAAAGGGCGTTCAGTACAAGATGAAGGATTGGGCATTCAACCGCCAGAGATACTGGGGCGAGCCTATCCCTATTGTTCACTGCCCCCATTGCGGCGTTGTGCCCGTACCCTATGAGGAGCTTCCCCTCAGACTCCCCGAGGTTGAGAATTTCGAGCCCGGCACTGACGGCGAAAGCCCCCTTGCCAAGATTGACAGTTATGTAAACTGCACCTGCCCCAAGTGCGGCGCAGCAGCAAAGAGAGAGACCGATACCATGCCTCAGTGGGCAGGTTCTTCCTGGTATTTCCTCAGATACATCGACCCGCACAATGACGAGAAGTTTGCCGATTTTGACAAGCTTA
>JAZSIQ010000157.1:0-9563 GCA_045533875.1 Acutalibacteraceae bacterium | reverse complement strand
AACCCTTTTGCTAATCGAACGGAATATAACACACTTCAACAATTAACATCTATCTGTTTTCTATTGCAGTTTTAATTATTTCACGGACGATAGGCCATAAAAATGCAGCCAAATCCTTATCATCACTCATAGGAGTAAGTTCTGTATTACCACTTCGAATTAAACCCATTTTCAAATGGTCAATCGATAAATATGGGTATTTATATTTTTCGAGTAACTTTTGAGCAAGAGCAGTTTTACCTGTATGCGATGCTCCGGTAATTATAATAATCATCTCACTCATCCCGTCAAATTCTTGTTTATCAAACCCACTATACACAACCTTGTTAAACCTTTAGATCAACACATAAATAAAGGTATTTTATCTTATATCCTTACTCTTTCTTGCTCGTTCCTTTTTCTTGAGCATTTCAAGAGGATGGTCTATGATGTGCATTTTTCTGTGCCTGAGCATAGTTATATAGAACTGCTTTTGAAGATCTGAAATGCAAGGTATATCATTTATCATTTTCTCAATAGCTTCCATATCTATTTTCGGAGCGATACGCTTCAAAGCCTTGTTACAATCACTGTTTTGTAAAGATGAAATAAAGTCGAAATAGTTAATTTTTTTGCCTTCGTTCTGAATTGCAGAAGTAGGAAATACAAATACACGGGCATCTATCTCTTCCTTACTGGCAAGAATAGTTGAAATCATTACCTCACTCGCTTGGGGATAAAGACAGCTTCCGCAATCATAGACGGGGGCGATGCTCATCTCGTCTGTTTGTTCGTTGTATAAGAATCCCCAATTACCGTTGTGGCGGTCAAAGTTTCCTATAAACGCATCGGCAATAAATAAATTCCAAAAATGCTCTGTAAGCTCCTTGGGGTCAATTGCCTGTTGGTTTTCAATGGTATATATGATGTCCTTCAATTCTGTTCCGTAACCATTGTGAGCAGAATCAATCATTTGGTTTTTCAGTGAGGCAAAATCTTGCAAGGTAATACCGAGTGAAGTAAAGTCTTTGCATGCTACAACTATCTTTTCTTTATCGTTTACGGTGAATTTCCCAAGCAAGGTCTCTTGTGTGTTAATCCCAATTATACTGAGAATATGAGAACCGATATATTCTGAAATACAACTGTTTGTATAACTCAGATCCAAGCTCTTTCTTGGGGCAGGCGGAAATTTCAACATATACTGCTCATTGTTATAAATAACGGAAATCTTGCTTCCGTTGGCACCTGCATAAGTCTTGTTCTTTCTTGGGAGTGTTGAAAAATCAATCATTTATTAAATCACCTCTCTAACCCTAAATACTTTCCTCTTAAATACCAAGCTTGTTCAGATGATATAATATTATTAATTTCTGCGGAATTTATATCACTTTGAAGTTCGCAATAATAGCAGTCTATCAAAGTTACGATAACTCCGCTTTGTTGTTTTTCTATTGCATCTTTAAAAGTCGACAATGAATCCATAAGAAATGCGGGAAGACCACATTCTAAATAACTGTTATCAACAGGCTTTCCGTTGATATCATAGTCAGGTTCAAGCAATTCCTCCATTGTACAATTCAAAGCTTTCGCAATAAGCAAAACTGTTTTTGCAGAACATTTTTCAAGTGAACTTCTTCCGGCGCAAATATCTATAACTGTTGTTTTGGGAACACCGCTTATTTTGGATAAGTGGTACATTGACATATTCCTTTTAATTAAAGCTGACTGTAAATTCATACTTAATCACCTCATTTATATTATATCGTTGCACCGACCTATTGTCAATATACGTTCTATATTACTTTAATTATTATTCCTTTGATAAAGTAAACCAAATTTATATAACAGGGCAACAATCACCTTTTTCGTTAGCAAGATATTTGAAAAATATTAGCAGAAATTGAAAAATCCTGCTAATTTTGATTAGCAAGGAATATCACCTTGAAGGTGATAGTTATTCCAACTTGGGGAGGCGATTCTGCTAACGAAAAAAATGATGTTTTGATAAACTTTTTGAAAAAATGCAAAAAACAAAAAAGCCGCAAACCCTTGATAAATCAAGAAGTTTCGGCTTTCAAAAATGGCACCCCCTGCGAGAATCGAACTCACAACTGACCCTTAGGAGGGGCCTGTTATATCCATTTAACTAAGGAGGCATATATTCAATTCAATCCACGCCTGTTATTACGAGCGAAGTGAGTAAAAAGGTTCTCTTGTGTCGCACACAAGAGGTTCTTATTACGAGCAAAGCGAGTAACAAGGTTCTGATGCGTAGCATCAGGTTCTTATATCCATTTAACTAAGGAGGCAGATGTTTGATTTTAAAATGCATATTCGTTTTGTGCCCGATTATTTTATCAAATGCACAGGCTGTTGTCAAGCATTTAAAAGATTTTACGCCGTGTTTTGAATAAAATTCTTGCATTGGATTTTAAGCGGTGATATAATGCTTTCATGTTTTTATATGGAGGTTTAGTTTATGCTGCGTTCTGCTTTTCGTTACATTACCCGTTTTATTCCGTTACTTATTACCGTAATCATCACCCTGCCCCCTCTTTTTTCCAATGCCGATGCAAGACTCCTGCTTGATATTGAAGAGCAGAAAGCACACATCGCCGCCCTTGAAGCCGCTTATGCAAACGGCAAGATTGCCCCTGTTGATGAAAACCTGTTCTTTGACGGCGACCTTGAAGCCGAGCTTAACGGCGGTCTTAAATTCAACGAGCTTCGCTACATTGCCACTCATAACAGCTACCAGACCGAGGCAACGGAAGAAATCAAAACTCTTTATAACAGCCTTTCCGAGTTGACCTTCGGGCTTATCGGCAACGAAGCAGACTTCAAGCGTGAAACTGTTACCGAGCAGCTCAACAACGGAATATACAGCCTTGAGCTTGACATTGAAACCTTTGACAGAAACGGTGAAATCTCCTTCACCTGTATGCACTCCCCGAAAATCGACATGACCACCTCCTGCTACGATTTCGCACTCACTCTCAAGGAAATCGCCATGTGGTCTGACAATAATCCCAACCACCTGCCTGTAACAATCATCATAGAGCCGAAAACTCTTATTCTCGCCCTTGAGGATATGAAAAGCTTCAATCTTAAATATGCGCAGGCTTTTGATAATCTTCTCAGACAACAGCTCGGCGACAAACTTTTTACTCCCGATGACATGCTGCGTGATTACACAAGCTTCGCCGCCCTTCGTGCCGATGACGGCTGGTGTGAGGTTAAGGATATGCTCGGCAAGGTGCTTATCCTTTTGCACGATTGCAGTGTTACCGAAAAATACATAAAATCCGATTCCTCCCTCAGGTCGCTTGCAATGTTCCCCATGCTTCGCGAGAGTGATGTTGAGCGTGACTGTGCCTCTTTCCTGCTTATAAATGAGCCCGATGATGCATATTCACTCAGTCAAGAACTCATCAAAGACGGAAAATTCATTGTGCGCACCAGAGCAGACTCCTTCGGAGCAATCAACAAAGAGGACAGCGCCCATGCGCTTGAAAGCTCAGCTCAGATTGTATCTACCGACTATCCCGTGATAAACGGCAACACGAACGCTGATTACTTAGCTTATTTCGGAGATTACAGAACAATTAAACCAAACAAATAATATACATCCCCTATTATAAAGTATACCTGTTCACCCGGCAGGAGGTAAATATATGTATTTTGACGACATAAAGCTCAACACGGTTATAAATATTCCGCCTGTAGTAATTGACAGGCAGAAAATGCTGGCCTTCGCCTTTGAATATGACAACATCCCCCTGCACACCGATGAGGAATATGCAAAGACGTCCCCCTTCGGCGCCCTTATCGCCCCCGGTGTAATGTCATTTATGGCTGTGTGGGCAAAGTACCTTGAGGTTGATGTATGGGGCAGCGAGCTTGTGGCAGGCAAATCAACAAAAATCGAATGGCTCGCTCCTGTCTACGCAGGCGACACCCTCACAGGCACGGCAACCGTAACCGCTCTTACTCCGAGAAACAAGTACAACGGCACGGTTGAAATCACAATAACGGTCAAAAATCAGCACGGTGTAACGGTTTTAACCGACATAACCGAAGCTGTTGTAAAAAGAAGAACAGAATAAAATAATCGGAGGAATAACCATGGCAGCATTTATATCATCGGTTTTACTTACACTCAAAAATATTTTCCACGGTGCCGTAGCGGTAGTTATGCTTATCCCTATTCTGCTCACCATGGGCAACGCAGGCAACCCCGACACTCCCGTTATCCCCAACGAAAACGCAACAAACACCTACATCAACGAATACCTCGACCCCGATATTTCCGCCCACCGCTCAGGTGCCGGAATTGCTCCGCAGAATACCCTTATGGCGTTTGAAAACGTGCTTAAAAACTCCGACACTCTCGGTGTTGATACACTTGAATTTGATGTTCAGATTACCGCAGACGGCGAGCTTATCCTTCTCCACAATCTCACTTATGATGACACTTCAAATGCCGAGGAGGCTTTTGGCAAGAAGTTCAATTTTGCTTCCTTCATTACTTTTGAGGAAGCTCAGGTGCTCAACCTCGGTGAAAACTTTGAGCTCAACGGCGAATATCCTTACAGAGGTCTCAGAGGAGAGGATATCCCCAAGAATCTCAGGGTTGTAACCTGTGACGAAGTAATCGACTATATTGAAGCAAACTGCGGCAATAAAGAATACAGATATATTATCGAAATTAAAAGCATCGGCATTCACGGCATGAAGGCTGCCGATAAGCTTTATTCAATCGTCACCGAGCGCAATTTGCAGGACAGAGTTATATGGGCAACCTTTGCCCCCTCCGTTGCCGCTTACATGAAAACTCAGTATCCCGACATGCCCCGCTCCGCAAGCGTTATTGAGGCAATTCAGTTCTACTTCTATTTCAGAATGAACTGGAATCTCAACGACGTAAGCCCCGAATACGTAGCTCTGCAAATTCCTTACGGCTCAAGCGCTCTTGATAATCTCATCAACCTCGGCACAAGGGAAATGATAAACTACGCCCACGCAAACAACATTGCCGTTCAGTACTGGACGATAAACTCTGAAGAAGAAGCACTCACCCTTATCAACAACGGTGCTGACTGCATTATGACCGACTACCCCGATATGGTTTACGGTGCCGTAAAATCCTGCAAATGAGGTGTTTTAAATGAGAAGCAACTCAAAGCCTGTTCTTGAGCTTGAAATATATCTTATCCGCCACGGCGAAAGCCTCGGCAACATAGGCTACAACGGAAGAACTGACCTCACCCCGCGTGAAAGCTCTGACCCTCTGCTCAGCGAAAGGGGAGAAATTCAGGCAAAAGCCGCCGGTGAATATCTTAAAGAAATGCAGTTTGACGCCTTTTATTCAAGCGCACTTTTCAGAGCGGTGCAGACCGCAGCTTACATAAAGGCAAAACAGCCCGACTGCTCCGAAAAGCCGCTCAATCTTCTTCCGCTTCTCACTGAAATTGAGGTTTCGCCCGAATACGGCGGCGCTTCCCTTGAAGAACTTCAAAGCATCTGCCCCGAGGCGGTACTCGCTGACGGTGTTGACGGCACAAAGCCGCTTGTGTGCTTCAATGCATTTGAGGATGAAAAAGGTCTTTTTGAAAGAGCGGAAAGAGCGGTGGAATACCTGCGTAGCCGTTACAAAAACGGCGAGAAAATAGCCGTTGTAAGCCATGCAGCGTTCATGACATTTTTTGTTTTCTACATCATGGGCTACCGTGGCAAGGTACCGCTTTACGATATCAACTTCAAAAACACAGGCTTCACAAGAATCCTGTTTTATAAAGAGGGCACCAACCCATACGGAGACATTGTTTTTGATTTCATCAACTCAACTCCGCACTTTGAGCATATAAAAGATTAACAAGCTAAACAGCCTTATGTGTTTATCTGACACATAAGGCTGTTTTTTATATGAAAGCATATTTCTTGTAAAAATCTGTCGTATATGGTATATTGAATTCAAGCACTTAAAGAGGGGGATATTATGGCAAACAGAATTCCGGATTTTATTCCGAAAGCAACCCGTATGTTTACAGACAGAAAACCACCCAGAGCATCGTTCAATAATGCATACAATACCGTAAAAAAAGAACTCAACGGCGCAAGTAAAATTCACGTGTTGAGCTATTACGGTATAGGAGGCATAGGAAAAACACGCTTGCTTAGAGAGCTTGAATCCGAATTGAAAAAGGAAAATTCCTCAGCAAGGAGCATTTACATTGATTTAAGCATCCGCCATGACATGATTTCAGTTCTTGAAATGATGAAAAATACCCTTTCGGACACCTGCAAATTCGACTTCTCTCTGTTTGAGATTGCTTTATTTCTTTATGCAAAAAGAGTGGGCACCGCAGCCAACTCAATCGATACCAAACAGGTTATTGACAGCAGCCCTGTTCTCAGCCTTCTTTTTCAGATAGCAAAAGCTCTTCCGCTTGTAGGCTCTGCAGCAAAAATTCTGGAAATTGCAACAACCGCTATACCGTTGTTTGATAAGGCTTTCTCCATTTTCAGTACCAAGCTGAAAATGCATGACAAATATGTTCGGAGCTTAGACTCCATGGATACGAATACCCTTTATAAGCATTTACCGGTTGCCTTTGCGCATGATATGACTGATAACTTAAAGCGTAATAACGAAGAGCCTGTTGTCATTTTCCTTGATACTTATGAAATGCTGGTGAGCAATATCGGCGCCCCGGGAATGCCCTCTCTTGCTGACGAATGGATACGCGGAGAACTCGGCCTTGTTCAGAACATTCCCCATACTCTCTGGGTAATCGCCGTCAGGGACAAGCTGAAATGGGAAGAATTCAACCCCGAGCTGAGCAGATTTGTGGAGCATCACGTTCTTGAAAATCTTTCAGTTGAGGACAGCAAAAAGTTCCTTAAAAGCACAGGCATTGATGATGAAAAGCTGATAAATGAGCTCATAACACTTACCCACGGCACACCCGTTTATCTTGATGCGTGCGTAGATACGTTTCTTCGTATCCGTAAGACAGGCGAGACTCCCGAAATCTCTATGTTCGGCGAAAATCAGGATGAACTTATAGAGCGTTTTGTCCGTTATATGACTCACACCGAAAAAGACCTTGCGTATATGCTTTCCTGCATAAGCGAGTGGGATGATTCTCTTATTGAGGAGCTCGCTTGCAGTATTATGCCGAATTTCAGCTTCTCCGCTTATGACGCCGTAACAGATTTTTCCTTTGTTACCGCTTTTGACAACGGCAGTTACTGCATCGACCGAACCTTTGGGGACATTTTGAGAAAAAACTGCCCGAAAATATTAAAGCGCAGAACAGGCAACGTTCTGTTTGACCATTTCTCAAAAATCCTCAAGCAAAAAAAAGCGGTTGATTCCGAATTCTCCCGCGCTCTTACCTGCGTCACCCGGGCAGGTCTGCTGCTGCATGACGGTGACCGTGATAAGCTCAGCGAATTTTTTGCTGAAAACGTATACGGCAACGTTATGATGCTTACCGAAGCGGGAAAGTTTGAAAGTGCCGACAGAATTTTCAATATGCTGTCAGCGTATATGACAGAAAGCAAAAAAGACATGTTTTATGCCTCCGTCTTATTTCTGGATGCTCAAAAGGCTCTTATCAAAGGCAGTCACAGGGAAGCATACCGCAAACTGCACGAAGCTTTAGCATTGCACAGAAACCTGATTGGAGAAACAAAACCCGAAACGCTCAGAGTAATTGCATCTCTTGCAGGCATACATTCCGAGTTCGGCAACCATAATGATGCTGTCAGATTAAACGAATTCGTGTTGAAATATCACCGCAAGCTTGTCGGTGAAGATGACCCGTTTACAGTGACAGCCATCGGAAATCAGGGTGTATTCCTCTACCGGTCCCAAAAACACCGTGAGGCTCTTGAACTGTTTGAGCAGTTATACGAAAAGCGCCGCAGAATCCTCGGAGAAAACCATGCCGATACCATATCGGCCATGAAAAACACAGCAAACGCTCTCTATTGCCTTGGAGAATATGAGAAAGCCCTGAAGTTACAGCAAAACGCTTTTGAAAAATGCCGTGAATTCCTCGGAGCGGAGCATAAGGAAACGTTGTCAGTCATGGACAGCCTTGCTTTTACTCTCAGTAAGCTTGATAAGCCTGGCGAAGCGCTTAAACTGAGACAAGCTGTGCTTGCAATACGCAAAAGGATTCTGCGTGAAGATCACCCGTTAATTCTGAATTCTTTGAGCGATGTGGCAATGACTCTCAACAGCCTGGGTGATTACGAAAATGCCGTTGAATTATACCGTACGGTATTTGAAAAACGTTGCAAAATCATAGGCAAAAGGCATCCCGAAACGCTTAACTCAATGGAGGGTCTTGCTTTTGCACTAAGCAAGCTTAAGCATCATCAGGAAGCCGTTGAAATAAGTCGTTCCTCTTATGAAATGCACTGCAAAGTTTTCGGCAAAGAAGCAAAAAAGACCCTTGATTCCATGAGCTTCCTCGCTTCATATTATGATAATGCAAATGAACATGACAAAGCCGATGCTCTGCGTGAAGAAATGAAAAATCTCACCGACAATTAACATCTTTATCCGTAATAAAAATGCTGTATAAGCATCAACAGCCTTATGTGTTTATCCTACACACAAGGCTGTTTTTTATTTTTTGAAAACCAATAAACCAAATGAGTTTAAAATCGTATCAGTAAGCATCCAAAAATACAATTCGGTTCACCTTTTATCTTTCAAAACTGCATCCGCAAAAATACCGACAAAAAGCAGTATAATTCTCCTTTACCATGCAAACAATAACAAGGCAACAAATGCAAATAAGGAGAGAATTTTATAAATGAAAGCCACAGGTATTGTAAGAAGAATTGATGACCTCGGAAGAGTCGTCATCCCCAAAGAAATCCGCCGCACCATGCGTATCCGCGAAGCCGACCCGTTACATATCACATTGACAGTGCAGGAAAAGTTCCTTTTCGGAATGACAGAATTCAATAACAGATGCAATAAAGCACCCTGACTGAACAGGGTGCCGTTACTGTTTTATGTGGTTTTAAAAAGAAACTCGTACCATACATTATCGGGGACTCCGAGTTTCTTTAGTTCTTCTGCCACTTCTGCACCGCATACTCTGTTAAAGCAGCGCATATTTAATATTTCTTCTTTATTTTTGAACTTAAGAATATCACCTACGGTTTTGTATCCGTTTCTTTTTAGGACATTGAATGTTCTTATCGAAAGATCGAAATCAACTAATTTAAAATCCAGAAATCTTTGATTTTCCATGTTTATATTTCCTTTTCATATCCTTAATCTGCATAAAACTCCTTCAAATCATCAAGCCTTAATAAAATCGGACTTTCGCGGCAATTCATATCTGTATCAGTATTAATCAACAAAATTGAATTCGTCTTTGAATTTATCTTTGAAGATGTTGAACACAGCCATAAGCGTGTCGACATTATCAACACTTACATAAGATTCTTCATCATCATTTTCAGTTTCTTCAAGCTTGAAAATTACAACTTCACCGCTTTCGTCACTTTCTTCTACAGGAAGCAGAACAACATATTCTTCTTCCTCATAT
>JAZSIQ010000044.1:0-15341 GCA_045533875.1 Acutalibacteraceae bacterium | reverse complement strand
TACGATGAAAAGAAGGCCATCGAACTTGAAAAGAAGATGCGCCGCAATAAGTTCACTCTTGAAGACTTCCTGGATCAGATGGGACAGATCAAAAAGATGGGCGGTATCGGTTCGGTTCTCGGTATGATGCCGGGCATGAACAATAAAGCCATGAAGAACCTGGATATGGAAAAGAGCGAGAAGGAATTCGTTCAGATGGAAGCAATCATCCTTTCCATGACTAGAGAAGAAAGAGAGAATCCATCGATTCTCAATGCCAGCAGAAGACGAAGGATAGCAGCAGGCTGCGGTCAGCCGGTATCCAAGATCAATCAGCTCGTCAAGCGATATGAAGAATCAAAGAAGATGATGAAGAGCATGATGGGTGGTAAAGGCAAAATGGGTAGAATGTTTAGAGGCTTTTAAGCCCTTTACAGAATAAATGATAATTAATTTTTTAAACTTATGCTTCTGCGGGAGCTGCTTCCTCTTCTGCGGGAGCTGCTTCGCCGTCCTTATCAACAATAGCCTGAATAACGCGTGCAAATGCTGCGATGGGAGCATTGAATGCGTTGCATACTGTTGCAAGAAGGATTTCTCTTGAGGGGAGCTTTGCAAGGGATTCGATCATCTCAGTGCTGATAACCTTACCGTCAAGGTAACCGCTCTTGATTGTGAACTTGCCCTTACTGCCTTCAGCGTACTTGTTGAGGATTCTTGCGGCTGCAACGTGATCGTTCTCGCTGATAGCGATAGCGGTTGTGCCTTCAAGAACATCGGTCATTTCGTCAAGCCCTGCGTTCTTAGCTGCAAGACCGAGGAGTGTGTTCTTAACTACGGAGTACTTAACACCTGCTTCACGAAGCTCTTTACGAAGCTTTGTATCGTCAGCAACTGTGATTCCCTTATAGTCAACTACAACACCTGCTACGGAATTGTTGATAAGATCGGTGAACTGAGCAACGACCTGCTTTTTCTGCTCTAAAATCTTTTCACTTGGCAATGAAATTCACCTCCGAATATTAATTAAAGCCCTTCCCGCTTGCACGGAAAGGGCATAAATACATAATTACATTATATAATGTATATGCATCCTTCCTCGGCAGGCGGTAAAACCATTATGCGACTTGCGCACCTGCTGTCTTTGAAAAGAACAGCTTGGTTATATTAACATAATTGTTTCGGTTTGTCAAGTATTTTTTTAATTACTCAGCAACGCCGATTTTAACGGGGTTAACCTTTACACCGGGGCCCATGGTGGTAGCAACGGTGCAGGAGCGGATATACTGACCCTTGCTTGCTGCGGGCTTAGCCTTGATGATAGCATCAAGAAGAGTGTTGAAGTTCTCGCTGAGCTTCTCAACTCCGAAGGAAGCCTTGCCGATGGGGCAGTGAATGATGTTTGTTTTGTCAAGACGGTACTCAATCTTACCTGCCTTAGCTTCGGTAACAGCCTTAGCTACGTCAGGAGTAACGGTACCTGCCTTGGGGCTGGGCATAAGACCGCGGGGACCGAGAACCTTACCGAGACGGCCAACGAGACCCATCATGTTGGGTGCTGCGATAGCAACGTCGAAATCCATGAAGCCTTCGCCCTGGATTCTTGCAACAAGGTCTTCAGCGCCTACTACTTCAGCACCTGCTGCAACAGCTGCGTCAGCATCGGGACCCTTAGCAAAAACAGCAACTCTTACTGTTCTGCCTGTGCCGTTGGGGAGAACTACTGCGCCACGAACCTGCTGGTCAGCGTGACGGGAGTCAACACCAAGGCGTACGTGAACTTCTACGGTTTCATCAAATTTAGCCGTAGCAGTCTTAACAGCGAGGTCAAGTGCCTCGTTGGTATCATAGAGATTTGCTCTATCGATAAGCTTTGCGCTATCTGTATATTTTTTTCCGTGTTTCATATTAGTTTTTTCCTCCCAATTATGTGGTTAAATCGGATTTTTCCTCCCACAAATATGCCTTAGTCGGCTACAACGATACCCATGCTGCGTGCAGTGCCTGCGATCATGCTCATTGCAGCTTCAACTGTAGCTGCGTTGAGGTCGGGCATCTTCTGCTCAGCAATCTTACGAACCTGTTCCTGGGTGATTGTTGCGACCTTGGTCTTGTTGGGAACGCCTGATCCGCTTTCGATACCGCAAGCTTTCTTGATAAGAACTGCTGCGGGCGGAGTCTTGGTGATGAATGAGAAGGTATGGTCAGCATAAACTGTAATAACTACAGGAATGATGAGACCCATATCGTTCTTAGTGCGCTCGTTGAATTCCTTTGTAAACGCCATGATGTTTACGCCGTGCTGACCGAGTGCAGGGCCAACAGGGGGAGCAGGAGTTGCCTTACCTGCGGGAATCTGAAGTTTGATTAAGCCAACAACTTTCTGTGCCATAATTTGTTAACCTCCAATAAAATGTGGTAAATTGCGGAGCCGTTTAAGCTCCTCCCACGAAACCGCAAAATGCGGCCGCGCTCCAAAGCGCTTAATTTGAAAGGGTAAAACCCTCAAATTACCGTGATTAATCCTCGGCAAGCTCTACCTGATCAAGCTCAAGTACAACATCTGTTTCTTTGCCGAAGAGAACAGAAACCGTAACTCTGACTGTGTTTTCGTCAAGGTTGATTTCCTGAACAACACCCTGAAATCCGTCAAAAATCTCAGCAATGATGTTGACTGTGTCGCCAACCTGGTAATTAACCTCAATGCTCTTCTTTTCAACGCCGAGTCTGAGAACCTCTTCCTCGGAGAGAGGGGTTGCCTTGCTTTCCGGGCCAACGAAGCCCGTAACGCCTCTTGTGTTACGAATAACAAACCATGCATCATCGCTCATGACAGGTCTGTTGTCCTTATCAGGGGTAACTGCTACCTTAACAAGAACATAACCGGGGAAAAGCTTACGCTCTACCTCTTTTTTCTTCTCGACCTCGATTACCGTTTCGGTGGGAATCTTGACATCAAGAATCTGATCCTGCATTTTGCGGTTTTCAACTACCTTTTCAATGTTGGTAGCAACCTTGTTTTCGTAACCTGAGTAGGTATGAACCGCATACCATCTTGCGTCGATAGCCATAAATTTTCCTCCCGTAATCAGTTAAGAGTGAAAATTCTGCTCAACGCCATCATTGCGGTGGTTGTTTCTTCTGCACCTGCTTCGCTGATGCTTTCGGCAGCTCTCTTAAGAAGAGAAAGAAGGAAAGCAAGAAGCTCGTCTACACCAAAGATAACAACGCCGCAGATTGCGACCACAAGAAAAACTACGCCACTTGACTTAAGGACGGTTTTTGCATCGGGCCATACAACCTTTTTGACCTCACCTTTGAGGTCCTTGCAAAACTTTTTAATAGCTTTGCCTGCACGCTGGAAGAAATTGCCGTTGGGATTCTTCTGCTTTTCAGCCTTTTTTGTGGCTTTTTCAGCCTTGGCAACTTTTTCAGCAGCTGCGGAGACTTCCTTTTTCGCCATCGGTATTCCTCCTGTGTTTACTTTGTTTCCTTGTGAGCTGTGTGTTTTCTGCAGAAGCGGCAGTACTTGTTCATTTCCAGTCTGTCGGGTGTGTTCTGCTTGTTTTTGACTGTGTTGTAGTTGCGCTGTTTGCATTCGGTGCAAGAAAGGGTGATTTTTACTCTCTTACCGTTAGCAGCCATTTGCGGCACCTCCATTTTTCGGAATTTTTAGCCTCCCTCTGTAACTTCGGGAAAATGGGCACAAAAAAAGAACCCTCCCGCAGAGGTACGGCTATAATAGCACAAAACCCCTCCGCAGTCAAGCCCTTTTTTCAACTTTTTGCTGTTTTTATTATTTTTAATAATTATATTAATATTTATTTCAATTTTTACGTTGCATTTTCCGAATCAAGCACGGATTTTATGTTCTCTGCCCGTTCGGCATGGCGTTCATCAAGTTCAACTATCATCTGATTTTTCAGCTTACCGTGAACATTGAACAGTAACAGCGACAGCGCATATCCGTACCTTGCCACAGCAGGTGCAAGGCAGAAGATTCCCCATATTCCCTTAAGCACTTTGGGATTGGTGTGGGGTACGATATTGCCGAACATATCCTTCTGCGGTTTGAATTTAATCCAGTCAAACACGGCGCCCGAAAGAAGGCTGATAACGCTGCCCGAAAGCTTGTTTACATAACCCGAGACCGCATTCACAAGACCTTCGCTTCTGATACCCGAGGTCCACTCAAGATAATCGTACATATCGCCCTTGAGAAGCGGATCGCATACGCTCATAACATGGTTGGGAAGACCGCAGATTGTAAGCGCAAAGGTTACCCATATAAAATTTACAACGCTGCTTTCGGTTGGAGAATAGCCGATAAAGTAGAGTGCAGTATAAGCAACTGCGCTGAAAATACCTGCCGAAATCGCAGTGGTTCTCAAGCCTAACTTCTGAACCATTTTAGGCGCAAGGGGGGTAATTACATAATTTGGGATACCCGTAAAAAGACTTGCAAGCAGACGGTTCGAAAGCCTTCCTGTACAGTTGAGCCAGAAGAAATCCTCCGAAGCGCCGCCAACACCCTTTACGCTTGCAAAGAAGTTTGAAAGAAGAAGCACAAACAACGGTCTGCATTTAAAAATAGTTGCAACCGATTTTAAGATACCCTTTTCCTTCATCTCTTCTTTTGAGGCAACGGAAACTCTTTCCCTCATATTAAAGAAACCGAACAGGGTACAGAAAATTGCAAATATAACAAACACGACCGAGAATGAGGTGTAAACACTCGGCTGAGTTACCTTGTTGGAGGTCATTGACGGTATGAAGTCAACAAACACGGGAACAAGCGACGGCAGATATGTAAACAGGTTTACAAACTTGTTCGTTGCAATAAGCCGGCTTCGTTCATCGGTGTTGGGCGTGATGTTGTAGAGCAAAAGCTCCCAGCCGTTGAGATAAGAAAAGCCTATTCCGTAAACTATGGTAGCAATAAGCGCATACCAGAATCTCTGCTGAATGCTGAAACTGCCCGGTACAACATAGAAAAGAACTGATGTAAGCGCCCAGAGCGGAGTCGGAAAAACCAGAAACGGACGCAATCTGCCCCATCTGGTGCGCATTCGGTCAATAACAACGCCCGAAATAGGGTCATCCATTGCATCCCATATAGAAGACGCCGTGCCGAGCACACCGTACTGAGTTCCCGATATACCGAGGAAGCTCATCATGAAATACTGCTTGGTTGAACCAATAAAGGAAGTAAGGTTATTGATTCCGTAAGAGGTGAGTGCATAAGCCGCAATTTCCCTTGGTGCTACAAGCTTTTTGGAGGGTGCTGCCTGCTCCTGCTGTTCCTGAACAACAGCGGTATCCGTTAACTTATCCGACAAAAAATCGCCACCTTACTTTTTTCTTGTTTTTATATAATAACATATTACACATACTGCTGTCAATTGCTAACCTTGCTTACTTCAGCTTCTCGTATAAACAGCATCTGCATAGGTTTCGAATCCTCTGTTGCAGGTAAAAATGTGAATAAGCGGCAGAATAAACTCATATTCGCCGTACCGTAAATTTCAAATAAACGTACTTGCTGCGCCTTCCGCTTCATCCCCTTTCTTCTTTGCAAATGTTTCGGGCTATCGGTTAATAAGCACAAACTAACACGCACAATTTCTAAAATTCAATGCTTTGCAAAAATTAAATATTTTATTTGTTTTAATATTGTATTTAAATGAAGAAAAGTTTATAATTTAATTAGGATTGTTGCGCCTGTTTTTGTGCAACACATCTAAAAAGCGGAAGCGTTTTTCAAACAAACAGCTACAAGGAGGTTATTAAACATGAGTGCTTGCCCTAAATGCGGCAAAAAACTCAGGCTGACAGATCTGAGCCAGCACTGTCCCTCGTGCGGTGTAAACATGAGATTCTACAATTTTGAAGAGAATTTTTATACCGAAGCCAAACTCGCAGAGCTTTCAATGGCATCGGTAAAAATCAAACTGCGAAATCTCAAATCATCCTTTGTGGGCAGTAAGCTTACGGTTGCACGCCTGTGCGTTATGCTTCTGCCGCTGGTTTCGCTCCTTCTCCCCGCCGCAAATGCGGTTTTAACCCTACCCTTTTACGAGGAGAGCATAAGCGTGAGCGCTCTCGGAATTTACAACATTTTCTCCTCGGGAACTCTGAACTTCATCCTCGGCATGGGCGGCTCTTCAATCTCAGGCGAAGCGTTCACCGCCCTCACTTATGCAATTATAGCGGAGGCGGTAATTGCGGTTTTATCCGTTCTTATTCTCCTGTTTTCCCTGTTGGGATTCCTGAGCATTAAGAATATGCAGAAATTTGTCTGCGTGTTCAGCGCACTCGGCTTTGCAGCAACGGCGCCTGCATTTATTCTTATGAAAAGATTTTGCGACATCGCAAACGGTACAGGCGGCATAATTTCAGGCAGCTTAAGCTTTGGTCTTATAGTCACGGCAATAATGATGGCTGCTGTTTTTGCCGTTAATTTTCTGCTTGTAAAAAAAGGAATACCCGTTGAATACGATGAAGGCTGGCTTGAGAGAGCAGCTATTTATAAAAAAGTCAAATCAGGCGAAATCAAGCTTGAGGACCTGCCTCAGCCCGTAGTGGAAACGGCTGAAACAAGAGCTATTGAGGAAGAAATAGCCAAGGAAGAAGAAGCATTTCTCAGACAACAGCAAATTGAAAACGGGGAGGCAAGCAAAAAATGAAAAAAGAACGTGATTACAAAAGTCTCCTGTTAAAAACTGTTGTTGTTCTTCTGTGCATAATCTTTGCCGCTTTTTTCGCATGGGGACTCAATGAAGTGCTTAACATGGAAGGCTCATTCCCTCCCGTAAATAACGAGGAAGGTCTGACCCCTGCGCCCGAAACCGCTCAGGATGCAATTGACCTTCTTAATCTTGCAGTTGAAAAAGCCCTTGCGGATAAACCCAAGCTCGATGTTTCCGATTCTTTTGATATTGATTCGGACAGCATTGAAACCACAGGCTCGGAATTTGTGCTTAACAGCATGAAACACATCAAAGACAGCGCAGTTTCCTACCTTGAGAATTCTACCGAAAGCGTTACCGCCGATTTCGGGGAAGGCTTTGAAGATTTGCTGTGGATTCCGAAGCTCACCGCTTCTCAGGCGGACAGTTTTGAGTGTAACTATCAGTATTACAAATGCCCTTCCTGCGGTGTTGAGAGTGATGAGCCTCACGAAAGCTGCGAGGACTGCGGCTATGCTTACCCTTACAATCTGTTATACAGAGGTGATTACTCAATAACCCTTCATTTTAAACCCGAAACAAGGGAGTTTGCAGAAAGCTCTGTAATCAGCGGCAATTTCCGTCCGAGAAGCGCTGAGCAGATAGCTGCTCTTACTCAGGGGATTTTTGACGGTGTGCTCACTCACACTCCCCTTGAAGTAAGCTACGAGGATATTTATATAACTTTTAAGGTTGACAGGCTTACAAACAAGCTTACTTTCCTTGAATACGGCAAAAATATGCCCGTTTCCTCTGCTGTGACTTTTACCGATGAATATTCACAGTTGGGAAATGCCGAAACAAGTTTTATTCTGAATGAGAAGAATAAATTCAGCTTCACCTGGCCTTCTCTTGAGCTTAATAATAAAACCATGGCAATTGAGCAAAAAACAACTGACAATCTGCTTGCCACCCTCACCTGCGATGACCCTACGGCATACACCGTTTCATGGTCAAGCTCCGATGAAAGCATAGTAAGTGTTGATGACGAGGGCTACTTCACCTCAGGCAAAAAAGACGGCGAAGCAATTATAACCGCAAGCTTTGAATTCCAGGGAAACACCTATTCCGATTCCTGCACGGTTTATGTTAGAACTTCAGTTGAAGGCATTAAAATCAACAAACACGGCGCAGAAATTTCCGCCGGCGAAACTCTTGCGCTTAAAGTCACGGTTTCCCCCGGCAACGCCACCGTCCAAAGCGTAAAATGGTATTCAACCGATGAAAGCGTAGCAACAGTTGATAAAAACGGAGTTGTTACCGCAATCAGCGCAGGCACCTCAAGCGTTTACGCTCTTACGGATGACGGATATTATAAAGCTACTTGTGAGGTGACTGTAGAATGAGTGAAAATAATGTTCAGCAAAGAAGCCTGAGCGAAAAAGTCTTTGGCGCAGAAAAGAATTCCGCCGCTTCTCTCGGTCAGGGCAAGCTGAGTAAATACAATCAGATTGCAATAAGAATGTTCCACACGGGCGTTCTCACACCTAAGGAAATGGCATTCCCTGCCGTTGCGGAATTTGCAACAAGACTTCTCAGCGGCATCACCTATTACAGAACTCTTTACTTTGTAAATGTTCTTAAAATTGACATGGTGTATGTCACCGTAATACTTACTCTTATAAGCATTTACGATATTCTCAATAATCCCCTTATGGGCGCTGTTTATGACAGAACAAGAACCCGTTGGGGCAAGGCAAGACCCTACATTATTTTTACGGCTATCCCCTATTTCCTGAGCACGGCGGTGCTTTACAGCGGCGCACTTTTCCTTGGCGACAAGGCAGGCAATGACCCAAAGAAAATCATATTTGTTTTCGTGCTGCTGTTTATTCAGGAAACATTCTCTACCATTTATACAATCCCGAGGGATAACATGCTGACTCTGCAAACGCCAAACCCCAAGGACAGAATCAACATGGGTCTTGTAAACAATTACATAGGCGAAGCAGGTGCTCAGCTTGTTTACATCACATTCCTCCCCTTGCTTGAGCTCAACAACAAAGGCTACATCAATGCTCCCATGCCCGTTATATTTGCCCTCATCACCTGCGGCACGGCAATGCTCGGCTGCATGAGCAACATTGCAATGGCAATAGGCTGCAAGGAGAGAATTATCCTCCAGCCCAAGCCCGCTCCAATTCAAAAGTCCATATTCTATGTCCTCAAAAACAAATACGCAATGAGAAACTTCCTTGCCAACTTCTCCGTAAGCTGGTGGAGCTCGGGCGGATATTCATGGGATGTTGTAACCCAGATGGAAATCTTCGGCGGCACCTTCTACTCCTTCCTCGCATATCTGCCTTACAACATCTTCGATACACTGAGCATTACTTTTATACCGAAATTCCAGAAAATATTCAAAAACAACAACAGAAAAGCGGTAATATGGCTGAGGCTGTGGGATTTGCTGTGCGTGCTGGGCATGTTTGCATTAGGCTGCCCCGTTGTGGATAAAAAATGGGCAATCATAGGAGTTTACGCCCTCTTCTACGGCATAAACGGCATCAACAACGGCCCGTCAAAGGTGTTTGAAGCCGAGCTTTCAAGAGAAATAAACGACTATACCGAATATATGACCGGCGAACGCCCTGACGGCACAATCAGCATACTTACCGACCTTATAACAAAAGTAACATCACCGATTAATGCGTGGCTGACAATCAAGCTGTTCAAATGGTCAGGCTACGATTCAACAATTGATATGCTTCCCTGGTCGCAGGGCAGCAAGGTTATTTATCAGAAAGTATTTTTCCTCTTTAACGGCATTCAGCTTATCCCCAATATTATCAAGATGATTCCCTACATCTTCTATGACCTTGAGGGCGAAAAACGCGAGAGAATGTATATTGCTCTCAATGAACGCCGCGCCCTTCTTGCAAACGAGCATCTGACCAACAACGCCGTTGAGGAAATGGTTGAAATGCTTGAAAATGAAACCGCCGAAAAAGCATAATCGGATTACCTAAAAAACGCAGAGCTGTCCGAAATCCTCGGGCAGCTCTGTTTTTATGCACAGCTTGAAAAGTACAGTTTAAAATGGTATACTTATAAATAACAGTCCTACGGAGGTGTGTTATGACAAGTAAAGAGATTTTTAAAAGCGCAAAATGGATAACAATGCCCGAAAGCGATGCCCCGATTTTCAAAAAGACCTTTTGTGCAAAGGAAAATGAAAAAGCGGTTATTACAATATGCGGTCTCGGAGCGTTCAAGGTATACATAAACGGTAAAAAGGTAAGCGAGGATTTACTCGCCCCCAATGCGTCAAACTACTGTTACAGAGATTTATCGGGATTTCTTTATCCACTGTTTGACGAGCTTTCATTCAGAACCTACTGCATGAAATACGATGTAAGCGCATTTATGCAAGAGGGCGAAAACACCCTTGCCGTAATGCTCGGTAACAGCTACTATAACCAGAACAGAAGAGTTGTTGAGGGCAATGTTTTTTACGGCCGCCCGAAGCTTTGTTACCTGCTTGAGAAAGAAAGCGGCGATGTGATTTCGGATAAATCCACCCTCGTGAATAAGGGATTTATTACCGAGAATAATATTTTTTACGGTGAAACTCACGATTACTCTCTTCTACCGAAGCCTGACAGATTCATCCAAAGCACCGAAACGCAGCCGGATGAAACCGAATTTTACATTCAAACCTCACCGTGCGATAAAGTAACCCGTTCTCTCACTCCCGTTCTTATAAAAGACGAGGGCAAAACAAAGCTTTACGATGCAGGTGAAAATACGGTAGGCTATGCGGTTATTGCCTGCGCAGAAAAAGGCAAGAGAATAACCGTAAGCTACGCAGAGGATATTTACGATAAAGAAAACTTCGGAATGCACTTTGAAGAGGGATACCAGACCGATGTTTTTATTACTGACGGTATTCAGACCGAATATGCGCCGCATTTCCTCTGGCACGGCTTCAGATACTTCCGCATAGAGGGCGATGCCGTACCGCTGAGAGTTGATGTTGTTCATTCCGACTGCCCTGTAACATCTTCCTTTGAATGTGACAATCCGCAGTTGAACTGGCTTTATGATGCCTTCATACGCACTCAGCTTGCCAATATGCATTGCGGCATCCCGTCCGACTGCCCCCACAGGGAGCGTCTCGGTTACACGGGTGACGGTCAACTTTGCTGCGAAGCGGCAATGATGATGCTTGACAGTAAGGAATTCTACCGTAAGTGGCTGTATGATATTTCGGACTGCCAGTGTCTTAAAACAGGCCATGTGCAGCACACGGCACCCCTTATGGGCGGAGGCGGAGGCCCCTGCGGCTGGGGCGGCGCAATTGTAGAAGTGCCCTACAAATTCTACAAGCTTTACGGTGACAAGGAACTTCTTGAAGAATTCTTCCCGAAGATGCTGCGTTACTTTGATTACCTTGAAAGCAGAAGCGAAATCTCGCTCATTTACCGTGAGGAGGAAAACGGCTGGTGCCTTGGCGACTGGTGCGCCCCTGAGCCGATAAAAATCCCCGAAACTTATGTAAACACCTGCCTTTATGTTCTTTTTATGCAGCAGGTGCTTGAAATTGCATCAATCCTCGGCAAGGAAAGCGAGGTAACCTTCCTGCCCGAAAGAATTGAAAGAGTCAAGAAGGCAATCAATGTTGCTTATTTCAGCGCCGCCTCCCACAATTACTGCGGCGATATTCAGGGCGCAAACAGCCTCGCATTGCAGATAGGGCTCGGCGATGAATTCACCCTGCGCAAAACAGTTGAGAAATACAAAAAGCTCGGCATGTATGACACAGGAATAATAGCTACCCCTGCTCTTACTCAGTATCTGTTTGAAAACGGCGAGGGTCAACTTGCTTTTGATTTACTTGCTGGCAAGGGCGAGGTTTCCTTTGATTACATGGCAAGAAACGGCGCTACCACTATATGGGAAAACTGGAACGGTGAATCCTCCAAAAACCATCCGATGTTCGGTGCGGTTTCTAAATGTCTGTTCACCTATCTTCTCGGCATCCGTCAGGCTGAGGGCTCCTGTGCATACAGGGAGGTTGTCATTACCCCCGTTTTTGTTGACGGTATAAACCGTGCAAAAGGGCATATAACTACCGAAAGCGGCGTTATAGCAGTTGAATATATAAGAGACGGCAACAGTGCCGAAATCACCGTAAACGCTGACGAAAAAATCAGAACTTCGTTTTTATATAATGATGTTCATAAAGAATTTACAGGCAGTATAAAAATAAAGGTTGCAATTTAAGAGCTTTTAATGTACTATCTTCAAGGCAACATTTTTTATTACATTCAAATTAAAAGGAGAAAAACAATGAAAAAGATTCTCGCACTTATCCTCGCCGCTGCCATGCTCTTTGCTCTTGCAGCTTGCACAGGCAACACCTCAACTCAGGGCAACGAAGGCCAGAGCGTTTCCGACACCAACGCAGAAAGCACCACAGATTCAGCAATCGAAGCTGAAACTTCAGCAGCAGATGCAGAAACAACTGAAGCTGAATCCGAAACTTCCGCAGCTCCTCAGGCAGGCAACACTGATATCTCAAAGGCTGTTGATATTCTCAACACCGTATGGGCAACCTACGCTGATGCTGAAAAGTTCCCCGCAGCAGGCGGCGATATGGAAAACTCCGTTATGGATGCTCCCGGCACCTATGCTCTTACTGACGCAGAAGGTCTTGAAGCAACCCTCGGTTTCCCCCAGGCAGACATCGCTCTTATTGACGATGCCGCTTCTCTTATGCACATGATGAACGCCAACACCTTCACCTGCGGCGTTTATCACCTTACCGATTCCGCAAATATGAGCAAAGTATCAGACACTCTTAAAACCGCTATCAGCGGCAAGCAGTGGATGTGCGGCTTCCCCGACACTCTCATCATTGTAAGTGTAGGCTCCGATTATATCCTCAGCGCTTACGGCAATGCCGAAATCATTGAAAACTTCAAGACAAAGCTCCTCTCAAGCTACGCTGACAGCGCAGTTCTTCTTGAGGAAGTTCCCCTTGCAGCATAATTAAAAATCAAAACTTAACACACGGAGGGAAAAATCATGTTATTTTCAAGCATAACATTCTTGTATTATTTCCTTCCGTGTGTTTTTTTGCTCTATTTTATCACCCCTGCCCGTTTAAAAAATACGGTACTCTTCCTTGTGAGCATCGTTTTCTACGCATGGGGCGAGCCGAAATACGCTCTCATCATGCTGGCAAGCATCGCTTCAAGCTATGTTTTTGCTCTGCTTATTGAAAAATCCAAAGGCAAAACCTTTGCAAAAATACTGACAGGATTCTCGGTAGCTGTCAGCCTTTCTTTCCTGCTGTTTTTCAAGTATACGGATTTCTTTATTGATAATTTCAACCGTGCTACGGGTCTTTCCGTGCCGCTGCTCGGAATTGCTCTGCCCATCGGCATAAGCTTCTATACCTTCCAGCTTGTCAGCTACACGGTTGATGTTTACAGAGGCGTTCCTGCACAGAAGAATCCCATAAACCTCGGTGCTTACATCACAATGTTCCCCCAGCTCATTGCAGGACCCATTGTGCGTTACAGCGACATTGCCGTATCCCTGAAAAACCGCAGGCACACCGTTGATTTTGCCGCACAGGGCATAACAAGATTTGTTATAGGTCTGTCAAAGAAAATCCTGCTTGCCAACACCCTCGGCGAGCTGTGCGACATCTTCCGCTCCTGCGATGATAAATCCGTGCTGTTCTACTGGATTTATGCCGTTGCCTACGCTCTTCATGTATACTTCGATTTTTCGGGATACAGCGATATGGCAATAGGCCTTGGTAAAATACTCGGCTTCGATTTTTGCGAAAACTTCAACTATCCATATATTTCAACAAGCGTGAGCGAATTCTGGCGCCGCTGGCACATTTCGCTCGGCTCCTGGTTCAGGGATTACGTTTATATCCCTATGGGCGGCAACAGAGTAAACGCCCCGAGAAGAATTCTCAATATTTTCACGGTATGGTTTTTAACGGGTCTGTGGCACGGCGCAGCATGGAATTTTGCTGTATGGGGTCTTTACTTTGCCGTTTTGCTGACGCTCGAAAAGAATCTGTTCTCAAAGCTGCTCAAGCGAAGCAAAACCTTGAGCCGTGTTTATGTAATTCTTGCCGTACTTATAAGCTTCGTAATCTTTAACGCCGCCGATATGACTCAGGCTTTTTCCGATATAGCATCAATGTTCTTTGCAGGCGGTCACTCTCTTGTTTCTCAGCCCACACTTTATTACCTCAAGAGCTACGCAGTATTACTGATTGTGGGTATAATCGGAGCTACTCCGCTTGTTAAAACCGTTGCCGTACGCTTTTGCGAAAATGAAAAAACAA
Source organism: Acutalibacteraceae bacterium (assembly GCA_045533875.1). GTDB lineage: Bacteria > Bacillota > Clostridia > Oscillospirales > Acutalibacteraceae > CAG-177. The sequence continues at coordinate 1,316 of JAZSIQ010000044.1, read as the reverse complement.
AAAAGCTGTGCAATGTGTTACAGCCCGTAATTGTTGCCGCATTGCTTTTGATTTCAACCGCTTACCTTGCCGACGGCTCATTTAATCCCTTTTTGTATTTCAGATTTTAAGGCGGTACATGATGATGAAAAAGAAAAACATTGCCGTTGTCTGCATCACCTGCGTATTGGTTGCAGCCATTACTGCTTTATGCCTGTTTCTGCCTAAAGCGGAATACTCCCACAGCGAGCGCAGGCTGCTTGCAAAATTCCCCGAGCTTTCGGTTGAAAGCATTTCCTCAGGCAGATTTATGCAGGCATTTGAAGATTACGCATCAGACAATTTCCCGTTAAGGGATGAATTCCGCTCGCTGAAAGCTTTTATTTCGCTCAAACTCCTTAATCAGTCAGACAACAACGGGGTTTATGAGCATCAGGGTCAGCTTACCGAAGCGCTCTATCCGTTAAATATTCAGTCCATAGAGCGTGCAACAGGTATATTCCAAAAGATTTACGAAAAATATTTAAAGCCTGCGAATGCAAAGGTTTATATGTGCATAGTGCCCGACAAAGGCTATTACATCAGCGACGGTGCAGGCGTGCCCTCGCTTGATTATGCAGAGCTTTATGCCCTTGTGAAAAGTAACACAAAGTTTGCAGAATTCATTGACATAAGCGACACTCTTAATGCCGATTCCTATTATAAAACTGACACCCACTGGAGGCAGGAAGCGCTTTTGCCCTCCGCCCAAAAAATAGCAACCGCCATGGGAAATGAGTTCAACGGCAAGTTTGCCGAAAACACTCTGGATATCCCATTCAAAGGAGTTTATGCGGGCAGATACGCACTCCCCGTGAAGGCTGAAAGCATTGTTTACCTCACAAATTCCGTAACGGATTCCTGCAAGGTTTATGATTTTGAAAATCAGAAAGATATTGCTGTTTACGATTTTGAAAAAGCAGGCGGCAAGGACCCTTACGAGCTTTTCCTAAGCGGTTCAATTTCGCTTCTGACGGTTACCAACCCGAATGCAAAAACAGACAAAAAGCTTGTAATTTTCCGTGATTCCTTCGCAAGCAGCATTGCTCCGCTTTTGTTGGAGGGATATTCACAGGTAACTCTTGCCGATATACGTTACGCTCATTATTCAACCCTTTGCAGAATGATTGAGCTCGAAAACAGCGATGTGCTTTTCCTTTACAGTACATCAGTTTTAAACAACAGTGAAACACTTAAACAATAGTAACCCCCCGGCTTAGCCGGGGGTTCTTCATATGCGGGCAAAGCCCTATGTTACTGGCATCGCCTTAAGGCGTACCCGACGCGTTCCTTTTGCA
>JAZSIQ010000168.1:0-9727 GCA_045533875.1 Acutalibacteraceae bacterium | reverse complement strand
AGAACCCGTTGGGGTAAGTTTAAGCCTTACATTCTTCTTGGCAAAATACCGCTTATGCTTATAGGTCTGTGGTACTGGTTTATGCCTGTTTTGTTTGGCGACACAAGCGGAACATACCTGCCAAAGCTCATGTTTTATGCTGTTTTTTCGGTTATATGTGAAACGGCGGGAACTTTTACTGCTGTTGCAAGCACGGGATTTATGGCAACCATAACGCCGGACCCGTTGGAACGAACGGGTCTTATAACCATGGCAAACCTTGTTTCGGGTCTTGTGGGCGAAAAGCTTCCTGAACTTGCTTTCGGTTTGCTGCTTGACCTTGTAAACAATCAGGTTGTCAAATGGAACAGAACCGGTCTTTTCATCGGATTCGGTATATTTACCGCAGTAGCAAGCTGCCTTATGTCTTTCTACTTTATTTGCGTAACCAAAGAGAGGGTTTCGCAGTCGATTGAAAAGCCGAGTATTATTCAGGGCCTTAAAGCTATTATTAACAACAGACCTATTTTGCTTTATACTCTTTCCGAGTTCCTTGCAGGCTTTGCCGTAAGCAAGAGCAGAATCAATTATTACATTGACGTTCTCGGTTCTGCAACATATCAAACCATAGTAGGTATTCCAGCTTCTCCCGTTTCAACCGCAAGCTATGCGTTTATTGCTCCTCTTCGCAGAAGACTTTCCACAAAGGCAATCTGGATTCTTGAAGATGTTTGGACCGATGCATGCTGGCTTGCCGTTTTCGGTATAGGTTCCATAGGCGGTATGAAAAAGGGTCTTTATAAAAACAAGTGGGTAATGCTTCCCGTTATGGCTGTTGAGGAAGTTTTCGAAATGTGTGTTTACGGCTTAAGGCATGTTATTCCGCAGGAAATTCTCAACGAAGCAATGGATTATTGCGAATGGAAAAACGGTTACCGTGCAGAGGCTATGACGGGTGTTGCAAGGGGGCTTGTAACAAAGCTTCAGGGCATTGCAATGGGCTCTATTCAGAACTTTATTATGAAGAGAATCGGCTATGTTCAGGGTCTTACCATCGGCACTCAGGCTGATTCCACGAAGTGGTGGATATTCGCAATGGGCACGGGCATTCCCGTTATCACAGGCGCACTCGGTATTATCCCCAAATTTTTCCACAACCTTAACGGTGCAAAGCGTGACAGAATGTATCAGGAGCTCTTTGCAAGAAGAGAGGCTATGAATAACGCTGTTGAGCAGGCGAAGGATGCGGATGAAATTGCAAGAGTTGCAAAGGCTCAGATGAATAAAGATTACATTCAGGAATAAAATTGAGAAAAGGGGTTTGCCTTTTGCGGCAGACCCCTTTAATGTAAGGTGATTTTATGGGTAAAACAGCAATTGTTACGGGCGGAACATCAGGTATAGGCAAGGCTGCTGCATGTGCGCTGATGCAAAAAGGCTTCAAGGTATATGAACTCAGCCGAAGGGAAAAGGGCATTGAGGGAATACATCATATATCGGTGGATATTACCGATGAAAAAGCCGTTATAAGAGCAATTAATGAAATAGTAAAGGCAGAAAAACGGATTGATTTGCTTGTCAATAATGCAGGTTTCGGTATTTCGGGGGCGATAGAATTTACTGAAACCGAGGCGGCTAAAAGACTTTTCGATGTCAATTTTTTTGGCACGGTCAATGTTACCCGAGCCGTGATTCCCGTAATGCGTGAGCAGCGCTCAGGCAGAATAATAAATGTAAGCAGCGTTGCGGCGCCTGTTGCAATACCTTTTCAGGCTTTTTATTCGGCAACAAAAGCGGCGGTCAATAAATACACGCTTGCCCTTGCCAATGAAATCCGACCTTACGGTATAACGGTCTGCGCCGTGCAGCCGGGCGATATAAAAACGGGTTTTACAGGCGCAAGGGAAAAGATTATAGAGGGTGACGATGTTTACGGCGGCAGAATCGGCAGAGGAGTTGCTCAGATGGAAAAGGATGAGCAAAACGGAATGGAACCCGAGCAAATAGGTGATTTTATAGCAACGCTTGCTGTTAAAAAGAGGATAAAGCCTGTTTACACAGTGGGATTTTCGTATAAATTCGTTGTTTTCCTTGTTAAACATTTGCCCGACAGCTTTCAAAATTATATAGTAGGCAAAATTTATGCAAAATAGTTTTAAAGGGTTGTCCTGAATGTCAGGGCAACCCTTTTTTGTTTTATTCATACATCGGTGTGGAAAGATATCTTTCTCCTGAATCAGTAAGTATAACAACTATTGTTTTGCCTGCGTTTTCCTCTTTCTGAGCCGTGAGTATGGCCGCATGAAGAGCTGCGCCCGAAGAAATTCCCACAAGGAAGCCTTCCTTTTGAGCCATTGCTTTGCCTGCAGCATAAGCATCGGCTTCGCAAACGGCCATGATTTCATCGTAAACGCCCGTATCAAGCGTTTTTGGTATAAAGCCTGCTCCTATTCCCTGTAAACCGTGAGAGCCTGATTTGCCCTGCGAGAGTACGGGAGAGCCGCTGGGCTCTATGCCTATGATTCTGATTGATTCAATGTGCTCCTTGAGGAATCTGCCCGTGCCGCTCAGGGTGCCGCCCGTGCCGATGCCCGCAATAAGAAAGTCAACCTTTCCGTCGGTATCGTGCAGAATTTCAGGTCCTGTGGAGCGATAGTGCGCCTGAGGGTTGGCAGGGTTATCAAACTGTGAAGGTACAAAGCTGCCTTCAATGCTTTCGGCAAGCTCATTTGCTTTGCTTATTGCGCCGTTCATGCCATCCTTGCCGGGGGTCAGAACGATTTGTGCGCCGTACGCTTTAAGGAGATTCCTGCGTTCAACGCTCATGGTTTCGGGCATGGTGAAAATTGTTTTATAACCCTTGGCGGCAGCAACGCTTGCAAGTCCGATGCCGGTGTTTCCGCTGGTAGGCTCTATAATGACGGAACCTTTTTTCAGAATACCCTGTTCTTCTGCGGCTTCAATCATTGATTTTGCAATTCTGTCCTTTGCGCTGCCTGCCGGATTGAAAGCTTCAAGCTTTGCAAGTATGGCAGCTTTTGCTCCGTATTCCTTTTCAATATTGTTCAGGCGAAGCAGGGGAGTGCCGCCGATTAAATCAGAAATGCAGTTGAATATTCTCATAATGTCAGCTCCCGTAAAATGTCAGCCTCCCGCAAGGGAGGCTGCTGATTTTAATTATATAAGACTTATGGAAAAGAAAATGGAAAGAATTTTGAAAATAAAGGAGAGGTTGATGTAATAGAAGGGTACCTCAAACACATTGTTATCAAAGCTTGTTTCAAAATCCTTAAGTGTAAGGCTTATGGATTCACCCAGTGTGTCAGTAAGGTCTATTCTTGAAAGCTCATCGTCTTCATTGTAATAGAAGCTTGCGGAAACGGCGAGAAGTTTGCCTGTGAATTTCTCAACGGTGTAATTTTCGCCTGCAAGGGTAACCTCTGTGCTTTTGAAAATAAATGAACTGAGGTCAGGGTCTTCAATAAATTTGTCAAATATTGTGCCGAGAATATCTGTGCCCTTAGAAAGTTCCTTTACGATTTCAAAGCCTGCCATATCAACTGAAAGGTAGCAGATAAAGCGGGGGATTACAACCTTGATTTCGGAATCGTCAGCAATAACCTTGAGACCCTTGTCATTAGTGAGGTCGCAGCAGTATTTGTCATCGTCAAGGTTTGCGTAAATGTCAAATTCAAAGTTGTTTGTGATATTGTCATAAGTGAAGCTGGTGGCGGTTGCCTTGAATTTTTCGGTTTTTGCGATATCTTCGATAAGTTCAACGGTGAGTGAGTCATCAGCGTCAGCGGCAAAAACGGCAATGCTTGCCGAAAAAGCCATTACAAGCGCAAGGATAACGGAAATAATTCTTTTGGTTGTTTTCATTTTTGGCTCCTTTCTTTTCTTGAAATTTATTACATTAATGTAAGTTTACTGCGTTTTATTTGAAAAGTCAATATGAAAACGGATACAGCCGCAAAGCCGTATCCGCTGATTTTACCAGTTATACATTTCTTCGGGATTTTTGAAGATTTCTTCAAGCCTTTTAATGAAAGGAAGTACTTCAGCGAAATCTACTGCTCGATGGTCAAAAACAAGGTCAATAGGCATTTCTGTTCCGATTGCTATGTAGTCATTTCCATTTTCGTCCTGCTTAACAACAGGCTTTTTATTGGCAGCGCCGATGCAGGCAACGAAAACCTGAGGAGGAATAATTGCAAGCAGACCGACTCTGCCGGGGATTCCTCTTGTAAGAGAACCGATGTTGGAAATTGTAACTGTGCCCTGCTTTATATCCTCTTTTGTAAGTCTGTCTGATTCAGGAATACTGTAGTAATCCTTTTTTGCCTGACCGGAAAGAGTCTTGATTCTGTGCTTGCCTGTTTTGGCACCGACAAGGCGATAAATGGCGTTAATCAGTCTGCCCTTCTTGAGTTTCTCAAGAGTGTCATTAAGCGAAACAGAGAACATAACCTCGGTAAGGTCGGTGTTGCCGATTCTTCTGCCGACGTCTGCGATGTATTCGGTAAGTTCAACAAGTGATTTGTTACCGATGTCATGAAGATTGATTGTCATCATTTCGCCGTTGGGGAGAATCCAGGTCATTCCCGCATGGATTTCGTCAAACTCCGTAACACTGCCTCTTACAAGCTTGCGGTTGAACTTGATGTGTGCGTTAAGCTGAGGGGCAGCCTTGAAAGCTTCGGCGAGTGCCTTAAGCATAACAGTATTTACGGTGATTTTGATTGGAGTTTTTCCTGAGTTATTGAGTTCTTTTACGGTTTCAATGAATTTGGAAACTTCCGGCTCGTAAATATAGGAAATGTGGGGGATGGTTTCCCAGCTTTCAGAGGTCATATTGGCAACAATTTTTCTCTGAATACCGAAATGCGTGGTCTTTACGGGTTTCATTTTTTGTTCTCCTTTCATTTTTTTACAATATTCCAACTCAAAAAACGCCGCAGGGAGTAATGAAACTTCCTGCGGCGAACATTAACGGTTAAGCATTAAGAGCTGCATTGCGCTTGATGGTCTTGCAGAAGTCCTCGGAAACTCTGGCCTGAACTTTTTCGCGGTTGTCGATTGCATACTTGCCGTCATCAGCGATGAGAGAAGCATCAAAATCTTCAAAAGCGGTTTTGCCGAGAGAGGTTCTTACGGAATTTTTCCAGTCAAGGTCATCAGTGTTGTTGCTTACGAAATAAACGAGGAAGTAGCCGTATTCTTCTGCTTCAATAACGGCTGTTTCACCGGGCTTTCTTGCGGGGTCAAAGCACCAGTCTTCAAAAGCAGGAACCATTTCGTTGATTCTTACGTCAATGAGACCGCCGTCAGCGCTTGTTGATGCATCGTCGGAATTTTCCTTGCATACAGCGGCGAAAGCTTCTTCGCTGAGGTCGCCAGCAGCCTTCCAATCTTCATAGAGCTTTTCAGCTTCTTCCTTTGCGGCCTTGCTTTCGGACTTGTCAGCAGCTGCAGTGAAGTTTTCGTTATAAGCAACAAGGCAGTAGCGGACGCTTACGCTGTTTGTGAGATACTTGGGTGCTACAACGCATACGATGTGGATTTCATCTTCAGCTTCAACAAGCTTAACATCGCCTGCCTTACGGGTTGAATCAAGAGCCCACTTTGCGCCGTCTTCGCCGACAGCAGTGCTGAGAGTGGAGAATGAAACTGCCTCGTAGAGGGTTTCGTCTTCATCAGTTTCGGTTTTTTCTTTATCAGCGCCTTCAACCTTGGCTGCATCGGCAACAAGAGAATCCTCGTAAGCCTTTATTTCAGCATTGAAGGTTGCTTCATCCTTGATGCCTGCAAATACGCCCTTTGCGGTTTCGAGAGTTTCCTTGTAAACAGCATCCTGTCTGGCTTTGAAAGCATCATCGGTTTCCTTGTCTTCCTTAGTGAGGGTGGAGGGGGTGAAGGTGTAGTAACGTACATCTGCATAGCCGTATGCGACGGGGTTTTTGTCATATTCAGCCTTGATGGCTTCGTCTGTGATACCTTCGCTGAGTTCAGCCTGCTTATCCTCAGAATATCTCTGGGCAAGGGTTTCTTTCTCAAGCTGAGTTCTGAATGTCTTTTCATTAAAGCCTGCGCCAAAGTTTGCTCTGAGGTAAGCATTAAGGGAGTAACCGTTAGTGTTGGCACCTTCCTTATAACTGCTTACGGTTTCATCAATGCTTGCCTTTTCATCGTCGGTAAGGGTGTAGCCTGCTTCAACAGCTTCGTTATAGTAGCTGATAAGCCACTGAGCGTTTGTTGCGGCATTTTCGGTAAGAGCCTGTGCCCATGTGATTGTTTCACCGTCTTCGTTGGCAACGGGATAATCCTGCTCATCGGGGCTTACGGCAGTGTCGAAATAGGTGTAGTTCATTGAGGCATAAAGGTTTTCCTGAGTGTAAGCTGCCTGCTGATATGCCATGTAGTAGTAATAATTGAACTCGGTAGCGTTTACTTTTTCGTCGCCTACGGTGAGGGCTGTTGTGAATCTGTCACCAAGGCCTGTACCGTCAACGATAAGATAACCTGCTCCGAGAACAACAGCTACCGCAAGAACAACGGCAACTATTTTCTTGAAGAGCTTGCCTGCTTTTCTGCCTGCGTCAAGCTTCTTTGAGTTCTGCTTTGTTGCCTTGGCAATTCTTGCTTTGCGTTCTTCTCTGTAAATTTCAGCTTTGCTTTTGTTGTCGTTTTTAGCCATTATGTTCATCCTTTTCTAAAATGATATTTTGGTTTATATTAGCCGACCTGAACAAAATCGGCACAATACATGTATAATAACCTATTTTCTTTGCTTTTACAAGTGAAAAATTGAATAAAGCGATATTTTTTTACAATATTAACAATTTGCTCATTTGTTTTCAGTCAGACTGCCGTTGAGAAATTCGTCCCTGAACCATACATTTTCAAGCTCAAAGTTTTTGGAATTCAGATAATTGAGCGAAGCGGCATCTGTTTTGAAATCAAAGCAAAGGCGGTAGGAGCAAAGGAACTGCTTTTTGTATCCCAAAGATTTGTTAAGGGCATTTGAGCCGTATTTTCCGTCACCGAGCAGGGGATGACCGATGCTTGCAAAGTGAGCACGAATCTGGTGAGTACGTCCCGTGAGCAGGTGTATTTCAACAAGGCTGAGCCCGTCACGCTCGGCAATCACTCTGTACTTTGTGCGGATTTCCTTGGCACCGTCTTTTTTTGAGGAGTATACTTTAACAAGGTTTTTGCTTTCGTTTTTAATAAGCCAGCCGCTGAGGATTCCTTCTTTTTCCCTGAGGTAACCGTGCACCACGCACAGGTAATATTTTTCAATTTCACGGTCCTTGAGCTTCTGATTGAGAATTCTCAGACTTTCCGCATTTTTTGCGGCAATTACAATTCCGGCCGTATTTCTGTCAATTCTGTTTACAAGAGCAGGGGCGAAGGAGTTTTCGTCATCGGGATTGTAACTGCCTTTTTCGTATAAATAACGCTTTACTCTTGTGATGAGTGTATCCCTGTATTCTGATTCATCGGGGTGGGAGAGAAGCCCGACCTTTTTGTCAAGCAAAATTATATTATCATCTTCATAAACAATACTCAGATTTTTGGAAGCGCCGAGGAAATCGTAATTTGTTTTTGCAGGGGTGAAAAACTCATCGTTGATATACATATCAACCACATCGCCTATACAAAGCCTTGTGGAGATTTCAGCTCTTTTGGAATTAACTTTTATCCTCTTGGTGCGTATGTACTTATAGAGAAGAGACTGCGGCAGATTCGGCACAGCCTTTGATATAAATTTGTCAAGACGCTGATTGGCATCGTTTTTTTCAATTGTAAAACTTTTCATAAAACCGACCTTAAAATAAATTTCCGATTCAATTATACCACAGAAACCTTTAAATGCAATTAAAATTTAAAATCAAAGCTTTTCAAAATATAAAAGGTGTGTTATAATACCACACATGTTGATTTCGGGAGGTGAAGAAATGCACGAAAAACACCGCGAAAGGGTAAGGGAGAGATTCCTTAAAGAGGGTATAGCCAATATGCCTGAGCATAATATTCTGGAACTCATTCTTTTTTACTGTGTACCTCGCAAGGATACTAACGAGCTTGCCCACAGGCTGATTGACACCTTCGGGTCTTTGAGCGGTGTAATGGATGCACCTGCCGAAAGGCTCAGGCAAGTCAACGGTATAGGTGATGCCGCAGCTGTATTTCTCACTCTTCTGCCTCAGATCTGCAAGTATTATATGCAGCAAAAAGAAACTGACGACAAGCTTAACATTGAGAATTCTGAAGGTATTATGGCTCATGTCAAAAACCTGTTTCTCGGTGAAAGCAGGGAAGTGTTTTACATGCTTTGCTTTGACGGAAAGGGCTGTATTATAAACAGCATAAGATTTGAAAGCGGCGGAATAACCGAAACCACCGTAAACAAGCGCAGCCTTGTAAATGCGGCGCTCGGCAATAATTCACGCAGCGTTATTTTCGCCCATAATCATCCCGATTCCGTGGCGGCACCGTCAAAAGGTGATGTGCTTGCAACCGAAGAGTTGGTTTCGCTGTTTTCGGCGGTTGAAATCAATGTTGCCGACCATATTATAGCAGGTGCGGGGGAATTGCTTTCAATGGCAAAAACGGAAAAGTTCAGATTTATGTTTACTTAAATATTCTCATAGTATTAAATTTTACTCTTGCAAAACATAAATTCTTATGGTAATATCTATTAGTATGATTTTACATCAAACGCTATGAAAGGGAAAAGTAAGCAGCATAAGCCTTGCTCAGAGAGGGTGCGCCGTCAGGCTGTAAGCGCATCTGCACGGCCGTTGCCGAAGTTCACCCCGGAGCGGTGCTTTTGAACGGAATTGTCCCAAGGGAGCAACGGCAGCCGCCGTTATCGGCACAGAGTGTTCGCCGTAAGGCGAAAATTAGGGTGGTACCGCGGAGTGCGTCTTCGTCCCTGTTTGCGGGATGAAGGCGTTATATTTTTATGGAGGAAAAAGCAATGATTGAAAAAACAGCAAACCTTAGTAATTTATTTAAAGAAAAAGCCGCAGCGGCTGCTTCTTCAGCTGAGCTTGAGCAGCTGAGAATTGAATTCCTCGGCAAAAAGGGCTATGTTGCCGAGCTTATGAATGATTTGAGAAATATCCCCAACGAGCAGAAGAAGGAAGCAGGTCAGCTTATCAATGAAGTTAAAAAATTTATTGAGAGCGAAATTCAGAACCGCAACCGTGAAATCCTTAAGGCAGAGGAACTTCGTCTTGTTGAGCAGGCAGAGAGCTACGATGAATCAATGCCTGTTGATATAAATTCAGGCTCATACCATCCCATCACCCTCGTTCAGCGTGAGGTTGAAGAGATATTCAAAACAATGGGCTTTGCGGTTGAGGATTATTATGAAATTACCGATGATTACAACTGCTTTGAAGCCCTTAATATCCCCAAGCATCACCCTGCAAGAGATATGCAGGATACTTACTATCTGAGCACGGGTCAGCTGCTTAAAACTCATACATCCGCTGCTCAGAACACAATCCTTCGCAAGTATGCAAAGAATCTTGAAGAGGGCAATCCCATCAGAGCTATTTTCCCCGGCAGATGCTTCAGAAACGAAAAGATTGATGCCTGCCATGAGAATACCTTCTTCCAGATGGAAGGCATTATGGTTGACAAGGATATTTCTATCTCCAACCTTATTTACTTTATGAAAACCATGCTCTCCGAGGTTTTTCAGCAGGATATTACCGTAAGGCTTCGCCCCGGC
>JAZSIQ010000001.1:0-8744 GCA_045533875.1 Acutalibacteraceae bacterium | reverse complement strand
GCTTTTGACCCCGAAATCGTAAACACCGTTGCCGATGCCATTTCAACCGAGGGCAGAGCAAAATACAACAAGCACGTTAAATTCAACGATTATGATATTTTCAAGGGTCTCACCTTCTGGGCACCCAACATCAACATTTTCCGTGACCCCCGCTGGGGCAGAGGTCAGGAAACCTTCGGTGAGGACCCGTACCTTACCGCAACTCTCGGCAAGGCATTTATCAAAGGCATTCAGGGTGAGGGTGAATTCCTCAAGGCTTCCGCCTGCTCAAAGCACTTTGCCGTACATTCAGGTCCCGAAAAAACAAGGCATTCCTTTGATGCTGTTTCAACAAAAAAAGACCTTTTTGAAACATATCTCCCCGCTTTTGAGCACACCGTAAAATCCGGCGTTACGGGCGTTATGCACGCTTACACCAGCACCAACGGCGAGCCCTGCTGCGCTCATTCCTATCTCCTTGGCGAAATTCTCCGCAAGCAGTGGGAATTTGACGGCTATGTTGTTTCCGACTGCGGCGCAATTGCCGATATTTATCAGGGTCACAAGTACAGAGAAACTCCCGAAGAGGCCGCCGCCGTTGCTCTCAAAAGCACCTGCGACCTCAACTGCGGTCAGACCTACTCCGCCCTTGTTGAAGCCTATGAGCAGGATCTTGTAACTGACGAGGATTTAACCGCTGCGGCTGAAAGAATTTTCACCATCCGCTTCCTGCTTGGCGAATTTGAAGAAGTAAGACCCTTCAGCGATATCGGCTTTGACAAGCTTGACAGCAAGGAGCACCGTGCCCTCAACCTTGAGATTGCTCAGCAGTGCCCCGTTCTTCTCGAAAACAAGGATTCCTTCCTTCCTCTTGATAAAAATACCGACAAAAAAATTGCCGTTATCGGTCCCAATGCCCTGTCCGTTACAGCGCTTGAGGGCAACTACAACGGCTATTCCTCAGAATACATCACCGTAGCTGACGGTATCCGCCGCACTTTTGAAAATGCGCATATCACCGTTGAAAAGGGCTGCAACTACTGCATTGAAAAAACCAATGAGTGGGGTGGCTTCGGCAACATGATAAGCGACGGTGTTGCCGCCGCCTCTGAGGCAGACATTGCCGTGCTCGTGCTCGGTCTTGACTGCTCTGTTGAGGGCGAAGACACAGGCTTTGACGATGATTATACAGCCTGCGGCGATAAGCGCTCAATCTATCTGCCCGCAACCCAGATAAAGCTTGCAAATGCCGTTTGCGATGTATGCGATAACGTTATTGTTGTCATCATGTGCGGCAGCTCAGTTGACGTAGGCGAAAAGGTCAGAAACCACGCTAAGGCTATAATCCACGCATGGTATCCCGGCGCTCTGGGCGGACTTGCTGTTGCAAACATCCTCAGCGGCAAGGTTTCACCCTGCGGCAGGCTCCCCGTGACCATTTATGACGGTGAGCACTCTCTCCCCGATTTTGAGGATTACTCAATGCAGGGCAAAACCTACAGATACATTGAGGGCGATGCTCTTTACCCCTTCGGCTTCGGTCTTTCATACACCGATTTTAAATATGAAAATGCAGCCGTAACTGAGAAGAACGAAGATGCGCTCAAGGTAAAAGTTGATATTACCAATACAGGCTCAATAGATGCTATCGAAAAGGCTCAGGTTTATGCCCGCTTTACCGACAGCAGAACAACCACTCCGCACTTCCAGCTTTGTGGCATTAAATCCGTTAAGCTTGCGGCAGGCGAAAAAGCAGAGGTTCAGTTTGATATTGACCGCTACTGGATTAAAGCCGTCAATGATGAGGGCGAAAGAATTGAGCCGGACGGAAAAATCACCCTTTTCGTTTCCGGTCATCAGCCTGACAGCGTAAGCTGCAAAAAGCTTGGCGAATGCCTTGAAATCGAATTATAATTAAATAAGACGTAAAAAGTCGGGCGATTTGGCGATTTTGCACAAAAGCAGTTTGTTCATTATGTTGCTTGTGTAAAATTTGCTGAGTCGCCCTTGCTTTTTATTATTGTTAGGTATATTATATTTAACAAGGCTTGTTCAAATAATGAAACTTGATGCCTATAAATTCGTTTTTTCCGTTTATAATTTCTTTTTATCCCGAAATGTGAAATTTACAAATTGTTCATCATTTTTTGTTCACAATCCGCAGGAGTAAACTGTTTATATAACGGGAAAGTATTTCCGTAAATATTTTCAAACTTTCGGAGGACTGAAAAATGAAAGAACCGCTTTTATATAAAATCGTATGCCCGCTCCTTACGGCGATTTTTAAGGCAGTTTACAAGCCCGCAGTTATCGGCAAGCGCTACATTCCTGAGGAGGGAAGAATAATTCTCGCAGGAAATCATACACATATTCTTGACTGTGTGCTTGTTGCCTGCGCTACCAAAAGATGCGTTCACTACCTTGCCAAGGATGAGCTTATGAAAGGCGCCAAAAAATATATTTTCGGCTCGCTGGGAATAATCCCGGTAAACCGCAGAACAAAGGACAAAGCCGCCCTTGAAAATGCGATAAATGTACTTAAGGACGAAAAGGTTATAGGCATTTTCCCTGAGGGAACAATCAACCGTACTCAGGATATCATAATGCCTTTCAAATTCGGCGCAGTTAAGATGTCACACGAGGCTCAGGCAAAAATTGTACCCTTCGCAATCACGGGTAAATACAAGCCTTTTGAGAGAAACATCAAGATTCAGTTTATGGAGCCCGTTGACCCCTGTGAGAACCTTGAGGCTGCCAACAATAATCTTATGCATACCGTAACAGGCAAGCTCCTTGCAGAAAAGAAAGGCTGATTTTACTCAGCCGCACACAAGCCCGTCGGAGCTTATCCGCACCTTAAATTGCTCATATCGTCGATGAAAATAATAGAAAACAGCCTTGTATCCGCCCTTAAGCGGATTTAAGGTTGTTTTCTATTTTTTTGCAGAAAAAATCGAAACCGGAGCAGCCGCCCAAAAACGACTGCCCCGATTTCTTTACCAAGTTCGAAAAGAAACTGGTTGGCATATTAAGCGGGAAACAGATAACATGGAGGTTTCTTTTTCTGCTCCCGCGTGTATATGACGGCTTTTGTGATTTGTCACACAAATTTTTTAAAAAAATTTTACTTCCCCCGTTTCGCACAAATCCGCCGTCTGAAATTTGTACAAATCAGCAATAAATTACGGCGTGTTTTTATTCTCTGAATGTATATGTCGCTTTTCGCCGTTTGTCACAAAAAATTTTTTATTTGTTTTTTGACAAAAGAAAAGCCTGTACAGGACAATACTCCCGTACAGGTTTTTGTTGTTTTGTTTATGCTGTTTTTATTCAGCTTTATAAACTGTTATTTCTTTTAAATCAACCGTATCTCTTGCGGAAAGAATCTGAATTTCAAGCACATCGGTTTCAGCGCTTACAGGGCAGATTTTGCGGTTACCCAACGTCTGACCCTCGTAAAGCGTATCTTCGGTGCATCTGTTGAACACCTTTTCCTCAACCGTCGGCGCAAGAATACGGAACATCTCCACTCGCTGACCCTTTGCTATATTCTCACGCAGTTCAACATAAGCAACCTTTACTTTTTCGGGCAGCTTAAGGCGAATTCTCCGCTGTGTATCGGAATCAAGGGGGATTTCCGTCACTTCAAAGGGAACTTTTTTATCCTCACCGAAGCTGCTGCGCAATGCTTCACCCAATTCTCTCAGGCGCTCAACATCTTCGGGATGAAATTTTCCGTTTGGCATAGGCGGAATGTTGAGATTAAAGGATGCGTTATTGCCGCAGGAATTGATGTATGTTTTCATAAGCCTCTCAAGCGAGTGAGGCTTTTCGTTCTCATGATAAAACCAACCCGGTCTTATGGACATATCAATCTCCGCACCGCAGAAGGAAAGACCGCTTGCCTGCTGAATAACATGCAAATCGCCGATACAATCATCGGTGTTGTATAAATATGACAAATCCCCTGCCAGAGGACCTGCGCCCGTCTGCTTTTCGGCACGGAAACAAAGGTCATGCGGCACAACCGCCCATTCCGCACGTCGGCAGGAGCCCGACTCATTGCCGCACCAGCGCACATCGGGTCCAAAATCGCTGAAAATAAAGGCATCCGGCTGAAGAGTGCGGATAAGATTGATGTAACGGGGGAAATCATAGTTTTGCCTGCGGCCGTTGGGTCCTTCGCCGCAGGCACCGTCAAACCACACCATAAAGATATCGCCGTAATTAGTCAGCAGCTCCGTAAGCTGAGCGCAGTACAAGTCATTGTATTCGTCTGTGCCGTAGAGGGGGCTGTTTCTGTCCCACGGGGAAAGATAAAATCCGAACTTTATGCCGCCGCGTTTGCACGCCTGCGCGCATTCCCTCACAACGTCACCCTTGCCGTTTTGCCAAAGGCTGTTTTTTACGCTGTGCCCTGTTGTTTCGGTTTGCCAGAGGCAGAAGCCGTCATGATGCTTGGCGGTAAGAACAATGCCCTTCATACCTGCCGCTTTGACCGCTTCCACCCACTGGTCACAATCAAGCTCAACAGGATTGAAGATTTTTTCATCCTCATCGCCGAGACCCCATTCAAGGTCGGTATACGTGTTTACGGTAAAATGCACAAATGCATAAAACTGCATATCATACCACGCAAGCTGACGCTTGCTCGGAACAACGCTTGCGGCGCTTTTTAAAAAATCTTTGTATTCCATGGGATCCCTCCTGCATTAAAATCGGATTTACATAATATATCGGGGGGATTTATATATCAAACTTATCTGCATCATACTTAGTGCAGGGATAATTTGCAACGCCGTTTTCATCGGGGAAAGGAGAGAGATTATCGTTTTCATACAGCTTTCTCTCTTCTTCGTTTGAGAAATCGGGAATCTTGTACTCCGCTCCGTTGTGAAGGCTGCTTCTCCAGCCGAGAATTGCAACCGCCGACATTGCGCAGGAACGGTATGCGTTGAAATAGGGCTGTCTGCCCTCAAGGATACAGCTGAGGAATTCGTGGGCTACATAATAGTCGCCGCCGGAATGGCCGCACTGCCTTGCCTTATCCTTATCAAAGGGATAGCCGACGGTGGAAACCTTTTCCTTTTCAACGCCTTCAGGAATTTCCCAATCGTTATAAACAATACGGATTTTGCCCTCGTCACCTCTTACGGTTTCAGCGCTGCCCTTTGCGCAGGCAAAGCGGTACCAGTTGCCGTGACCGCCGAATTTTGCCCAGCCCGTAATTCTTGCAACGGCGCCTCTGCTCATTGTGCAAAGCATAATTGATGCAACGTCCTTGATGGGCTCGCCTTCACGCTCCTGACGCATACCGTCGGTATAAATACTTCTTGCATTAACGGAAACGGGAACATCGTTTGTAACTCTCATAAGGGGAGCAAAGGAGTGGCTGAGATAGAAGCCTGAGGGCATGAGAGCACGCCAATGGGTGGTGGTGGGAGTATAGTGAACGTACTCCTCATGGCTCATGGGGTGAACATACTCACCCTCGCAGTAGAGCGCTTCGCCGAGAGTGCCGCCCTGATAGAGCTCCGTAAGCTTGCTGATAACGGCAAAATATGCGTAATTTTCCGCAAGCATATAGATTGCGCCGCTCTTTTCGGATGCACGGCAGATTTCAACGCACTCCGCCATAGTAACTGCGGGCATTGTTTCGCTGAGAACGTGAATTCCCTTTTCAAGAGCTCTTACCGCATATCTTGCATGCTGATGGAAGAAGTTTGTAAGAACAACCGCATCCATGCCGCTTTCAATAAATTCATCAAAATCCGTGAAGAACTTTGTTTCCTCGCAGCAGTATTTTGAAATTCCCTCGTAGGTGCTTTCATCATAGTCACAAACTGCGCTTATGTATGCCTTTTCGGTAAGAGTAAGACCCTGTGAAATTCCGCAGCCTCTTCTTGCGCCGAAAACGCCTATTTTCAATTTTTTATCCATAGTTCAAGCCTCCGCTAAAAATATTGCGTATAAATTTTAGCACTTTTTTATTGAGTAATCAATATAAAAAACAATTAATTTAACCCGGCTGATGCCACGGCTCAACACGTCGGACTGCCAAATGTTAACAAAATATCAGTAAATTTGTTCATAAAGTGTAAATATAATGTGGTTAAATCCGATACGTTGAATTTTGCTGATTTGAAAGGATGCTTTAAATGAAAAAATTCTTTAAAATAGCTGTTCCCATATTTATTATTGCGGTTATTGCCGTTGCTGTTGCCGCCGTGCTGACTGACGGATTTAAAAAGCCCGAAGCCGAGACGTCCTACAGCTATTCAGAAAAGAAACCCACCTCCGGCAAATGCGGCGATAATCTTGAATGGGCGTTTGATTCAGAAACCAACGTTCTTGAAATAAAAGGCAAGGGCGCGATGTATGATTTTGATAATCATTACGAAGATTACTATCACTCCTGCGAGTTTGAAACAGAAGATAACTGCCCACCGTGGCTTACCGAAACTCTTGAATATAAAATATATTCGGTTGTAATCGATAACGGCGTAACAAGCATAGGCGACTATGCATTCGACCTTCTTTTAAATCTCGAAAGCGTAACTATTCCCGACAGCGTAACAAGCATAGGTATATCTGCATTTTCAGGATGTGACAATCTTACAAGCATCACAATTCCCGATAGTGTTACAACTATAGAACGCTCTGCTTTTTTCGGGTGCAATAAAATAAAAAATATCACTGTACCTTACAGCGTATCCGTTATTGAACCCAGAGCTTTCGCAGGCGAAGAATTAATATTCATCCGCGTTGATGAAAGCAATCCTTATTTCAGCAATGATGAAAACGGAGTGCTGTTCAACAAAGACAAAACGGAGCTGATACAATATCCGGGCGGCAGAGACTTCGCTTTCTACGTCGTTCCCGACAGTGTTGTATCCATAGGCAAAGACGCCTTCGCCATTTGCCCGTATCTTGAAAAAATAATGCTTCGCAGTAACGTAAAAAACATTGCTTCAAGCGCTCTTGATTGTGATGAACTCAGGGGAATATACGTTGAAGAAAGCAATCCGTATTTTTCCAGCGACAAAAACGGAGTTCTGTTCAACAAAGACAAAACCGAATTGATACAGTTTCCTCGTAGCAGCGGCATAGAAAGCTACTCCATACCCGACGGGGTAACCTCAATAAATGACCGTGCGTTTGCCTATGCTAGCTTCCTTGAAAGCGTAACCCTCCCCGAGTCATTGACAAACATAGGTGATTGTGCGTTTCTTGGCTGCTGGTTTGAAAGCCTCTCAATCCCTGACAGCGTGACAAGCGTTGGCGAAAGCGCATTCAGTTCTTGCAACCTTCTTGTAAACGTAACGATAGGCAAGGGAATAAAAAGCATCAGCGAATCAATGTTTTCCGACTGCATAAATCTTGAAAAAATAACAATACCTGATACCGTAACAAGCATCGGTGACGGTGCATTCAGTTGTTGCGAAATTCTTACTGACGTAATAATCGGCAACGGTGTAAAAACAATCGGCAAAAACGCTTTTGAATCCTGTGAATGTCTTTTAAGCGTAACTATGGGTGACAGCGTAACGAGTATCGGCAGCTGTGCATTTTACGAGTGCTATAATCTCGAAAGCGTAACCTTCGGCAAAAACGTAAAATCCATTGGTGATAATGCGTTTAACGGTTGTTTCCGCCTTAAAGACGTGGTAATTCCCGACAGTGTAACAAGCATCGGCAACAAAGCGTTTTCGGGGTGCTATGACCTCACAGATATAACAATCGGTAAGGGAGTAAAAACAATAGGTGAGAAGGTGTTTGACGATAATTTAAAGGATATATATTACTGCGCCGTACGTGAGGAATGGGATAAAATATCCGTTCACCCAAGTAACGATTTGACAGAAATTATGATACATTACAACGCAGCAGCTCCTTCACAACAGGTATAAATTTACCGTTGCTTTCTCTTAGAGATGCACAATCCGAATACATAACCTGTTGTCGGCATCAAAAAATACAAACTTCTCATAAACCCAAAAACCGCAGTCGGTACGAAACCACTGCGGTTTTTTCTGGCGGAGAGTTAGGGATTTTTATCGCCTCGCTTGCGCTCGTTGCCTCTCGGTAAACGCTTCTTTTATTATTTGTTGTTCTCTTTTGCTGTTTTGCAAGAGGCAATAAGCATCACTCGGAGCGAAGTGCACTTTGAAGAGAGCGTTTTGAAAGTCAGCTCATCAATATAATTTGTTTTATGCAACAATTCAAGCCAATATCCCGTTTCGCTTGCTGCGTGAATATTGGCACCAATGGAGGTCGCAGAACGCTCCAACTGATTTACAAGGGAGTAATGTCCTTTAATCGTTTCGCAGAGCTTGATTATCTTAATGGCAAAATCCATAGATAATTCAACGAGCTTATTCTCTTTCATAATCCTCACCTCTGCAAATATTATAGCATATTATAATGAAATATTGCTACGCAATATGAATTAATCCTTCGGATTGTGAAATATTCGGTGTTCCACCGAATGTGAAATAAAATAAATCCCTCGTACGCCGCAGCGTATTTCATAGCATCAGCTATTTCATAACGCGAAGCGTTATTTCACAAATCCCGCAAGGGATTTATTTCATTGAAAAGAACCCACACTTGTCTCAGACAAATGTGGGTTCTTTTCTGGCGGAGAAGGCGGGATTTACCCCACAAGGGGGTATAAACTTCTCATCCCGCCACCACCACAAAAACAGAAACAATTTTTGCCGTTTTGCGTATGAATTCGAACTCTCACATAACCGTTCGTTTAT
>JAZSIQ010000049.1:0-10854 GCA_045533875.1 Acutalibacteraceae bacterium | reverse complement strand
CACGCAATTTGTGAGATATTGCCACCGCCTGCGCTGAACTGTTTTTTTAAATCGTTGCGCAAGTTTGCGGTTGTAAGGCAGGTGCCGTCAAGATGCCCTGCAGTCTGTTTACAGGCGGCAGAAATGTTGCCTGAGGTAACGGAACCGCTTCGCAATATTTTGCATTCATCTGCAACAGAGGTGTATTGCTCAATAAATCCTGCTACTTTTAAGTTGAAGTTTTCCATCGTTACGTCATTGAGAACCGAAGCATAATCTTTTATTTTACTGCTCGCTGAAGAAAACCGTACACCGTACCCCTTGTCATAATGGTGGTATTGGGTCAGCACATAGTCAATACCCGGAAAATCCGAAATATTGATAAATCCGTACTTCTGAATTGATTCGATATATACGTACAAATAATCATTTTTGTTGGGAATATTGCCGCAGGCTTTTATCACGGTGCCTTTGGAAAGGCTGACATTAACCTTGGAACTGTCCGGTGTATGCAATAAGACAAAATTACTTTTCGCTGTTGCTGTTTCGGGTTCCTCCCATTTGTTTATACAGTTAATTATACAGGAATCCTTGTTTCCGTTACATTTAACGGTGAGCTTAACCGTGCCGGGACTTAAGCCTGTTACGGAAAAGCTTCTGTCATCGTATTGGGTAATATCTACTATTCCGCTTTTGCTGAGCTCCCACACCAGCTTACCCTCGCCGGCATAATTAACTTTTACTGAGCCCTCCTTCTCCATATCAACATATACATAATCATATTCCCTTGTAACATTCAGCGCTTTATCATTGAGCAGAAATTTATGGATATAGCCTTTGTTATTTGTTTTGTTATCCTGAACATAGGCATAACCGCCATCATATCCCAGCACATTGACCTCTCTGCCGTTCAAATAAATTGCCTGAATGTTTCCGAAGGACAAATTCGGCTCACTTCTGAAAAAAGCAAACCAGAAGCTCACCTTTGCCGGGTTACCGACGGCTGTAGCCTGTGCATTGTAAGCGCTTGACGGAATTGCGCTGATGATAACCGAAAAGCTCAACAACACGCAAATGCTCAAAGTTATCACTTTTTTACACAAGTAATATTTTCTTCCTTTATATTAGCATTGGTCTTTTGGGCTGTCAACAAACCCGAAATCAATCAGCGCATATAATCACTCTCCGTTTACATGCTAATCTGTGTTTGAACAGATTGCGTATGTATATGTTAAAAATCACGGTTTGTCACAGAAAAAATTTCAAAATATTTATTTTTTGGCAAGTTTTACAAAATCATCCCGTCCAATTGTTGAATTTAACCGCCGTTATTTTAATTCATTGACTATTGAGCATAAGTTTGCTATTATATATTCGGGAATTTTAACTATTACGGAAAGAGGACGGAATATGGCATCACTTAAGGATACCTACAACAAATACGCTGCTCAGCTTAAGGCGGTAAACCCAAAATATGATATTGTTTATGAGGTTTCAAAGGAAAACCCCATCGTTTTTGAGGACAGCGCAAATGTAAAGCTCGCAGTTGCCGCCATTGCGGATACTCACCTGCCCAACAGAGAGCAGGCGGAGCTTAACCTTGCAAACGCTTTTGAGGATATTTTCAATTCTCCCGAAAAGTTTGATGCATTCCTTATGGCAGGCGATATTGCTGATTACAGCTTCAAAAGCGAATATACCCGTTTTTTCAGAGTACTTGATAAGTTCAAGGACAAAATGGCAATGCTTGTTACTCTCGGCAACCATGATGCACGCCTTTTCTACAATAAAAGCCGCAAAACCGTTATGAAAAAGGTTGACGAATACCTCAACATAAAAACAAACGGCAAAAGCTATTATTCATACGATGTGAAAGGCTACACCTTTATTGTTATCTGCACGGAAAAAAGAGTGCTCGAAAAGGCTTACATATCCGATGAGCAGATTGCTTTCCTTGATAAAGAGCTCGCAAGAGGCACAAAGGACGGCAAGCCCGTATTCGTTATGTGCCACCAGCCCTTTGCTTTCACTCACGGTCTGCCCGAGGTGTGGAAAACAGGCGACATGGGCGAGCAGAATGACGCAGTAAGAGCGGTAATGGAGAAATACAGAAATGTATTTTTTATTAACGGCCATCTTCACGGCGGTATATGCGATAAAGTGCCCGAAACCATCAATGAGAAAAACGGCGTTTATTCAATCAGCATCCCCGGCTACAGAAAGCCCAACAACTTCGGCGTTACCGACTGCGGCGTTGGCTATTACTTTGAGGTTTATGAAAACAAAATCGTATTCAAAGCACGCAATTTCCTCATGGGCAAGGGCTACAGCGGCGATTACACAAGGCTTGAATATGCAATAAAATAAAACATAAAGAGAAAAGGAGAAGCATTATGTCAAACACAACAAAATCCGCATCGAAGCCTACCATAAAGCAAGGTTTTCTCAATTTTGTAGATGTACTTACCGACAATAAAAAATTCTGCATGGCATGGCTTATTGCAGGCTTCATATTCTTTACCGTTTACGGGTTTATTGACAACCCCGACCTTGCAAAAACCGCAAGCGTTATCGGCAAAACTCACCCCAGGCTTTTTGTCTGGTGGGCAGTTTTCTCGGGCGTTTCGCTCTATCTCAACCTGCAATATCTCTACAAGCTCAATTCCTTTAAAAACGAAAAGCTTGCAAAATTCGGCAATATCTGCACCTACCTCGGATTCATCTGCATTTTTGCCTGCGTAAACATTCCCTCGGTTGAGCCCGAGGACGGCAAACCCATCCAGATGGCGGCACACTGGTCAACAGCTTTGCTTTTTGCAGCTTTCTTCGCCGCAGCCATAATCGCATTCCTGCTCCATAAATCAATGCAAAAAAGCGTAAAGCATCTCGTTATGCTCATCACTCTTGCGGCAACACTCGTGCTTATGATAGTGCTTCTTGTGCTCTTTGGCAAAAGCGGCGGTATTGAAAGCATCCCCATGTGGGTAGCATACATAATCATTTTCATGCTCAATTACACCAAACCCTTTCAACCCGCAAAAAGCTGATTGAATTACAGCCCTCGGCATAAAAGCCGGGGGTTATTTGTTTGGCGGGAAATAAAATCAGATTGCGTGTATATAATAAATAAAAAATCAGCAAAAGGAGCAAATATGTGCACGGCAATTTCATTTAAAACTTCCTCGCACTATTTCGGGCGAAACCTCGATTTGGAAAAATCCTACGGTGAAAGAGTTGTTATAACTCCGCGAAATTTTCTGTTTAACATGAGATGCACCGCACCTGTTACAAACCACTATGCATTAATAGGCATGGCAACCGTTGAGGATAATTTTCCTCTTTATTATGAAGCGACCAATGAAAAAGGGCTGAGTATGGCAGGGCTCAACTTTCCCGATAACGCCTATTATTCTGCACTTTCGGAAGAAAAGGAAAATATAGCCCCGTTTGAGTTCATCTTATGGATTCTCGGCGGGTGCAAAAGCGTTGAAGAGGCTGCGCAGTTAATCGGCAACACCAACCTTGCCAAAATAAATTTCAGCGAGAAACTGCCTCTTTCCCCGTTGCACTGGCTGATTGCAGACAACCAAAAAAGCATAACGGTTGAGGGTATGAAGGACGGAATAAGAATTCACGAAAACCCTTTAGGAGTTTTGACAAACAATCCGCCGTTTGAATATCACACCGTTAATATAAATAACTATATGGGGCTCAGCCCTCAGCTTGCGCAAAACAGACTTACATCAAAAGCTGAGCTTCATAATTACAGCCTTGGAATGGGTGCTCTGGGTTTGCCGGGCGATTTTTCCTCCCCTTCCCGTTTTGTAAGGGCGGTGTTTGTGAAAGAAAACTCTGTCTGCGGCATAAACGAAAACGAAAGCGTCAGTCAGTTTTTTCACATTCTCGATGCTGTCGCAATGCCCAAGGGCTGTGTTGTAACAAAAACAGGAGAACTTGAATACACACGCTACTCCTGCTGCTGTAACACAGACACGGGTGTTTATTATTACAAAACCTACTCAGGCAGCACAGTTAAATCAATAGAAATGCACAATGCAAATCTTGAGGGAAACAAACTGATACAAAGCGCTTTAATTTCTTGACTTTTGCGCTGCGATATTTTATATTAAAAATATAAAATATCAGGAGGCCGCTTTTATGTTAAAACTCATCAGAGCCTTTGTTGCCGTTTTTGTTGCAATTGAAACCCTTTTTACGGGTCTTGCAGGCGGCGCAAATTTTAAACAGATTGAAATGCCCGAGGTTTCGGCAGGAGAATACGGGCAGTACGTTGACCCGTTCATCGGCACGGGCGGAATCCCCTGGACCTGCGGAATGCTCAGCCCTGCGGCAACCGTACCTTTCGGTGCAGTAAGGCTCGGACCTGACACCTGCTTCGTTGGCGGAGCATACTTAGTCAAAACCAATACCTCAGGCTATTATTATGAGCACGGTCATATAAAGGGCTTCAGCCACTCAAGACTTTCGGGCACAGGCGCTGAGGATTACTGCAACTTCAGGGTATCTCCCGTTATCGGTGACAATGACCCTGCGGTAATGCCTTACTCCCACTCCAACGAGCATGCCTCGCCCGGATACTATGCGGTCTATCTCCCTTCGGTAGGCTGTCTTGCAGAAATGACTGCCTCCACCCACACGGGCGTTCACCGCTACACCTTCAACAGCGGCAAGGATGCACGCCTTTTTATTGATGTTACAAGCGGCACGGCAGACACCACCTCAACGGACGGCTTTGCTCGGTACGATGAGAAAACAGGAATAATCACAGGCGGCTGCATCCTGCACGGACGTTTTTCTGACAGGTCAGACGGTCTGCCCACTTACTTTGCCGCCGTTGCAAACAAGCCTGTTGAAAGTTGCAAAATAATCGGCGAAGGCACAGATTGCGGCGTTGATATCAATTTCGGCTCACTCAACGGCGAAAGCGTTGAATTAAAAGTAGGCATTAGCTATGTAAGCGCAGAAAACGCTCTCCTTAATCTCAAAGAAGAAACCGACAGCCTCAGCTTCGATGATGTGCAGAAAAAAGCCGCAGAGCAATGGGAAGAGCGCCTTTCTGTAATAGACATTGAAAGCGATGATAACGAAATCAAAACGGTTTTCTACACCGCTCTTTACCACAACATGATTATGCCCACCGATTTTACTGATGTTAACGGTGAATATCTCGGATTTGACAAGGAAGTTTCCGTAGCCGAAGGATATACATACAGAACGGATATGTCCCTGTGGGATACCTGCCGCACCACACATCCGCTTTACACTCTCATTGCTCACGATATTCAGCAGGATTGCCTCAAGAGCCTTGTTGAAATGTCCAAGGCGGGTGTAGGCGTTCTCCCCCGCTGGCCTATGGGTGCAGGATATTCAGGCTCCATGTTCGGCGACTCGGCAAACATCGTGATTACCGAAAGCTATCTAAAGGGCTTTACCGATTTTGATGTTGAAACAGCCTATGAAAGCATGAAATACACCTCTGAAACCCCCGTAAACAAATCAGGCAGAGGCTGTGTTGAGCTTTATAATGAATACGGCTACATTCCTCAGGACCTTGCAGGCAATGAAGAATCAGTAAGCCTCACCGTGGAGTTCTCGTGGCAGGATGCCGCAATCGCAAGGCTTGCAGAGGCTCTGGGTAAAACAGAGGACGTTGAGAAATACACCGCAAAATCAATGTACTACAAAAACGTTTTTGACCCCGAAACAAAGTATTTCCGTGCAAGGAATTCGGACGGAAGCTTCGTATGGAATTTCCTGCCCGGAATGACCTCATTCTACGATATGGTCATGATAAAGAAATTCGCAAACTGCTACGCTGAGGGCAGCGCAAGGCAATGGCGCTGGAACGCTCTGCATGATATTAACGGCATGATTGAGCTTTTCGGCTCAGAGGAATACTTTTTAAGCGAGCTTGAAGATTTCATGGAGGATGCTTCCCTTTCAAGAGCAGCTGTTGACCCCGGCTCAGGCTTCTGGGTAGGCAATCAGCACGATATTCATACACCCTACCTTTTCAGCAACGCAGGCAGACCTGACCTTACGCAGAAATGGGTACGCTGGACATTGAAAAACCGCTTCAGCTCCGATATAAACGGACTTGACGGCAACGATGACGGCGGCACAACCAGCGCATGGTATGTTTTCTCCGCTCTCGGTTTCTATCCGCTTGCAGGTACCGAGAATTACTGGATTGGCTCTCCCAACATTGACAGCGCCGAAATAAAGCTTTCAAACGGCAATGTTCTTAAAATCACCGCAAACAATCAGAGCGATAAGAACGTCTATGTAACCGATGTAACCTTTAACGGCGAGAAGCTTGAGGGCTGCTATATCACCCACTCTCAGCTTATGAGCGGCGGCGAGCTTGTTTTCAACATGAGCAGCAAAGCAAACTGAATATAAAAAAATGACCTGCAAAGGAAGTCCTTTGCAGGTCTGGTTTTTTATCCCCAATTAAACGGGCGCAGCATAAAATCAACATCCTCTTTTTCCGGAATGATTCCGAAGGAGGAAACACGGTCCATATTATGCGCTTTGAAGGCATCGTAAAGCTCCTCGTTTGCTTTAAGACGTCCCGGATTGAGGAACGAATATTTGCCTATAAACTGATTGGATTTAAAATATTCCCAACTCAGATTATCAACCTCAATATTGAAGCGCTGTTCATCAGTCACATCAGCTTTAAGCGCCTGATTCCAGAGCCTGTCAAGACGGTTGACGGTATAGAAAGGATAAAAACCCGACTGATAGTGCCAGTCAAAATCAAAAGCATGAGCAGTTGCTTTTATCTGTGCGGTCTGAATATCAAGGATTTCTCTGATGTAAGGCTCGGCATCCTCGCCGTAATATGCATTGATAAAATCCGTCATGTGGTACTCAACGTCGCAATTAACGTCCCATTGAAGCTTACACAAAAGATAGTTTCTCAGCGCATTGTAAGCGGCATAATGGCCGTCTCCGCAGTTGTAAATATAGCCCGTTATTCCGATATCATGCATATACTGCATTGTGGACTGCATTGTTTCAAAATTGGAGAAAAACTGAGCTGTGTTAAGGAAATTAATTGTGTAATCGTAAATATAAGCAGTGTCCGCAACCTTTACCCAATTTGCAAAATCCTGCGCAATTGTGGGCTCGGTATCGCCGAATTCATTCATGAACGTTTCGTTTTCAACACCGTCTTTCGAACCGCACTCGGTAAGAGGATGGCTGCGGCAAGCCTTATGAAGTCCGCAAAGCACGGGAGCAACGTTGGGGTTGCACCTGAGCGACAAATCCGTAGGAGGTCTGTCCGTCTCGTTATAAGCGTAGAATGTGAACATGAAATCGGGGAATTCATCATCGAGTGCATCAGCAAAAGCATTTGTAAAAATCAGTATGGGCGCCGAAACACTGCCGTATTTTTCATGCAAAGCCGTGCAGGATTCGCAATGGCAGTAGTTCATATTATCCTTCTGCCCTATATGGATATATTTTGCATCCTTCTCGCAGGCAATTATCGCTTTCCTTGCGTTATCGACCGCAACCTCAAGCACATCAGGATTTGACAAACACACCTGGTCCGTTGTGCGTGTACCGTCAGGGTTCATTGCAAAATAATCGGGATGCTCAGCAAAAAGAGCATCGGGCACAAGTCTGTCAAGCGTAACGTCCCACAGCACGTAGGTGAGCGCTCCACCGTATTCGGGCACGTCGTAATGGAAGGATACGTTCATTCTGCTCCTTGCCCTGTAAGCGTGATTAGTGCCCATCGTGTCATTACGGCGCACGGAAAATGACGGCTCAACCACACGTTCAATCGCCGCATCAATTATAATATCCTCATTCTCGGGCACCTTCTCAAGCTCAGGGGTAAACCAGCGCACACCCAGATATTCCTCAAGAAAAGTGTACACTCCGTAAAGAGTGCCTCTGCTGTCCTCTCCCCTGATAAGGAAATTCTCTCCGTCAGAATACAGCAGGAAACCGTCCTCCCCGATTTTTGAATAATCGGTCTGCGTAAGGGCATCACCGATTTCGGTCTGACCGAGAATTATTGCGTTTTCACCTGCAGCAAGCTCTGCCTCGCTCACTATATCAAGCTTTGCACCGCTTATTTTTTCAATATAAGTCTGCAATTCCTGCGAAGCGGTTTGCATGCATTCATCGGGCTCATTCTGCGTAACTATCACAAAATCCGATTCGCCGTCCTCTACAAGATACATCGGCGAAGAAATCACGGGTGCTTCATACTGAGTTGACGAATAACTTACCGAATCTGTGCTTACGGGAATAATTCCCACAACCAGAAGAAGCACCTGAATAAAGGACAGTACCGCTTTAATATAACTCATACCATTCTCCTCCGTTAAGATTTAGTCTGACATATATTTTACTGTTTTTTCATAAAGTTTCCCTTATCGCATACATCACCCGTGCAGCGTGTCTTAATACTGTAAGGGGCATCAAATAGGTTAGAGCAGATTTCTGCTTTCCTGAGATATTCGAGCCATATACAATGCTCGCCGTAAACAGGATTTTTAAAGCTGTTGCACGTCAGCACAAGCCTGCCATGCACGAATTTATCGGATTTTTCATCCATAACCTTTGGCGTATAGCGGATTACAGGCGAATTCTCCCAGGTTTTTGCATAATCGCAGCTTATCACGGTGTTGTTGCGGAATATGATTTCCTTTGTGTAGCCCGATTCAAACCAGAAGTTGCAGTCATCCTCCACAAGCAGAGCAGGTCCCCAGAGATTTTCAAACCTGTTGTTCTCAATTATAACCTCGCCCCTTGTAGTGCAAAGGATTCCTCTGCCTGCCGTCGGCCCGAAATCGCAGTTTCTCACATAAAGGTCGGGGGTATATGTGGCGTTTTCAACAACATCTTTGCCAACCTCAATTTCCGGCAAGGCTCTGTCAAGCCAAAGCTTTATATCGGTATCGCTGAGTTTTTCAAAATTCAGAACCCGTGCGCCGGCATAGGGGTTAAGCGTATCCCACTTTATGTATTCAATTTCATCCCCTGCATCAAACGCCTGAAAGCCCCAGCTTTCGGCATGCATAAATCGCACGGTTATGCTGTTTTCTTCGCTGTTCTTTTCAACAATCCTCAGGTGAGTACCGTGGACATTGATATAATCATCCTGAGCACCCCACGCCCTGCAATTCTCAACAGTAAGCTTGCCACGGCAACCCGAAAACTGGAAGAAATCTGCCGTGCTGGCAATTGTTCTTCCCTGCTTCGGCGTGAAATCACAATTACGGTAGGCAACATTTTCGCAAAACTGTGAAACCATGCCAAGCCCGTGCATAAACATAACCCTGAGATTCTCAAAGGTAAGATTTTTGCATCTTTCAAACATACTGCCCGTCTGGTCACGCACGATATTACGGGTCTGCATAATATGACCTGCAGGGAAGTAAACGTTTTTATCTTTCAGCACAACCCTGAGCGTAAAATCATCAAGCTGTTCAATCTTTTCAAACGCTAAATCATCACGCCTGAAATCGCGGCACATACGCATTTTCGGGTCATACAGCTTCATGTGGCGGCGGTTGGCGATATAACTGTCCTCCCACCAGGGATTACCGTTGCTGTCCGCTTCGCCTTGCCAGATAAGGTCGTTACCCTCCACTCTGAAGCGGCAATCGGAATTAATTCTTATAGTGCAATCTCCGCCGTTATTGGAGAGTATTTCAAACTCCGTCATGGTCGGACAGGCATAGTCTATTGACAGATTTTTAACCGTAATATTCTCGCATCTGTCAAAAAGCATGGGAGTCATTTTTCCGTGAACCGTTATGCAGGCACCGTTACCGTCAACGGTTATATTCTTTTTTTCTTTAAGATAAATTGCCACACGGCGCAAGCCCTCGGGATTCTCATGCTTCTTTGCGGTGTTGGAGCAAAAGTAGCCTTTCATTTCAAAGGAATCGTCCTGCCTTACATGATACTCTCTGTTTTTTTCAAGCTTCACTGTATCGCCGTTATTTACATCTAAAAACAGCTTGCTCAGTTCATTCATAACAGCACCGCCTTTCTGTGATAATTATACTGCACCTCACCGCAAAACGCAACGCTTAAAAAGAGCAATTCATATCTGTTGCATTTTTTCAGAAAAGCATCTATAATTAAACAAAAATGCTTTTCATCCGCTATAAGCCAGCAAGGAGAATTGATATGACTCTTAATTCCTTCACCCGCCTTTTGCTTGCGATAATAATGATTCCCTATTATCTGTTTAATTACATCTTCAATGATTACGCTTACCCCGCTTACAGCACCTCAGGCGCTTACCTTTTCTGCTACTTTGTGGGTAACGAGCCCGATGAGCAGACCATACATCTTGCAGTAAGCACGGACGGCTACAACTTCAAGGCGCTCAACAATAACGAAGCTGTTATAGAGCAGACAAAAGGCACTCTCTGCGTGCGTGACCCTTACATACTCAAAGGTCCCGATGAAAACGGCAAGGAATGCTATTTCATAATAGCAACGGATATGGATGCCATGCAGGGCTGGACCTCAAATCACTCCCTGATAAGCTGGCGCTCATACGACCTTGTTAACTGGACTGACGAAACCGTTATTGATATAAGACAGTTTGAGGGCTTTGAAAACTGCAACAGAGCATGGGCCCCGCAGGCAATATGGGATGATGACAAGGGCATGTATATGGTTTATTGGGCCACCTCTACCGTTGAAAATGATTGCGCAGGGCATTACTATGCCTACACAAAGGATTTCAAAACCTTTGAAACCGAGCCGCAGGTGCCCTACGGCAGATGGAATGAACCCGACCCTGAAACGGGCGAATTGAGGAATATTCAGTGCATTGACGGCGACATAATCTACAACGAAAAAGACGGA
>JAZSIQ010000105.1:0-14651 GCA_045533875.1 Acutalibacteraceae bacterium | reverse complement strand
ATCCCGATATCATCACCCCACCTGAAGAAGGCGGCAAGCCCTATTATACCAACAGCTCTCACCTTGCTGTTAACTTCTCATCCGACATTTTCGACGCTCTTGACATTCAGGATGAACTCCAGACTCTCTACACTTCGGGTACCGTTTTCCATGCTTTCCTCGGTGAAAAGCTCCCCGATTGGAAAGCAGCAGCAAACCTTGTTCGCAAGATTGCAGAAAACTATACTCTTCCCTACTACACCCTTTCCCCCACCTACTCCGTATGCAAGAATCACGGCTACATCGCAGGCGAAGTGAACAAGTGCCCCATCTGCGGCGAGGAAACCGAAGTTTACAGCCGTATCACAGGCTACTACCGCCCCGTTAAGAACTGGAACGACGGTAAGAGCCAGGAGTACAAGGAGCGCAAGGTTTACGACATTGCAAACTCCGTTCTTAAGAAAAGCCACGCAAAAGAGCTTGCTGATGAATGTGCATGCGGCGCAGCAGGTGAAGCAACAGAGCTTCTTCTTTTCACCACAAAAACCTGCCCCAACTGCAACATCGCAAAGGCAAACCTTGACAGAGCAGGTATTGCTTACAAAGTAATCCTCGCTGACGAAGAGCCCGAGCTTTGCAGCAAATTCAACATCATGCAGGCACCCACCCTCGTTGAGGTTATCGGTGATAAGTTCAATGTTTACGCAAATGTTTCCAACATCATAAAGTACATTGACTCAAAGAGAGTAACCGCATAAAAAAACTTAAAGGGCTTTGAGCTTATCCGCTCAAAGCCCTTATTTTTAACAAGGAGGCTGCGCATGGAAAAGTTTGAAATGCATTGCCATACAAGAGAAAACGACATTGTTGTTACTCTTGATGCACCCGAAATTGTTGAAATGTATCATTCAATAGGATATGACGGAATGGTAATAACAAACCACTTTTTTGATTTGTCGCTTGAATGGTACAAGGATGTGCTTGAAGGTGCCTCGCACAGGCAGATTATTGACTATTACCTCAGGGGCTACAGAGCTGCAAAGCAAAAGGGCGACGAGCTTTCAATGAACATTCTTATGGGAATTGAACTGCGCTTCGACGGCACCATAAACGATTATCTCGTTTACGGAATAGATGAGGATTTCTTGTATGATTCTCCCCTGCTCAATACTCTTACGCTTGATTCTTTTCTTGAAATCCTGCCCGAAAACGCAATAGTTTATCAGGCTCATCCTTTCAGAAACAATATGACCGTAACCGACCCGAAAAAGCTCTACGGAGTTGAAGTATACAACGGCGGTACGAACGACGTAAGAAACCGCTTTGCCGATATGTGGGCAGACGAATACTCGCTTAAGAAGATTTCCGGCTCCGATTATCACAGACCGGAGCATCTCGGCAAAGGCGGAGTTGTTTTTGAAAATAACATAGGCGATATTCACTCCCTCGTGGACGAACTCAAAGCAGGAAGATATACTCTCATAAAAAACGGTAAATAACCAACAAACAGCACCGCACGGGCTCACGGCTCATGCGGTGCTGTAATTTTATTTTTCTATTAAATCAAAGATTTTTTCGGCGGCATTGCCATCAAAGCAATAATCAAAATCAGCGGTTGCCGCATCACGGTTTCCGTACCACACGGTAATGATATTATCGTTTGAAACCGTGTGGCGCAGAGTATCAAGCTCCTCTTCCGTAAGCTCGCTTGCGGTAACAATGAGAATGTTTCCGGCATCAAGCATTATATTGGCGAGCTCGCCGAGGCGGCGGATATGCTCGCCCCTCTCCTGCTCGGATTCCATTGAGCGCTCGCTCTTTATATCGCTGTTTACTCCGTAAAGAAGGTTTGCCATCCCCAGGTAGTAGGCAATTCTTCCGTTTTCAAGAAGCATTTTTTCTGTTTGTCTTGCAACATCCTTTTTATCATCCGAAACATTGCCGCTGATAACAACAAGCTGAGCCTTCTGAGAATAGAATTTTTCTCTCTGCTCCCTTGTAACTTCGCTTTTTACCCACTTGATGTTGCGCTTGAGAATTTTACGGTCGGCATCACTGTCACCTACACAGTCAGTAACAATTCCGCCTCCTGAAATTTCGTAATCATCAACAATTACAAAGCGTACGGTATCCTCAACCGCACCCGTAACATCAAACGCAAGCGGACGGTCAAAATGAATTATACATTGCGCAACCTCATGGCGGTTAACCTGCTCTTTTACGGTATTATCAAGAGTGGCGGCATCAAGCACACCGAGGATTTTTTCAATCTTACAGCCAACCTGAGCACAACCCATTTTGATTTTATAGGATTTACCCGTGACAAGCGGGTCTTTGCCAAGCCAGAAAACAGATGCCTTGACTCTGCTGCCCGTAACGGGAGCTTCTTCGCCGATTTTGGTCATCAGCTCACCGCGCTTAACGTAAATCTGCTCCGTCATGCAAAAGCCCGTTGCATAGCCCGAGGTTACCTGTGTTTTGACTGGCTCATTAAAAGCCTCTATGGATTTTACGGTAGTCTTTTTTCCCGAAGGCAAAAACATTATTTCATCGCCCACGTTTACCGTACCCGATGAAAGAGTGCCTGCAATTATCCTGCGGTCATCCTTATCGTTGGTGAATTTATAAACATCCTGAACCCACATACGCACGGGAAGCCCGTCCGCCGCAGGAAGCTCATTGAACGAATCGAGCGTTTCAAGCACAGTTGCACCCTTATACCACGGCACACTCTCGGAATTTTCAACAATATTCCATCCCTCTACCGCCGAAACGGGAATATACGACGAGGGCTTCATGCCGATTTTTTCAAGAAATTCACCGTACTCGCCGACTATTGAATTATATACGCTTTCCCTGCTCTCTTCGGGTATAAGGTCAAGCTTATTCACAAGCACCGAAACCTGCTTTATGCCAAGCATTGAGAGCATATAGCCGTGGCGGCGTGAATTCTCTTTGATGCCCTCATTCGCATCTATAACAAGCAACGCAGCCTGCGCTCTTGAAGCGCCCGAAATCATATTTTTAAGGAATTCAATGTGACCGGGAGCATCAATGATTATATATTTTCTTTTTTCGGTTTTGAAAAAGCATCTTGCAGTATCTATGGTAATGCCCTGAGCTCTTTCATCCTTAAGCGCATCAAGCAAAAAGGCATATTCAAAAGGTTTTGAAGTTCTTCTGCAAAGCTCTTTTATCTGCTCAAGCTTTCCCTGCGGCAGAGAATGAGTATCGGCAAGCAGGCGGCCAATAACCGTACTTTTGCCGTGGTCAACGTGACCCACTATTACTATGTTCATTTCCCTGCGCTCGGCAATATTACATATATCCATCTTTTCTCAATTCCTCCAGACCGCCGCCGTCCTCTTTATCCTGCTCTCTGCCCGAACGCTCGGCGATATTGGCAAATTTACCTGTTTTGAGTTCTTCAATTATATCGTCAAGATTCTTTGCGGTTGATTCAACAGGCTTTGTGCAGGGCCAGCAACCGAGTGAGCGGTATCTTGTGCCGTCACCTTGATCAAAGTAAAGCGATACAACGGGCACATTCTCCCTGCGGATGTACTCCCAAACATCAAGCTCCGTCCAGTCAAGCAAGGGATGAATTCTTATGTGAGTACCGGGTTTGAAATCGGTTTTGTACTGTCCCCAAAACTCAGGAGGCTGGTCACCGATATCCCAATCGTTATTCTTATCTCTTGGCGAAAAATAGCGTTCCTTGGAGCGGCTTCCCTCTTCATCGGCTCGTATTCCCACTATAACCCCGGTATAAGGCTCCGTGTTTTTATCCATCTCATAAAGCCCTGTTTCATGATTCATGCGGTAGCGGGGCCATTCACCCGAAAGAGTGTTTCGCAAAGCCTCGGTTTTAAGGTTTTTGCAGCATTCAATTCTTGTGGCATTTCCGTCAGGGAAGGTAGCCTTTGACTTGAGTGCCTCAGCGTTTTCGCCATAAACCATATCAAGATGCCATTCCCTCGCAAGGCGGTCACGGTACTCAATCATTTCCGGAATTTTGTAATGAGTATCAATATGCACAAGCGGAAACGGAACGTGCCCAAAAAACGCCTTCCTTGCAAGGCTGAGAAGCACGGTTGAATCCTTACCTATTGACCAGAGCATACAAAGATTGCCAAAACGGTTGTATGCCTCTCTCAAAATATGAATACTTTTGTTCTCCAGATTATCAAGGTGTGTCATGTAAATCCCTCAAAAATCAAATTTATTTTCAATACGGTTTAAGATATAAAATCCTTTTTCATTAAGAGTGTTCTCTCTGTTATAAACCATGGGAGTAGAGTCAAGCTGTCTGAATACTCCGCCCGCCTGCTCAACTATGCATTGCATTGCCGCCGTATCCCACTCGCAGGTAAGACCCGTTCTGTAATAAACATCAGCCTTCCCTTCTGCAATTCTGCAGCCCTTTAAGGAAGAGCCTACGCTTACTGTGTCCGCAATTTTATTTTTGTTTTTTTCGAGCAGAGAAAGAAGCTTTTCGTCTGCATGAGAGCGGCTCGCCATTACTGTCAACGAGTCAGTTTTTGACGAAACACGGATTCTTTCTTCTTGCGAAAATGTCGGAAGACGCTCTCCTTTTGTGACAAATGCGCCATAGCCCTTTGCCGCATAATAAATCTCATCCGTAACAGGAACGTAAACCACACCTGCAATGCTCTTGCCGTATGCCGTAAGAGCAATGTTAACAGTAAATTCTCCGTTTCTTTTAACAAACTCCTTTGTTCCGTCAAGAGGGTCAACAACAAAGCAGAACGGATTATCCCTACGCGATTTATCGTCAACGGTTTCCTCCGAAAGCAGAGCATAGTCGGGATAGCCATCTTTAAGCGCCCTGCAAATAATATCATTAGCGGCAAGGTCAGCCGCAGTCAGCGGAGAGGAGTCGGCTTTATACTCCACATCAAAGCCGTTGTTATAGATTTCAAGAATTTTTCTGCCTGCCATAACCGCAGCATTATACATACGAAAGCAGAGCGTCTTTATGGAATCAACAAGCCTGATATATTCAATTATTCTTTCCGTTGCTTTTTCGGGTGAAAGCTCAGCGGTTTTTATAATAAGCTCAGGAGTTTCAGGCTCTTCATAAGGCGAAGAAACTCCCGTAAACTCAGCAATTTCACCGCTGAATGCCTTTTTATAAAGACCCTTAACATCACGCTCGGCACATATCTCAAGGCTTGTATCAACAAACACCTCAATAAAGGCAATATCCGCTTCTTCGCACACCTTCCTTGCCGCATCTCTGTCCTTGGCGAAAGGAGAAATAGCGCTCACTATTGCCACGCAGGTGCTTTGCGCCATAAGAGAAGCAACATGAGAAATCCTGCGGATATTCTCACTTCTGTCCTCTTTTGAAAAACCCAGCCCCGCATTGATTCCGAAGCGCAGATTATCGCCGTCAAGCAAAAAAGCATTCCTGCCGTTTTCAATGAGTGTTTTTTCAAGGAGCGCACCGATTGTTGATTTGCCCGAGCCGGAAAGACCCGTAAGCCACACAACCGCTCCGGAAGAATTAAGAAACTCTCTTCTCTGAAACTGAGAAACAAGATTCTTTTGTTTAAATATCTCCGCCATATTACTCTCCGTTGCAATTTTTTCAATAATGTTATAATAAAGCTTTTTTAACAGGCAGTCAACAATAAAAGTAAATATTTTAATAAACAATGTTGAAAAAAGCATATACAGATGCTATGATAAAAAAGATTGAAAGGTTGGTGTATTTATGCTTGTTACAGTAATAGGCCGCGGTCATTCAGGCACCCGTGCAATATCTAACACCTTGTCTGACAGCGGTATTTATATGGGCACTCCGCTCAACAAATCATGGGATTTGATTCCCCCTGAAAAAATGTATGAAGCCTGCAGAATTTTCGGTAATTTCGTTGAATACAAAGGTAATCTGAATTGGGATTTCAGCCGTGTGCTTTCCATGCAGCCCGATAAGGAATTCGTAAGGCTGATTGAAGAATACCTCGGCAGCGTATTGAATTCCGATGCAGAAAACAAAGGCTGGAAAATCCCCGAAACCACCCTGTGTTACCCTTGGATTCTCAAGATGTTCCCTGAGATTTACTGCATTCATTGGGTGCGTGACCCCCGTGACTGTATACTCGGCTCTCACGTTACCGACGACCTGAGAGAATTCAATATTGACTACACCCTTACCGACGACCCCAGAGAAATGCGTGCCATAAGCTGGAAATACCAGAGAGAGCTTATGAAAGCCACTCCCGAACCCGAAAAACTGATAAAAATCAGATTTGAGGACATGGTTTTTGAGCAGGACAAAACACTTAAACGCCTTGAGGATTTTCTCGGTATGCCGATGGCAAAAATCCCTATGCGCACCGATTCGGTAGGTCGCTACAAAACAGCAGAAGGCAAGTATATGTTTGACTTTTTTGCTGATGACATCAAGGAATGCGGCTATGAGCTTTAAGGTAAATGGAGGATGTAATAATGAAAAAAAAGATTTATGTTGTAGGCACAGCCCATCTTGACACCACTTGGTTATGGACTCTGCGCACAACAATTGAGCAATATCTCCCCGAAACATTCAATTACAACTTTTCTCTTTTTGAAAAATTTCCTGAGCATAAATTCAGCTTTGAGGGAAGCTACCGCTATGAATTGATAGAGGAATACTACCCCGAGGCATTCAAAAGAATCAAGGAATATGCGGATAAGGGCCGCTGGTTCCCGGCAGGAAGCTGTTACGAAAACGGCGATGTAAACGTCCCCTCTCCCGAAGCTCTTACAAGAAACATTCTTTACGGCACACTTTATTTCAGAGATAAGCTCGGAATTCAGAGTAACGATATTTACCTGCCCGACTGCTTCGGCTTCGGTGCGGCTTTACCGAGCGTTGCGGCTCATTCGGGTCTTAAAGGCTTCACAACAGGAAAGCTTGCATGGGGCAGCGCAAACGGCACTCCCTTTGATATAGGCAAATGGTACGGTAATGACGGCAATTTCCTTTACGCAACTCTTAAACCCGGCAGCTATAACCGTTCGTTCACCAACATCCGCACCCTGCCCGAGTTCACCGACAAAATCAAGGATAATACAGAAAAATACGGCTTACCCATTACATACACTTACCATGGCACAGGCGACAGAGGCGGCGCACCCGCTGAGGCTTCCGTAAGAAATGTATGCAAGGAAATAAGAACCAACAGCGTTACCGATACCGATATAGTTTACGCCTCCTCCTCACAGCTTTTTGACGACCTCGATGCCCTGCCCGAGGATATGAAAAACAGACTCCCCGAATGGCACGGAGAGCTCCTTATGACAGAGCACGGTGCAGGCAGCTACACGGCACGAACGGTAGGTAAGCGCTGGAACAGAAAAAATGAACTGCTTGCGGATGCCGCCGAAAGAGCCGCTGTTACCGCAGGCTGGCTCAGAGGCTACAAATATCCCCGTCAGTCCCTTGAAAAAGCATGGAAAAGAGTAATCGCTCACCAGTTCCATGACGATATAACAGGCACATCCATCCAGGAATGCTACAAACTCAACTGGAACGAATATGTTCAGTCTCTGAACGTTTTTGCAGGCGAATACACCGCCGCAGTTGATGCGGTTACCGCCTGTATTGACACTTCATTCTGCAAAGGCACCCCCGTTATTGTAAACAATCCCGTTCAGGGCGATGCAAGAACCGAAACGGTAAGCGCAAAAATTAAGTGGATCCGCCCCGAAAAGAACGTAAAGGTTTATGACAGGAATTCAAATGAGGTTTATTCTCAGGTCGTTTCCCTTTCGAACAATGAATTAACGGTAGCATTCAGCGCAACCGCTCCTTCAATCGGCTTTGCGGTTTACGACGTAAGACCCAGCGACTCCCCCTGCGCTCTCTCATCCTCACTTGTTGCTGATGAAAGAAAGGCGGAAAACTCAAAAATCAGAATTGAATTAAACGCAAACGGCGATATCTGCAAGCTTTATGACAAAGCAAACTCCAGAGAAGCTCTCGCTTCACCCGTAAGACTTGCGCTGCTTGACGACGTTTACAGCAAAGACTGGCCCTCATGGGAAGTTAAATTCAAGGATATCAGCGCTCCCGTGCGCGAATTTGCAGCCCACGCAAAAATAGAGCTTGTTGAAAACGGACCTGCAAGAGCGGTTTACCGCATTACCAAAACCGCAGGTGAATCCGAATTCACTCAGCTTGTAATTCTTGATGAAAACTCCGCATTTGTAAGAGTTTTCAACGAAGTTGACTGGCGCTCAACAAAATCCATGCTCAAAGCCGTTTTCCACCTCAAAGCATCAAACCCCAATGCCTCATACGACATCGGTCTCGGCAGCGTTTCAAGACCGTCCAATACGGAAAAGCAGTTTGAAGTACCTGCTCAGATGTGGGCTGATATTACAGACGAAAGCGGCAAATACGGCGTTTCCGTATTCAGCGATTCAAGGTCCGGTTGGGACAAGCCCTCATCCTCAATCCTTCGCCTCACCTGCATCCACACCCCCGCATCAAGCTTCCGTTGGGAATGTGCCCAGCATCTGCTTGATTTAGGTCTTAACCGTTTCTCCTTCGGTCTTTATCCCCATGCCGATACCGTTGAAAACGGAACTCAGTATTACGCAAACTGCTTCAATCAGCCCATGAATACCTTTGTAACGGATATTCATGCCGGCAATATTAAAGAAGATTTCTCCTTTGCAGGTATCAGCGAATGCGGAGTATGGCTCAGAGCTCTCAAGCTCGCGGAAAAATCGGATAAAATCATTGTCCGCTTCAACGAAGGTGACGGAAAAGCAAAAGAGGGAGTCCGTTTCAGTATAGGCTCAGGTATAGAAAAAGCCGAGGAATTAAACGGCTGTGAAGATTATCTCAATGATGCAACAGTCGAAAACGGCGAGTTGGTATTTGATATAGCAGCCAACACACTTAAAACATTCGCCCTCACCCTCAAGCCCTGCGAATTTGCAGGAGAGAGTGTAAATCAGACCGCACTCAATACCCTGCCTTTCAATGCATGCGTTATCACAACAAACGAAAAACGCAATATTGCAACCACAGCGGAACGCATCTCAATTCCCGCTGAGATTCTTCCCGAGGCAATCAGCTTTGCAGGTCTTGATTTCCCAGTTTGTAAAAATAATAAAAATGCAGTACAGTGCAACAACCAGGAGATTGCTCTGCCTGAAAACTGCACCAAGCTTCATCTGCTTGTGCTTTGCACCAATGAATCAGGCTTAACCATCAACTTCGGCGATACCGAAGAAAAGCGTCTTGTTCCCGACAGCCGCAAGGCAATAGGCGCATGGGATCTGGTAGCTCTCGGCGAAACGGGATATATTACTAAGGATCAGCTTGCATTCACCGCAACCCATACTCACTCACCCTATTGCGATAAGGCAGCAGAGCAGCTTTATATCTTCAAATATTCCTTCGATGTTCCCGAAGGTGCGGCAGCATTCAAGGTTGCTCCTAATAGTGATATGTTCATTCTTTCAGGCGTCGCAACAAACGA
Organism: Acutalibacteraceae bacterium; assembly: GCA_045533875.1. Taxonomy (GTDB): domain Bacteria; phylum Bacillota; class Clostridia; order Oscillospirales; family Acutalibacteraceae; genus CAG-177. The sequence continues at coordinate 5,166 of JAZSIQ010000105.1, read as the reverse complement.
AAATCACAGCTTTGCAAATGCAAACGAGCTTTATGACAGCCTTGAAAAAAGAGAATGTGACTACGAAATCTCCGCTTGTGATAAGCGCTACGCAAGCCCGCTTGCAATAGAAAAGCTTGTCTACAAATTCTTGCCCATGGATCATACCAAATTCCATTACACAGAGAAATTCAGCAGAGCCTCTCAGCTTACGGATTTCTTTGCTGATAACCGCAGAAAGTACAACGGCAAAAAATAAAATTAAAATCCGCTTTCCGTAAAGGAAGGCGGATTTTAATGTTTACGCATTAATTGAATTTTTAATTTTTTCAAACACTTCAACTATTTTGAAGCGAATCTGATACCGTGAGCCCTCTATTACCCGTGCATTGCCCGAAAAGAACACATCAATATCAGCACTTTCACTTGCGGCAGGAAGACACAGCGGCGGAAACATTACGCACCACCAGTTTTTACCTGCACCGTCACCGAGAATGAGTTTAACCGCTTTATATCTGCCTGCAGGCATCGTGAAGCCGTCGTATTCACGGGTATCAAAAAATTCTTCGGTAAAAACGAGCTTCGCTTTATAGTCAACACCGTTTTCCGTAAGCACACGGTTTGCCGCATCTTCAATAGCCATTCTGTTTTCTTCTACCGCAATGCGTGCATTTTCAACATCTGTGCTGCCGTCAAAAAGTGTTGCAGAGCAGTTGAGCACGGCATCCCTTACGGCAAGCTTTATTCTTTGGTCTGTCTGCGTATCGGAATTTGCAAGAATATGAAGCCGCACCACCGAATCACGCACTTCGCCGCAGCGTGCATTGAGTGTAAACAAAGAAATCAACACAACAAAAAGTAAAGCAGTAAAAAAACCTGACGCAAACCGTAAAACACGAAAACCCGTTGATTCAAAAGAATATTTCAATTACAAAAACCGTCCCTTCAATATGTAGTACAAATTGAGTATGGAACGGTTTTTTACTGCTTATTCAAATATACCCGAATTAAAATTGAGACCTCCTATTTCATCCCTTGTTTTGAAAACTCCGCCGTTATCGGTGAGGATATCCATATCCTCAAGCGCAACTCCCGTGCCCAGGGCAACGCAGTTAAGCGGATCCTCGGCAACATAGGTGCGCACGCCCGTTCTTTCCTGAATCATGGCATCAATTCCTTCAAGCAGAGCTCCGCCGCCCGTAAGGTAAATACCGGTTGTGGAAATATCGGAAGCAAGCTCGGGCGGAGTAAGCTCAAGCACGCTTCTTACTCCCTCCGCAATAGCCTCAAGATGCGGACGCATGGCAAGATAAACCTGCGTGGAGGTAACCTCAATACTCACGGGCATTCCCGTTATGAAATGCTTGCCTTTTACGGTAAGACCGAGCTCAACCTCTCTGAGATACGCACAGCCTATGCGAAGTTTTATATTCTCCGCCGTACGCTCCCCGATTATGACACCACGCTCACGCCTTATCTGGCGCATTATTGCTTCATCAAATGCGTTGCCTGCAGATTTTATTGAACGGGAAACGGATATGCTGCCCATTGTCATTACAGCTATATCTGTAGTGCCGCCGCCGATATCAACAACCATTGTACCTACAGGACGGTTACTCTCAAGCCCTGCGCCCAATGCCGCCGCAAGCGGCTCTTCAATAAGGCACGCCTTGCCCGCACCTGAAGAAGTTATAAGGTCAAGTATTGTTCTTTTTTCAAGATTGGTGACCGTTGACGGCACGCAAACCACAATATTGGGTTTGAACACCATGTTTTTACAAATCTTCTGAAGGAAATAACGCAGAATATGACGGGTAGCGGTAAAATCAGACACAACTCCGTTTCTCATGGGCTTTACCACTCTTATTGAATCGGGAGTTTTGCCCACCATTTCGTATGCCTTTTTGCCTACGGCGATAAGTCTGCCGCTCTTTACATCATAAGCCGCCACGGAAGGCTCAGCCAAAACAATGCCCCTGCCCTCAACATAAACCACTATTGATGTTGTTCCCAAATCTATTCCGATATTGATACCGAGCACTGTTTCACCGCCTTTCGTTCAGTTTTTTATTTGTTCAATTTATTATTTTGCAAGCGCAAGCACAGCGCAATAAACCTTTTTCGCGCCTGCAAGGTACAGCATTTTTGAACACTCGTTGAGTGTTTCGCCCGAGGTGGAAACATCGTCGCACAAAAGCAGAGTTTTACCCTCCACCTTGCTTGCATCCGTTACCGAGAAAACACCCGTAAGGTTACCTGTTCGCATTATTGCTTTAAGACTGTGCTGACTTTTTGTTTTATATATTTTTTCAAGGATGGTGCCATCATACACCAAACCGAGATGATTTGCAACACCCTGTGAAAGAATTGCACACTGGTCATAGCCTCGTGTTTTAATGTCCGTCTTAATCATCGGCACACTGATTACGCAATCAAAGCTTACGTCGGGATAATTCTCCCTGACACAATCGGCAATCATAAGACTGAATGCCTCCGCACTTCTTACGGCATTTCTGAATTTGAAGCGGTGAACACCTCTTCTTACAACACCTTCAAAATAAAACGGAGCGCAAAGAGCTGAAAAATAACGCTCTCTGCGGCGGCAATCGCAGTTTTTAACCCCTCTGCCGCACTTCGGGCACACAGGCTTTTCAATCCTCTCTGCGTTTTCAGAACAATCCGCACAAACCGAATTCTCAAGATGATTCACCCTGCCGCAAAACACGCACCTTTCAGGAAAAAACGCACTTAAAAAACGTGAAATAAAATCAGAAAGCATCGCCGCCCTCCGTAAGCAAAAAGCTTTTTAGCGCCGAATATCTTTTAGCTTTAACGTTATTCTCAACCATTCTGTAAAGCTGACCTCTGCTGCCTACAATTATAAGCAGCTCCCTCGCACGGGTTACTGCCGTATAAAGCAGGTTTCTGTAAGCGAGCTTATCAAGAATTCCCGTCATGGGAATTATAACTGCTTTAAATTCGCTGCCCTGGCTTTTATGAACGGTAACGGCATAAGCGTGCTCAAGCTGTACGGAAAATTCAAACGGATACTGAGCAACTCTGTCATCAAATCTAATTTCCATTGCACCTGCTGCAAGGTCGAGCTTTTCGAGCACTCCTATATCTCCGTTAAAAACTCCCATACCCTCCTGAGAATCCGTTTTGCTTTCCCAGCAGATATCGTAATTATTTTTAATCTGCATCAGCTTGTCGCCTTCACGGAAGATTCTGTCCCCGAAGCGATGTTCCTTTTTATCCTTCCTTGCAGGATTGAGAAGCTGCTGAAGCATTTTATTAAGGCTTTTTGTGCCCGTTTCGCCCAGCCTTGACGGGCAGATAACCTGAATATCCTCAATGGGCGTATACTTGTACGCATCGGGCAGGCGCTTTGCACAAAGCTCGCCAACCGTCGATGCGGCATCGGCAGGATACGGCCTTTCCATAAAGAAAAAGTCCTTATCGTGCCTTGATATATCGGGCATTTCGCCGTTTACTATTTTATGCGCATTGGTGACTATAAGACTTTCCATTGCCTGACGGAAAACTTCATCAAGCTTTACAATGGGCATTATTCCCGATTCTATCAAATCATGAAGCACATTGCCCGGTCCTACGGGCGGTAACTGGTCATAATCGCCTACCATAACAAGCCTGCAGCCAATCGGCAGCGCCTCAAGGAAGCTCGAAAACACGCTGATATCAACCATAGAAAGCTCATCAACTATTACGGCATTTGCATCAATAGGATTTCTTTTATTGCGCTGAAATACGGGGCGGTCATTTTTATCCCACTCAACCTCAAGAAGCCTGTGAATGGTTTTGGCCTCCCTGCCCGTAAGTTCGCTCATTCTTTTTGCCGCTCTTCCCGTAGGTGCGGCAAGCGCAACCTCCAGACCCTCCAGCTCAAAAAGTCGGAGAATGGCACGCAAGGTGGTTGTTTTACCCGTGCCGGGACCGCCTGTAAGAATGAGCAATCCCTGCTCAACGGCTGTTTTAATTGCGGTTTTCTGTTTTTCATTATAACAAATTCCGCCTATAACCTCCGCTTTCTGAATATCCTCATCAGTCACACGGGCACCTGACGGCGGAAATCTTTTGAAGAACAACAGATTCCTTGCCGCCGAAAGCTCAGCTTTATACATTTCGGGCAAAAAAACAAAATCCCTGCCGTAAAGATTCTCGGCAACAAGCTGTTTTTTTGTAATCATTTCATCTATCGCCGCTTCCACTTCGGCAAATTCCTCCTGCAAAAGGTCGCAGCAAGGAGGAATAAGCTTTTCCTTTGGCAAGCATGTATGCCCGTTCATAAGGTTACGGCGTATAACATACAGAATACCGGCAGGAATTCTGTAGCCTTTATCGGGCTGCTGCGGAAGCTTTGAAGCAATCGTTTCCGCACGTTCAAAGCCAATCCCTATTCTTTCATCGCAAAGGATATAAGGATTTCTTTCGATATGATCAACCGCTCTTGCACCGAGCACATTGTAGAGCTTGAGGCATTCCGTTGCGGTCATGGAGTATTTTTCAAGAGCTATGAGTATTTCACGCACAGCAAACTGTTCTTTAAACAGAACGGAAATTTCCTTGGCACGTTCCTTTGAAATCCCCTTGATTTTTGCAAGACGCTCAGGATCGTTCTCGAGCACATCAAAGGTTGCTTCGCCGAATTCTTCAACAAGCCTGCGTGCTATACCTTCACGGATGCCTTTGATTGCACCTGAAGCGAGGTAGTTGTACTGATCCTCAACGGTTTTCGGTCTCTCCCATTCGAAGCTTTCAACCTTGAATTGCTTGCCGTAGCTTGCGTGAACCGTCCAGTTACCGTGAAGACGCACCTTCTCGCCTGCGGCAAGGGACAGCATAGTGCCCACGGCAGTAAAAAGCTCACCGTCGCCGGTTGAAAAATCCAGCACGGTGTAGCCTGTTTCTGTATTCTGATATGTTACGGACTCCACAAGCCCTTCGATTATTTCAAGTTCGTCATTCATATCAAAGTTCTCAATGCAAAAAATAAGCACGAGTGGGACTGTAAGCCGAGTTCTGTCGTTTAAGGCAATCATCTTTCTACGCCATGTGTTGCCACAGGGCTTTAGCCATCCTTCGGAGTATCGCCGAGCAAGCGCCGGGGATTTCTCCCCTCCTCCTGCCGATGTTGCTTCGGATAGGGTTTACAGGGCCGTGCGGTTC
>JAZSIQ010000208.1:0-3524 GCA_045533875.1 Acutalibacteraceae bacterium | reverse complement strand
GACAGTATCCCCGTAAGTCAGCGCTGCAAGCGTATTGCAAAAATGCTGTCTGATGCAGATGTAATTATCGAGTCTGCAGTTGCTCTTACACAGGAAATTCACGACGGTCCCTTTGAAACATACACAGGTCACGGTATCTGGGGAGCAATGAACGGTATGCCCACATACAGCCTTAAGGATAAAACTCTCATCCGCTTTGACCTTGATGAAAACCTCAAGCGTTCATGGGATCTCAACAAGCAGAGCGAGCTTATTCAGAAGGCAATCAACGAAGGTCTTCCCAAGACAAAGCTTACAAAGATTCCTTTCCGTATGGAAATGTCCGCATTCACCCGTCTTGAAAACAGCATCCCCGTTATCGGCGATATCGGTGAGCTCTGGCCCATTTTCGTTGACCGTATCTGCAACGAACTCGGCATATCTCTTGATTTCTCCTCCGCTCCTCAGAATACCGAAGAGGGTGCCGCAATGCGTGAACGCATCGTTGAAGAAGTCAAGCCCTTCTCGCTCACCAAGATGCGCAATGCTCTTCATGACAAGTACAGTTTCTGATTTTTGAATAATAAGGAGATTTTAAATATGAGTGCTAAAGTTTTAGGTGTTATTCCTGCCCGTTACGGTTCATCACGTCTTCCCGGCAAGCCCCTCAAGGATATCTGCGGCAAGCCCATGATTCAGCACGTTTACGAAAATGCAAGCAAGTCAAAGGTTCTTGACAAGGTTGTTGTTGCAACCGATGACCAGCGTGTTTACGATGCGGTTATCGCTTTCGGCGGCGAGGCTGTTATGACAAGCGTAAACCACCCCACAGGCTCTGACCGTGTGGCAGAGGCTGCAAGTAATTATGACTGCGACTACGTTATCAACATCCAGGGTGACGAGCCTCTTGTTCCCCCCGAAATTATCGACGATATCGGCACAGCTCTTATCAACAGCCCCGACTGCGTTATGGCAACAGGCAGCGTTCCGATTGAAGGTGACTACGTTCTCAACAACACGGTTGTTAAGGTAGTAACCGACGTTAACGGCAATGCAATTTATTTCTCACGCTCCCCCATTCCCTATCCCCGTCATGCCGAGGCAGCAAAATATTTTGAGCACGTAGGAATTTACGCATACACTCACGAATTCCTCAACACCTATACAAAGCTCGCCCCCACTCCCCTTTCAGAGGCAGAGTCACTTGAGCAGCTTAAGGTTCTGGAGCACGGCTACAAAATCAAAATTGTTCCCGCTCCCGCTCAGTATGAAGCAGTAAGCGTTGACACCGAGGAGGACCTTCAGGAGGTTATCCGTATTTACAAGGAGCGTCACGGCTGCTGATTGCACGAAGCTTTCACTCTGAGGAGTAAAAGCAAAGAAGGGAGAAAATGCATGAAAGTTACACATATTACCGTTGCTTTTGACGAGCCCAGCTTTTTCGGTTGGCCCGCCAATCACGGTATCTGGAAATTTGATGACGAATTGCTTGTAGGCTTCGAAAAAGGAATTCATCATTATAACGGACCCGATGTGCACGCACTTGACAGAACAATTCCCACAATAAGGATGTTCGCAAGATTCCGCCCCGAAACAGGCTGGGTTCACGAATTCCCCGAAATCCCTGCAATAGACTATGAGAACAAAACCCGACTTCCCGACGTACCTGCCGACCTTCTTACCCCCGAAAGCGGTCTTTATCTTATGCCTTCGGGCTGGGACGGCAACGTTTTCACTCAGCTTATGGTTACCAATGACAAGGGTAAAAGCTGGCAGGGTCCGTTTTATATCCCCGATTTCGGTCTGGTAGGCGTTGCCGCCAGAACAGACTACATAGTTTGCGACGGATACTTTCTTCTTGCCATGACCGGTGTTAAAGCGGACGGTCTCGAAGGCAACACCTTTGCGGCAAAGCTTACCTTTGACGGCAAATGGGAAAAGCTTGGCATGATGGGCGAGGACCCTCCCGAGGGAGATTTCAGAATCATGCCTGCAATCGCAAGGCTTCCGGACGGTTCTCTGCTCGGAATAGGAAGATATGCCAGCGAAAACGAGCCCGGATTCACGCAGCTGGATGTGTATCTGAGCAACGATGAAGGCAAAACATGGGATTATGAAACAAAGCTCACATACGTTGGAAACGACATGAGCGGCGGCAGTCCTCCTGCGCTGTGCACTCTGCCTGACGGCACGGTATTGCTTGCCTTCTTCCGCAGGCAGTCACCTCACGGACTTTTTATCACAACTACCCGTGACGGCAAAACCTGGAGCGAGCCAAAGGCTCTGCGCACCGATGCCGTCAACACAGACATCGGCTATCCCCGCATTGCGTTTTTCAATAACGAAGTGCATATCCTTTATTATTATAACCTCGGCGAGGAAGCACCCCGCTTTGTCGCAGACACAGTAATTTCAGACTGGGAGGCATTGATAAATGATTAAAGCTGAACTTTTATATCAGGAATACCTTTCAACAGAAGGTATCAACGAAGAAACAGGCGAATGCCACGCCGCAACGGTAGCAATCTGCAACGGCAAACCCACCGCTGCATGGTTCGGCGGAATTAAGGAAAAGAATCCCAATGTCCGCATCTGGTTTGCAAAGCGTGACGGCGAATGGAGCGTTCCTGCTCCCATAACCCCCGATGACGGCGAGGCGGACTGGAATCCCACCCTCTTTGCAGAGGACGGAGTTCTTACATTGATTTATAAAAGCGGTATTGACGAGGGACATTGGTACTCGATGAAATCCGTTTCCACCGACGGCGGCAAGACCTGGTCAACACCCGTTGAGCTCGTGCCCGGCGATATCGGCGGACGAGGACCCGTTAAAAATCAGATGATAAGACTTTCAAACGGTGCACTTCTTGCCCCCGGTTCAACCGAGGATTTGTGTGACCGTTGGGAATCCTGGACGGACTACAGCGCCGACAACGGCGAAACCTGGAAACTTTCCGCTCCCGTTGCATTTGAGCTGCCTGACGGCACAATCTGCAACCGCAAGGAAGAACTCCCAAAAGACGGCGAAGGTCTTATTCAGCCCGCAATATGGGAAGATCAGGCACACGACGGCAGAGTTTATATGCTTGCCCGTACAAACCTCAATTGGGTTTATCGCAGTGAATCAACAGATTTCGGACGCACCTGGTCCGTTGCCCGTCCTACCGATATGCCCAACAATAACAGCGGCATCGGTGCAGCAATGACCGACTGCGGAGTTTTAGGTCTTATCTGCAACCCCGTAAGTGAAAACTGGGGTGACCGTACTCCTCTTTGCCTTTTCCTCTCCGAGGATAACGGTGCTACATATCCCGTACGCATTGAACTTGAAACAAAGCCCGCTACGGAATTTTCATATCCCTCAATCGTTGCAGAGGGCAACCTTCTTCACATGGTATATACCTGCGCACGCAAAAAAATAGGCTACGCAGTTGTACGTGTTGAAAGATAAAGAATTTTAAAGAAAGGGTTTTTGATATGGAAACCAAGAGCATAATTGCTTTTCTGGCAATAAGTATGATTACCATGTGCTTCGGATGGGGTAT
>JAZSIQ010000133.1:0-6800 GCA_045533875.1 Acutalibacteraceae bacterium | reverse complement strand
GGCTACGATCCGACTTGATTCAAGTATAACCTGAGCGGAGGCAAGTCATGAGAAAAACATTAATATTATGCACGGTCGTATTTATGATTATATCACTTTGTTCCTGCGGCGCAGGCACTCAGCCTCAAGAAGGCACGGATTTGGAAAGCATCACTTACAGCAGCACCGCCAAAGAAGCTGAAATATCCGCAGATGACGGTACACTTGTGTATAAAGCCTCGGTAGTCTATCCCGAAATTACGATAAACGATAACAAAGCATCACAAGAAAAAATCAACACCTATTTCGAGCAGGAAGCAAACAAAATTCTTTCCCCCGAAAAGGACTATATCGGAGAATACGAAAGCTACAAAGCAGATGGGCTTGATTATTTCAGTAACGCTGAAATATCAGTAGCAATAACAAATCTGTATTCAGACGATAAGATCATCTCATTCAGCGTGGATTCCTACATTCACGAGGCGTGCGCAATAAGCGATTACGAGTATAAATCCGGACTTTGCTTTTTGAGAGAAAGCGGTGAAAAGCTCAGGCTTGAGGATTTAACAAACGATACCGCAGCCCTTGATGCAAAGCTTGCCGAAACCGTTACAGCGTTGCTTGCACAAAGGGAGAAAAACGCTGAAATTACCGATGTATCAACGGATGATGCTCTTGCTTCAATTAATTCTCACGAATTTTTCTGGACTATTGACGGTGAAACACTCACCGTAATATTCCCTTCCGGCAGCATAGCGCCGAATTACCTCGGCTCAATTGAAATACCGGTTAAACTGGAAGAATTCAACGGCATAATCAGCATTTAAGCAAAAACGGCTGACTTTTACGGTCAGCCGTTTTTTTTGTTAATCTTTAGGTGTTTCAGATGCATAAGAGCAGTTGATATAATCGTCCGCTCCGCGTTCAAAATCAATATAAAGAGTTTCCGCATCCTTATCGGCATAAATATTTATATAGCCGGAAACATGGTTGCCGTTTTTGCCCGAAAAGCCTGTTCCTTCCCCTTCAATAAGCGAAAAATATGTAATTTCATTGTAAATATTGCCGATTGAATCCTCTATCACAACAGCCGATGTATCATTCAGAATAATACCGTCAACCGAATAACTGCCGTCCTCGGCAATTTCACATTTAAGGGTTTTGTAATCGGAATAGAATACAATAAATCTGCCGCTTGCGGGGTTGCCTTTCATATCCGTAACCTTACCCGAAAGAACAACGGTGTTGTTTACATCAATGCCGTTTGACGAGCAGGAGGCAAGAGAGAGCACAAGTATCGTCACGCATAAAACAAGCGCAGAAATTTTCTTTACGGTTTTCATATTTTTTCTCCTTTAAAAATATTTACAGACAGTATCGGCAAGCCCCGTATATCTGAAGCTTTTGTCCGTACGAAGGTTTTCGCCCCATTTGCGTTCTATTTCTTCATAGGAATCGTTTTTCACATCAGCTCTTTCGGCATCTGATGAGCCGTAAACAAACCAATCGGACTTATCGGCACCGTTGCCTGCTCCTTTATAACTCCAGGTAGTCCACGAAAATCCGAAGAAATTAAAAATCCTGAGAACACCGTCCCATGTTGCCGCACCCATAGGCTTGAACTCGCCGATTAAAACGGGAACTGCCGAGGGATACAAGCGGGTTACAAGCGATATGAAGAAATACCCGATATTAGCAGAATCGTAAAGGTGGAGCTGATAAACAACATTCTCCCACCCCTTTTGAGAAGGCAAAGGAAGATTGCTTATTCTCCATATTCCGCACATGGTGATGATACGGTCAGGGTCCTCCTCACGCACAGCGTCGTAAAGATAATCGTACATTTCAGCAATATACTTATCCTTCTGTCTTGTACTTATGCCATCAACATCTCCCATAGGCTCGTTAAGCAAATCAAACATCGCAACCGCAGGATTACCCTTATATCTTTTTGCAATGTAACGCCACAGCTCGGCTGTAAGCTTTCTGCAAAGCTCGCCGTATTCAGAATCTGAATACAACTCATAAACTCCGCTTGTGCCGGAATGCTGCGCCGCATTCTGAGAGCCCTGAGCACCGTGGAAATCAAGAATCACATAAAGACCTCGCTCTGAGCATTCGGAAACGATCCAATCAAGGCGGCTGAAATCCCACTCGCCGTTTTCATCAAGAATTTTTGTTCCCTGCTCATCGCTGTAAAAATTCCTGTACCAGAACGGAACTCTGACACAGTTATAGCCAAGGCGAGCAATAGCATCAAGGTCATCCGCTGTAATCCAGTTATCCTGGTAACGGTTTATCAGCTCATACGCACCGTCTGCGCCGAAACGTTCTGCAAGGATGTTGAATGTGGTAAGATTGTCCTCGCTCGAATTAACGGGGCACATCCAGCTTTCCTGCACAAGCCAACCGCCGAGATTAACGCCCTTAACGGTTACTTTTTGACCGCTTTGGTTGACTATTTTTCTGCCGTTTGTTGTAAGCATATCGTTTTGAGTAAAGCTGTGAGTTTCCTGCGCTGATGCAGGCATCACGGCGCACACAGACAGCACAGCGCAAATACACAGTAAAATACTCAGTATTCTTTTAAACATACTGCATACCCCATTTCAAAAGCCAATAATATTACAGTTCAGTATACATTGATTTTATTTTAATGTCAACTGCAACCGTCCCCGCTCCTCTCCTCTTTCACACAGCTTTTTATCTTGATTTAAATTTGACTTTAAAGCGATTCTTAATTTACAGATTGTTAATCTTTACTTTATATTTTGTTTATGATATAATTTAAAATCAGTTGTAATATAAAATCAGTTTCAACCGAATGGAGGAATTGTTTTGATTGAAGTTAAAAATCTTACAAAAAATTACGGCGATGTGGTTGCCGTAAATGACATCAGCTTTACCGTTGAAGCAGGTAAAATTTACGGATTTCTCGGACCTAACGGTGCAGGCAAAAGCACAACCATGAATATCATAACAGGCTGCCTTTCCGCAACATCGGGCACGGTAACTGTTAACGGGCACGATATTTTTGACGACCCCATCGGCGCAAAAAAATGCATTGGCTATCTGCCCGAAATCCCTCCTCTTTACACAGATATGACTCCCCTTGAGTTTCTCACTTTTGTGGGCAGAGCAAAAGGACTCAAAAAATCGGAGCTTTCATCTGCCGTTGTATCCGTAATGGAAAAAACGGATATTTTTGATGTTCGCTCAAGGCTCATCAAAAACCTTTCAAAGGGCTACAAGCAGAGAGTAGGTATTGCTCAGGCAATTCTAGGCAACCCCAAGGTAATTATACTTGACGAGCCCACAGTCGGACTTGACCCCATTCAGATTGTTGAAATCCGTGCGCTTATAAGAGAGCTGAGCAAGGAACATACAGTCATCCTCAGCAGCCACATTCTGCCCGAAGTAAGCGAAATCTGCGATGAAATTCTTATTATTTCAAACGGAAAGCTTGTTGCATCCGATACAGCAGAAAACCTTATAAAGAAATTCAATCCCGAAACGGTTACCGAGCTTGTTATCTCAGGCGATGCACAGGCTTGCGCAAGCTCGCTTGCCGGAATTGATGAAATTTCAAAGATTGAAATTGACGACAGTGCTGACGACGGCACTACAAAGCTCTTCCTGCACATCCCGAGCAATGAGGATATCAGGCAGACTGTTGCCGAAAAAATCGTAGAAAGCGGAGCTCTTATGCTTTCCATGAACACCGTCAAGGCAAGCCTTGAGGATATTTTCCTTGAGGTAACAAGCGAAAACATCGGCGTTTTAACGGGCGAAGCAGAACCCGCCGCACAGGATACAGATGAAAACACCGAAGTTACCGCTGAAGAAAAGGAGGATGAAGAAGCATGAGTGCAATTTACAGAAAAGAACTCAAAAGCTATTTCACAGGACCTATTGCTTATGTTTTCATGGCAGTGCTGCTTGTAACCACGGGCATTTACACCATGATTTACAATCTTTCCTATCAATACGCAACTTATGAGTATGTTTACGGCGCAGTTTCATTCATTTATCTCATCCTTATCCCCATTCTCACCATGAGAATTTTTGCAGAGGAAAGAAAGCAGAAAACAGAACAGCTTCTTTATTGTTTACCCTTAAAAATGACCTCCATTGTTGCAGGTAAATACCTCGCCGCAATCACCGTGCTCGCAGTCCCCTGCGCAATAACAGGCATTTATCCCTTTATCCTTTCTCTTTACGGAAACATCAATTTCAAAATTGTTTTTGTTTCCCTTCTGGCTTTCTTCCTTCTCGGCGCAGCACTCATTGCCGTGTGTATGTTTGTCTCCTCGCTTACCGAGAATCAGATTCTCGCCGCCATCATTTCGTTTATAGTTGTATTCATCAATTATTTCATCTCCAACCTTTCAGGCTTTGTTTCAGGCTCAGGCTTTGCTTCCTGCATCTGCCTGATGGCTGTAATAATTGTACTTGCACTTATTGTCAATTACCTCACCAAAAACAAGCTCCTTGCAGAAATCGTAGCAATTGTTCTGCTTGCAGCTTTGCTTGCGGTTTTCCTCATTGACGCTTCACTCCTTGAGGGTGTTGCTCCCGATGTACTCAACAAGCTTGCTCTTTTTGACGGATTCTACAACATGGTCTACGGTCTGTTTGACCTCGGAACTGTTGTAATGTTCCTGAGCGTTATCGTTTTGTTCAATCACATGAGCGTTGTTTCACTTGAAAAAAGGAGGTGGGCATGATGAAAAAGAACAAAAATGCACAGCAGCTCAGTATAAAAGCTGCTTTCTCTTCAAAGGCATCAAAAGCAGGCGGCTTCAGCCTTGCTGTTTCGGCAGTAGTTCTTGTAATAATCATTGTTGCAAATCTTATAATTTCTGCCCTGCCCTCCGAATACACAAGCTTTGACCTCACTCTTGACGATACTTTTTCCGTCAGTTCCCAGACCGTGGATTATTTAAGCACAGTTGACAGCGACATCACCGTATACCATGTATGTCAGGAAGGCAATGAAGACTCCTACATCACCAACCTGATTGAGCAGTATGATGAACTCTCTGATAAAATCACGGTAAAAGCCGTTGACCCCGTGGTAAATCCTGCTTTCACCTCAAAATACACCGATGAGGAGCTCACAGACAACAGCCTTATTGTTGTAAACGGCGAGCGTTCAAAATGCGTAAGCTATAACGATATGTATGATTATCAGATGGATTACTCATCATATTCATACCAGACCACGGCATTCAAGGGTGAAAATGCTCTTACAAACGCAATCGACTACGTTACAAACGACAATCTTCCCCTTGTTTACTTTGTAACCGGTCACGGCGAAGCTGAGCTTGAAGCTTCTTTTGCCTCCGCACTTTCAAGCGCAAACTACCTTACCGAAAAATTCAGCCTTCTCGGTTCTGAGGGCATCCCCGAAGAAGCGGACTGTGTGGCAATCATTTCCCCCGCTTCCGACTTTTCAGAAAACGATGTAAAACTGCTTGAGGATTACATTGCAAACTCCGGCAAGATTTTCCTCACCACAGACAATGTAACCAAGGAAAGTCACCCCAACCTTTACTCATTCATTGAGTACTACGGAATCCTGCCCGTTGACGGCACCGTGGTTGAAACAGACACAAGCATGTGCTATATGTATTACACATTCCTTCTGCCCGATTTCGGCACCCATGAAATTATGAGCGGCATGGAAAATTACGATGTACTTCTCCCCGGTACTCAGGCTGCAACTCTTGCTGAAGAAAAGCGTGACGGTGTTTCGGTTTACACTCTTCTTTCATCCTCTGACAAGGCATATTCCGCAGTTGACTTTGAAGCAAAGGAAAGCCTTGAAGCCGGCGAAAACGATATTCCTGCCCCTGAGCTCGGCTTCGGTCTCGGTTTTGCGGCAACAGATTCCTCCGTAAACGCTGACGCTCCCGGTATGCTTGTATACTTCCCTTCAAGCACATTCATGAGCGCCGAATATGACGTTACCGGCGCAAACTCCATGGTTTTCGTCAACTCCTTCGGCTGGCTTACCGAAAAGGAAGCATCACTCAGCATCCCTGCAAAAAGCATGCAGATTGAGTCCCTCACTGTTGACGAAGCCTCTGCAAACATCCTGCAGATTCTCTTTATTTTCATCATCCCCGCAATTCTCCTTGTTGCAGGCTTTGTAATCTTCATTAAAAGGAGAAAACGCTGATGAAAAAATCCGTTAAACTGCTTATCCTTATACTTGTGCTTGCGGTTTTAATCGGAGGCTATGCGGCCATAAAGCATTTTGATTCGGCAAAAGACGGGCAGGATGAAACACAGGCGGAGCTTATAATTGCCGCCTCTCTTGATTCATCTGAAATAACCTCTTTAAGCTGGAAAAACAGCAACACCGAGATTAACCTCATTCTCAACGAAAACGAATGGCAATATATTGAGGACAGCGGCTTCCCTGTTGACCAGACCTATCCCGAGGAAATCCTCAAGGCGGTAAGCGAGGTTACGGCTTCAAGACTTGTAAGCGAAACTGCGGATGACTTGGCTCAGTACGGACTTGAGCCCCCCGCGTACAAGGCGGTAATGCAGCTTTCCGATGGCAACAGTACGGAATACTATATCGGCAATTACTCTTCTGCCGCAGGCGCTTACTACTTCAAAACCTCTGCTTCGGATTCGGTTTATCTTGTTGACGATACCCTGCCCACTCTTTTTAATAACGAGCTTCTCGGCATAATCGAGCACGAAGCAATTCCTTCAATGTCTGAATTTACGAAGCTGGAAATCACCGCAGGCGATGAATTCACAGTTATCGAGGCACTTGACGGCAGCGAGTATTCATACACGGA
>JAZSIQ010000060.1:0-2096 GCA_045533875.1 Acutalibacteraceae bacterium | reverse complement strand
CGATGGGGTCATAGTCGGCGGCGCCGTGCTTGCACAGGGGGCAGGAGATATCGTCGGGCAGGGTATCGCCCTCGTAGACCCAGCCGCAGATCTTGCACACGAAGCCCTTCTTGCCCTCGGTCTCGGGCTTGGGCTTAACGCTGTTCATGTAGTAGGTGTAGGTCATGGTCTCGGTGTCGGAGATGACTCGGGCCTCGGACACGGCGCAGATGAACATGCCGTGGGTGCCAAGATCCACATACTGCTCCACATCCAGGGACATGAAGGAGTTGATGTGGCGGGGCAGGAACACCAGGCCGTTGTCGGAGCGCAGCACATCCATGTTGGCATACTTGGGCGGGTTGCGGCCGCTCTGGAAGCCGAAGTTCTGGAACAGGGAGAAGGGGGCGGAGGTATCCAGGCAGTTGACATTCATCTTCCCGGTCTGCTTGATAATGTGGTGGGAGTAGTTATCCTTATTTATTGTCACAGCAATTCTGTTGGGTGTGTTTGTAACCTGGGTTACGGTATTGACAATAAGACCGTTATCCCTTTTACCGTCGTTGGAGGTGACAACATAAAGGCCGTATCCGATGTTGAAAAGTGCCGTAAGGTCATTTTTATCTGCCGTATCATCACCCTGAGCGAGATAGTTCATGCAAAGCTCTTTTGCAAGGGAGTCAACCTGAGCCTTGCTCTCATCGTTAAGAGCCGGCAGGATACTGACGGTTGTATCGGCATAGATAAGGTTTTTACTCTTTTCAAGCATACTTTTCATAACCTTTGCGGCAAGGGGTGCCCAGCTGCCGTTTTCTATAAAGCCTACAGTACGGTTTTTATAACCACGCTCTGTCAGATGATTTATAAATTCACGCATATAGGGGAAGATTTCTGCATTATAGGTTGTTGTGGCAAGAACAAGCTTACTGTAACGGAAAGCATCCTCAACAGCTTCAGCCATATCGCATCTTGCAAGGTCATTGATAACAACCTTTGGGCAGCCGTAGGAGCGAAGCTTATCGGCAAGAAGCATAACAGCCTTCTTTGTGTTACCGTAAATCGAGGTATATGCAATCATGATGCCTTCTTCCTCAGGTTGATAGCTTGACCAGGTGTTGTAAAGGCCGAGATAATAGCCGAGGTTTTCTTTAAGTACCGGGCCGTGGAGGGGACAGATGATCCGGATATCAAAGCCAGATGCTTTCTTAAGAAGATTCTGTACCTGAACACCGTATTTGCCTACAATGCCGAAATAATATCTTCTTGCCTCACATGCCCAATCTTCTTCCACATCAAGAGCACCGAATTTGCCGAAGCCGTCAGCGGAGAAGAGAACCTGATCAGTTCTGTCATAAGTAACCATAACCTCAGGCCAATGAACCATAGGTGCGGCAATGAAAGTGAGGTTATGCTTGCCAAGGCAAAGAGTGTCACCCTCCGCAACAACAATCTTATTATCGCCGAAGTCAGTACCGAAAAAGTTCTTCATCATTCTGAAAGCTTTTTCCGAAGCGATAATTTTAACATGGGGATAAGCCTTGACAAAATTCGCAATGTTGGCAGAATGGTCAGGCTCCATGTGTTGAATAATCAGATAATCGGGCTTTCTTTCACCGAGAGTATTCTGAATGTTATCCATCCATTCGTGAGTGAAGTTTGCATCAACGGTATCAAGAACGGCAATCTTTTCATCCATAATAATATAGGAATTATAAGCCATTCCGTTAGGTACGTCATACTGTCCTTCAAAAAGGTCAACCTGATGGTCATCGACACCGATATAACGTATATCTTTAGTGATATTCATTTTCTTTTTCCTCCAATTGGTTTAATTTATAATTTTCCCGTCTGTGGAGATTGTGACAACCTGCCACGGGATAAATTTGCCGCTTGTCTTCAAGGCGTTCTTTACGGCGTTCTCAATACCACCGCAGCAGGGAACCTCCATGCGAACTACCTTGACACTTTTAATGTTGTTGTTTCTGATAATCTGAGTGAGCTTTTCGCTGTAATCAGCGGAGTCAAGCTTGGGACAACCGATGAGAGTAATATGGTTTCGTATAAAATCATTGTGAAAGTTGCCGTAAGCATAAGCTGAACAGTCAGCCGCAATAAGC
>JAZSIQ010000006.1:0-10975 GCA_045533875.1 Acutalibacteraceae bacterium | reverse complement strand
TTGGCTCACAGAACGACATGGCTACGATCCGACTTTGATACCTGTATCGGTAGCAAAGTATTTTTTGCCGTCAGCGGCAAAGAACATATCGTTGAATGAGCCGTCAGGTACTGAATAAAAATCGTTGCCGTTAAACCAGTAGCTTCTGCCGTCATAAATATTCAGCCCGTTGTCTGAGCCTACCCAAAGGTGACCGAGTCCGTCAATGGCAATGCAGTTGATTTTCTGGCTGAGTGCGCCTGTAACGCTTGGAAGAAGCTCTGCCCAATGGCGGCGCTTGCCCTTCATGGACAAAAGACCCTCTGAAAGCGAGCCTACATATACGGTTTCGCCGTATTTGGACTTGTTATCGTGCGCTGCAAGGCATACCGTATCACCGGGAAGGTCAACGATTCTTTTGAATTCTTCGTTTTCCATGAGGTAAAGATTTTCTTCGGTAATAAGCCAAACTGAACCGTCGAGCGCAATGCTGATATCAACAACGGGGGCATCGAATTCGGCAATTACTTTAACCTTGCCCTTTTTAACTTCGGCAAGCGAGTTGTTTACAGCTGCGTAAAGCTTGCCGTTTCTTGAAAACAGCTTTGAAACACGGGCGTTGATTTTTTTTGTTTTGCCGTTTGCATATTCAATAAGGGAATCCGGCTGAGCGATATAGAGAGTTTCGCCGTCAAAAGCAACGGATGTCACGCTTTCGCATTCGATACCGTACTCAGCGGTAAGAAAGACCTTGTCATACTGCTTGAATTCGCCGAAATGAAGAGTGTTTTTTCTCATATTACTTCTCCTATGATATAAAGTATGAGGTTATAATATCATACACGCCGATATTTTTCAAGGAAACATTAATATATATTTTAATTGAATGATACCGAACGATGTGTTATAATGTTAACGATTTATTGAAGTTTTGTTGATGTTTTGCTAACGGAGGCGGTTTTGTTGATTAGAATTCTTACCTTTGTGCTTGCTTTTTTAACGTGTGTTTCTCCGTTGCTTACAGGGAGAATTACTGTGTTAAAAAATAATAGCTTGCTTGCAAAAATGATTTCATCCCTGATGTTTTTGCTGACAGGTGTTTTTGCGTTGATTTGTGTCAATGCTTCCCTGTATTCGGTTCTGATTGTTTCGGGTCTTGCTTTCGGTGTTATCGGCGATTTTCTGCTGGATTATAAGAATTCAAAGTATTTCTTTGTCGGTGTGCTTGCTTTTGCGATAAATCATTTTTTCTACATTTATTGCTATTTGTTCGTCTGCAAACCTGCCGAAAGGTTCGATTATAAGTTTAATGCTCTCTTGGTTGCAGGTGTTGCCGTAATGTCTGTGCTGATACTTAAAATAAATAAAATTCATTTCAGAAAAGGTGAAAGGCGCATTATTCCGTATTGCTTTGTTCTTTTGCTTTCCTTTATTCTTGTTATTAACAGAGGCTTTCAGGCGTTTTTTGCGGGGAATATTGCTCTTGGTGTTTCTCTTATTTGCGCCGCATCTCTGTTTATTACTTCGGATAGTGCACTTGCAATGGTAAAATTCGGTGACCCTCCTCTTAAAAGTGTTTGGAAAATTATTAATCCCTTTTATTTTTGTGCGCAGGCAGCGTTTTCATTGAGTATTCTTTTCTTCGGTTAATTTTTATCCGTAACCGGTATGTTCCGGTTGCGGATTGCTTATGTATAAACCTGTTGAAATTTGCTGTATTTGCTGTATAATTAAAGCAAAGGAGAGGGTTGAAGTGGCAGAGAAAAGCGGTGCAATAAAATATTTACTCGGAATTGACGGTGGCGGAACAAAGACTGAATTTTTGCTCACTGACCTTGAATTTAATGTGATAAACAGAATAGTTCTCGGTGCATCCAACCCCGTGAATCTGGGGATTGAAAATGCTAAGCAAATTCTTGAACAGGGCATTTCGTGCGTGTGCCGTGATATTGAAAAAAGCGAGGTATCCGTATATGCAGGGCTTGCGGGCGGAATAAGCTCAGGCAACCCAAAAGCAATCGGTGATTTTTTGGCGCAGTACGGTTTCGGAGCTTACGGCAACGGCGGAGATACTGACAACGTTATAAAAATGGCTCTTGCAGATGATGACGGAATTGCCGTGATTATGGGCACAGGGATAATTGCTTTCAGCGTTTGTAACGGTGTCCGCCACCGTATAGGCGGCTGGGGTTATCTCATTGATAAGGGCGCAAGCGGATTTTCCTACGGCTCCGATGCACTTGAGAGCGCTTTGAGATGCGCAGACGGCAGAGGAGGGAGCAAGCTTATTCTCAAACTTGCCGAGGAAAAACTCGGCGCATCGCTTACAGACTGTATACCTGAGATTTACAAAGGCGGAGCGGCTTTCGTTGCATCCTTTGCTCCTTTGGTATTTGAGGCTTACAGAATGGGCGATTTGCAGGCACAACACATTATTGAGAGGAATACCCGTTATGCGGCTGAGCTTATCGCCGCAGGTTTGAAGCTTCATGGCGAGAAAAGAGTAAAAACCGTAATATGCGGCGGACTGTGCAGTCAAAGAGAAATAATTGAACCTTTTTTGCTTGAATACCTCGGTGATGAATATAAAATTGAGTTTTTGCAAAAACCGCCCGTTTACGGTGCACTTGCTCTTGCAAAATCCATAGCAGAAAGTACGGAGGCTTAATATGCTGAAAACAGAAACGAGAAATCCCCGCACCACACACATTGACCAAATGCCCACAATCGAAATTTTAAAGATAATAAACGAAGAAAACAGCAGAGTAACTGAGGCGATTGAGCAAGCGTTGCCTGAGATTGCAGAAGCTTGTGACGCAGCGGCTTTTGCAATAAAAAACGACGGCAGGGTTTTTTACATGGGCAGCGGTACATCGGGCAGGCTTGCCGTGTGTGATGCCGCTGAATGTCCTCCCACCTTCGGCGTGCCTTACGGATTGTTCAAGGGTATAATTGCCGGCGGAGAGCAATGCATGTTCAAGGCTGCCGAAAATGCAGAGGATAACCCTGAAATGGCGGTAAATGACCTGAAAGAAAACGGCTTTTGCGATAAGGATATTTTAATCGGAATTTCCGCTTCGGGGTCTGCCGCTTATGTGATTTCCGCTGTTGAGTACGCCAAAAGCCTTGGAGGTGTAACGGTGAGTATTGTCAATAACCCCGATACCTTGCTTGGCAAAACGGCTGACATTAATATATGTGCCGACACGGGACCTGAGGTTATAACGGGTTCAACCCGTATGAAGGCAGGCACAGCGCAGAAGATTATACTTAACATGATTTCTACTTCTTCAATGGTTAAGTGTGGCTGTGTTTATGAAAATATGATGATTAATCTTCGCCCAACCAACAAAAAGCTTCGCAGAAGAATGGTCGGCATTACTCAGGAGATTCTCGGCTGTGACGATATAACGGCAGAGAAACTTCTTGAAAAATCCGATTGGAGTATCCGCAGGGCGGTTGAAGAAAAGTCAAACAGTACCGATTAATAAAATATAATTAAGGAAAGCAGTTTACACAGTTTTTGCGTGCAAACCGCTTTCCTTTTTCTTGATAAAGCTTTTATATTATAATTTAATACCGTAAGCTACGCAGTTTTTGTAAGCCTTGATAAGCTTGAAGCCGTATTTTTCATAAAAACCGCGAGCAGCTTTGTTGCCGACCCATGTTGTCAGCATAACGCCTTTTACACCTTTACTTTTAAGGTGGGTGCACAGCGTATCCGTAAGCTTATGCCCCAATCCCATACGCTGGTATTCGGGAAGAATATCAATATGGAGATGCGCAGGATAATCATCGCTGTTATTCTCCTGAGGGACAAAGGATTTCAATGCGTGCTTGCGGCGCAGAAATTCATAGTTCCTGAATCTCTGCATGTATTCACCCGTAAAGACTCTCTTAAAATTATCAAAATTTTCAGCACAGATAATATAGCCTATAGCTTTGTCGTTTTCATCAACGGCAACAAAGCAGTTCTTACCTTCTTTTTCAATAAAATAATCACAGTATGTTGTAAGAATAAAATGCCTGCCTCTTTTTGAAAGCTTGTATTCGCCCTCGCTGTTAAGGCATATATAACGCACATCATCTTTATCTTTAGGAAGATAGGGTCTTACGGTCATAATATCGCTCCTGTTGTTTGTTTTACTTAGCTTATCATTAAAATTCACAAAAATCAAGGTGTATTATGTACTCATTTAATAATTGAAATAAGAATAAAAATGATGTATTATTTGAAAGGAAATATTATGTATCGGTGGGGTGATAGGTATAATAAAGGGTGTTGAATTCTCAAATCGACTTGAAGATTTTTTTGGTAAAACTCTCAGCGACAATTCTGTTGAAGTTACCGTGATATGTACTGACGGCCGCCGTGCTTCATACTGTGAAAAATTGCACAGAGTCACCGATGAAAAGTATATACTTACAATCAGCGGCAGATCTGTTACCGTTGAATGCTCATGTGAAAAGGGTGCTTTTTATGCTTTGTGCGATGTAACGAAGCGTCTTGATGAAAATCGGTTTTCTGACGGTGAATATATCTGCTCTCCTTCTTTTTCCGTAAGAGGGTATATTGAAGGCTTTTACGGTACTCCGTGGAGTCATGAAAGCCGTAAATCTGTAATGGCACTCATGGCAAAAAACAGGATGAATACCGTTTACTATGCCCCGAAGGACGATAAATATCACAGAGAGCTCTGGCGTGAAAAATATCCTGATGCAGAGTTGGCAAGGCTTAAGGAGCTTGTTGACGTGGCTGCAATGTATCACATGGATTTTTACTGGTGTCTGGCTCCCGGACTTTCCATAAAATATTCGGATGATGCTGAGTTTGAGGCATTGATTGATAAAACAAAGCAGCTTTATTCAATCGGTGTCCGCCGCTTCGGACTGTTGCTGGACGATATAAGCGAAGAACTGGAATTCTCGGAGGACAAAGCACGTTACGGCGAAACGGTAAACGCCCACATTGACCTTATTGAAAGATATTATTCGGCATTGCAATCTATTGACAGTTCAATCAGGCTTACGGTTTGCCCTACGGTCTACCATGGCAAAGGCAATGAATACTACATATCGCAGCTTGGGCGTAATATTTCTCCTTTTATTTCTTTGTTCTGGACAGGCAGAGATATCTGCTCAAGGGAGCTTACAAGCTTTGAAGCGCTCAGGTTTATTGAGGGTACTCATCATAAGCCGCTTTATTGGGATAATTACCCTGTAAACGATTGCTCAATGTATAACGAAATGCATATTTCTCCCATAATAAACCGTGATGCGGATTTACATAAGTATTCCGAAGGTATAATCTCAAACTGTATGGAGTATGCCGAGTGCTCGAAAATTCCGCTTATCACCGTTGCGGATTATTTGTGGGACAGCGAGGGATACAACCCTCAGATTTCATGGGAAAACGCAATAAGGCAGGTCGTAGGGCAGGAGAATGCCGAAAGCTTTATTGTTTTTGCAGACCATTTATATACCTCATGTCTCAAGGATACTAATTCAAGGCGGATGTATGCGGCTTTTGATAAAATAGAGGAAGCGTCCAAAGCAGGGGATACAGAGCGTGCATTTGCCCTTGCCAAAGAATACACCGACAAAATGAATGACTGCTGCGAGTTCCTTAAGCGTGACTTGCCGCTGTGCCGTGAAATTTCAAAATGGTCAGAAAAATTCTTTGTTTTTTGCGATATAGTCTGCAAGATATTTGAATATCTGAACAGCAGGGATGAGGCTGTCACTAAACAATTACTTGACCTTGCGGATGTCTATTTAGCTATGCCTGCAAGGCTTTCAAACGATTTTGATATAAAATCAGAGCTCAGAGATGAACTCGGTATAAGCTGATATGTTACTATTTTAAAAAACGGAGGAAAAGATTATGGCAGTTGTTATCAGATGGATTTCGGCAATTCTGGCGGTACTTATGGGTTTGCCCCTGCTTCTTTCATCGGTTTTTCAGAGCCTTTTAAAAGTAGGATATGACGACAGACCGACTCAGGCTATCAGCGAAAACTTCCTTGAAGGCAACGAGGAGTTTATTGAAGAAGCCGTTGCAGACGGTTGGTCGGCAGGTTACGCAAAAAGAGTTCTTACCCCCGATGATATTGAAAGCCACAGATATTTCCTTGGCGGATTTCTTAAATTCCCTGCCCAGGAAGTCACGGGAGTAATTGACGATTTGTATGTAAGAGCCGTTGTGCTTGATGATAATTCGGGCAGGGGAGCTGCTGCCTTTGCGTGGATTGACGGCATAGGCTTTATGAATGCGGATGTAAAAGCTGTGCGCGAGAAACTCAGTGATATTACGGGTAAAGGCAAGCTCATCAGCATAGATGTCGGCTCAACTCATGTCCACAGCGGTATAGATACTCAGGGTCTCTGGGGCAACATTCCCAGAAGCGGCAGGGATGAAGCTTATATTGATGCTCTTGTTACCAAGGCGGCTGACGCAATCAGAGAAGCCTACAATGCACGCACCAACGGTCAGCTTTATTACGCCTCAGAACATTGCCCCGAGATGTTCAATGACTCCCGCAATCCCCGTGTAGTTGATGAAAATATTCACCTTTTCCGTTTCAAACCTGATGACAGCACAAAGAAAGAGATTTATATTTCAAACTTCGGTGCTCATCCCGTCAACCTTGCGTGGGAAAATACGGAGCTTTCAGGCGATTATCCGTATTATGTTGAACAGGCGGTTAATACCAACTGCAATGCTGATTTCATCTTTATTCAGGGTGCAATCGGCGGTGGAGTAGGATGCAATCTTTCTGAGGAAAATGGGATTCCTCAGGTCGGTGATTCTAATTATGAACGTATGAAAGCATACAGTCTTAAGGTTGCGGGCATACTTGCCGACCTTGCCAAAGACGGCGAGAGAGTAGAGCCTATACTCAATGTTGCTCATGCACAGCTTGATTTCGTGGTTGATAACTTTGTTTTCAAACTCGCTGAGCGTGCAGGCTTGTGCAATGCAACCGCTTTTAAAGAGAATGGCGATATCAAGCTTACCAGCGAAATCGGTTATGTTGAAATAGGCAAAAACATTAAAATACTTGAAGCACCCGGTGAAGTGATGCCTGAAATTGTTTACGGCGGATTTTATTCTGCGGCTGAGGCTTATAACGGTTGTGAATATCCGTATGAGCCCATCAAGAACAAGTTCGGAGCTGATGATGAAGTTTTGGTATTCGGCCTTTGCAACGATGCGGTGGGATATATAGTTCCCGATAATGATTATTCCGCTTCCAATGAAGAGGGTCATTATGAGGAAACCGTTTCAACGGGTTCCTCAGCCGCTTCTTCACTCTCGAAAGCGTTTGATAAATTTTTAACAGAAAGATGTGATTAATATGACAGTTCTTCGTTTTCTTCGTATTCCGAACCTTGTAAGGGGAATTATCAGCCTGCTTTTATCGCTCATAATAATATGCGTGCCTGCTTCTGTTTTTACAACAGTTGAAGAGTCATCAAAGTATATGCTCGGCGGCGATGAAACTTTTTCCTCAGTTGCAGGTGATTGCTGGACTGTCGGTTTTGCAAAATCAAAGCTGACTCCCGAGGATGTGTCTGCCGATACTTACTACATTGCAGGCTACAATACAAATAATCCTGCTCTTGACGTGCTTGACGATATGTATGCCAAAGCTGTTTATCTTGATGATAACACAGGCAGGGGCGGAGTTGTGATTTGCGCTATTGACTGTGTCGGAATAAGCCGTGCCGATATTAATGATATCAGGCAAAAGGTTATTGAGAGCGGTAAGCTCAGCGGTGTAAAATCAATCAATATCTGCGCTACTCATACCCATTCCGCTATTGATACTCAGGGCTTGTGGGGCAGTGCATTCTACTCTGACGGTAAGAATGATGCTTTTATGCAGAGTCTTAAGGAAAAAACCGCTCAGGCTATAATAGCTGCCTATGAAGCAAGGGAGAACGGTAAGCTTTATTTCGGTACCGCAGAGGCTCAGGGTATGCAGTCGGATACAAGAACTCCCATTGATTACGATGCAACGGTTACAAGCATCCGCTTTTCTCCCGCTGACGCAAGCGACGATACCTATATAGTCAACTTTGCCTGCCATGCTGAAATGCTTGGCGCCAAAACAACTGTAGTCAGCGCTGATTTCCCTGCATACATGGCAAAGGAAATTGATGAGAAAACGGGCGGCGCAAACGTTATGTTTATCAACGGCGCAATCGGCGGACTTATTTCGGGTGACAAGCTTGAGGATGTGCTGAGAAATCCCGAATTTGACTGCCTTGCATATACAAAGCAGTTCGGAAAAGATGTGGCAACCCTTGTACTTGAAACAGATAACGAAACCGAGCTGGCTCCTCTTATCAATATTAAGACTCAGGCTGTAAGCGTTGCCTGTGACAATACTGCTCTTCTGCTTGCACGTTTTATAGGAGTTCTCAACAATGACGTTGAAAAAACATCATTTAATAAGGTTGCTATCATAAGCGAAGTATCTTACATGGAGCTCGGCAGCAATCAGATTGGTGTATACATGATTCCCGGTGAATTATCGCCTGAGCTTGAAAGCGGTAATTTCTTCACGGCTGAGGAATCGCCTCTCGGTACCGAGGCGGATTACAAGGTGCTTTCTGAAATGTCCGATTGTGCGCACTCCTTTGTTCTCGGTCTGTGCAACGATGAAATAGGTTATATAATTCCTGAGAATGACTTTGTTCTTCATGAGTGGCTGCCCTATTTCAACATTCCTTACGATGATTTTGACAGAAAGCATTATGAAGAAACCAATTCCGTAGGACCTCAGACGGCGGGAATTCTGCTTGAAGCTATGGATAAGCTTATTTCTTCGGCAAAATAAATGCGGTATTAAATCGTTTTGAAGCGGTTTATATAAAAATCTGATGTCTAAGTGAAAGAAAGGATGAAAAAAATGGGAAAATTCGTAGTGAAAGAAACAGCAACAGGTTTTAAGTTTGACCTCAAGGCGGGCAATGGAGAAGTTATTGCAACCTCCGAAGTTTACACTACAAAAGCAGCGTGCCTTAAAGGCATCGAAAGTGTAAAAGCAAACTGTGTTGGCGATGTTCAGGACCTGACTGTTGAGCCCGTTGCAGAGGTTAAGCATCCCAAATTTGAGCTTTATACTGATAAAGCAGGCGAATTCCGTTTCAGACTTAAGGCAAAGAATGGCGAGGTTATCGCCGTGTCCGAGGGTTATAAGGCAAAAGCAAGCTGTGAAAACGGAATTGCAAGTGTTAAAAAGAATGCTCCCGAGGCGGAGATTGAATAATCATGTAGGCTGAAGTTAAAGTGAATGTGGCTTGTACGGTTGCTGTACCGTGCAAGCCGATTTTTTTGAATAATTATTGCTTTGTTATGGCAAAACTAATCATGGTTTGTAAAAAAATTTTTGTACACAAAAATTTAATATTTACATATCATGGAAAAAGGTGTAATATAAATATAAATTTACAAGTAAAGGATGATAATATGGAAAACGGTCTTAAAAAGCAATACGGTCTGCTTCCCGCAATCTGTATGGTGGTAGGTACCGTTCTCGGTAGCGGCGTATTTTTTAAGGCGCAGGCTATTCTTGATAAAACTGACGGCGATATGCCCATGGGAATCCTTGCGTGGCTTGTCGGCGGTTTTGTAATGATTATATGTGTGCTTGCCTTTGCCGTTATGGCTCAGCGGTATGAAAAGGTCAACGGCATTGTTGACTATGCCGAGGCAACGGTAGGCTCAAGGTATTCTTACCTTGTAGGTTGGTTTGTTACGGTGCTTTATGCCCCTGCAATGACTTCGGTGCTTGCGTGGCTTACAGCAAGATATTTTATTACCTTTTTATGCTCAGTCAATCCCGATTTTACCCTGTCCGTGCCTTATAGTGAGGGTGGAGCGGTAACGGGAGCGGAAACTCTCTGCCTTGCAGGATTTATTCTTATATTTGTTTTTGCAGTTAACACTCTTTCGCCTAAAATTGCAGGCAAGCTTCAGGTGTCTGCTACCTTTATCAAGCTTGTTCCTCTTATCCTTATGGCGGTTGTGGGTATTATTTACGGTCTTACTCACAACATGGAAAATGAGCCTGTTTCCGTTCTTTCCTCAAACTTTGCAACCGGCGCAGGCAACTTCTCCAATCTCTTCGGTGCAGTTGTAGCCTCGGCTTTTGCTTATGAGGGCTGGATTATTGCAACCTCCATCAATTCTGAAATCAAGAATTCCAAAAGGAATCTCCCCATTGCCCTTATCGGCGGCGGATTGATTATAATAGCAGTTTATGTTCTGTATTATATCGGCGTTGCAGGTGGTGCTTCTGTTGATACTCTGCGCCATGACGGTGCAACAGTGGCGTTTGTTAATGTTTTCGGCAATGTTTTCGGCAATATTCTTAATCTGTTTGTTGCCATTTCCTGCCTTGGCACGCTCAACGGTCTGCTTAAAGGATGCATAAGAGGCATGTATTCCCTTTCGGTGCGCGGATACGGTCCCAAGGTGAATTTTATGAAGCAGCTTGACGGTGCAACAGGTATGCCTTCCAACTCCTGTATAACCGGTCTTGTAATAGTTGCTTTCTGGTTAGTGTATTTCTACGGCGCTAACCTTGCACCCGTCAAGTGGTTCGGGATTTTCAGCTTTGATTCATCTGAGCTTCCCATCATAACAATCTACGCTTTCTATATTCCGATATTTGTTAAGTTTATGATGAAGGAAAAAGGACTTCCTGTTATCAAAAGATTTGTGTTGCCGACTCTTGGAATACTCGGCTCGGTATTCATGGTGTTTGCCGCTCTTTATTCTCACGGATACGTGTACTATGTTGAGGCGAAAGCCAACGGTGAATTCTCATGCCCCGTACTTTTTTATCTTATTGTATTTGCGGCAATTATGGCAGCAGGTGCTGTTGTGATGAAACCCTCGAAAACCAAAAAGAAATAAACGGTAAAATCCCCGGCCGGGGTCGGGGATTTTTACTTAAATTCTCGGTGTTTTTATTTTAGTATA
>JAZSIQ010000167.1:0-2912 GCA_045533875.1 Acutalibacteraceae bacterium | reverse complement strand
GGTCTGTTTCGGTGGCAGCCCAATCGGATTAACCGTTGTTTGTAACAACGGGGCCAGGGTGCCGGAATTTCTCGTTTTCATGCTCTTTATTCGTCAGCAAGATTTTCCTGCGTCTGAGCCTGAATTTCAGGGTCATAGGAGAGCACGGGTTTTTCGTTTTTGTTTTTAACCTTGCGGTCAACATAGTTCTTTGTGATTTTCATAACAAGCGGGAACAGAACAACAACGCCGATAAGGTTGGGAATCATCATAAGACCGTTGAAGGTGTCTGAAATATCCCACGCAAGCGAGGATGTCATTATCGCACCGAAAATAACGGTGATAACGTGGATTATCTTGAATATAACGGTTGTTTTTGTGCCGAAAAGATATTCCCATGCCTTTGAGCCGTAGTGGGACCAGCCGAGAACGGTTGTGAATGCGAAGAGGAACATTGCAACGGCAACAAATTTCTCACCGATATCTCCCCAGGAGAAAACGGAGTTGAATGCACCTGCAACAAGAGTTGCATCGGAAAAACCTTCTGCAATTGTGCCTGTTTTTGCATCAAATACACCTGAGGTGAGAACAACAAGGGCGGTCATTGTGCAAACAATCATTGAGTCCGCAAACACCTCAAAGATGCCCCACATACCCTGCTTTAAGGGCTCTTTGACGTTGGAGTTTGAGTGTACCATAACGGAAGAACCGAGACCTGCTTCATTTGAGAAAACGCCGCGCTTGAAGCCCTGTGTAACCGCTGCGCTTATTGCTGCACCGAGGGTGCCGCCTACGAAAGCCTCGGGCTTGAAGGCATTAACGAAAATTGTTTTGAATGCGGGGATAATCTGCTCATAGTTTATTCCTATAATAACAAGGCTGCCTGCAATGAAGAGAACAATCATAAAGGGAACAATTTTCTCCGCAACGCTTGCAATTCTTTTAAGACCGCCGAGGGTGATAAGAGCCACAAGAGCCATTATGATTACACCGAGAACAACATTGTAAAGCGAAATGCCGCCCATAACCTGAATTGAGGAAATTGCTTCAACGTCAAAAGCGGCAGCAACGTTTGCAACAATTTTGTTTACCTGACCCATGCTGCCGATGCCGAAGGATGCAAGCATTGTGAAAATGCAGAAAAGAACGGCAAGAATTTTGCCTATTGTTTTGCAGCCTTTCTTACTGCCGAGACCGTCACGCAGATAATACATCGCTCCGCCCGACCACTCGCCTTTTATATTGCGGCGGCGGTAATAAATGCCGAGCACGTTTTCGGAATAGTTAGTCATCATGCCGAAAAATGCGGCAATCCACATCCAGAAAACTGCACCTGCGCCGCCAATGCAGAGCGCTGCGGCAACGCCTGCGATGTTACCCGTGCCGACTGTTGCGGCAAGAGCGGTGCAAAGAGCCTGGAAGGGTGAAATTGAGCCTTTTTCCTTTGAATGTCCCATAACGTTCTTGGTGAAAAGGCTGCCTATTGTGTTTTTCCACCACAGACGGATGTGTGTTACCTGAAACACCTTGGTGCACACGGTCATAAGTATACCCGTACCGATAAGCAGGAACAGACCGAAGCTGCCCCAAACAACGCCGTTTACGGAGCCGTTGATTTCTGCCACTTTTTCAAAAAAGCTTTCCATTTGAATTCCTCCAAAGAATAAAATAAAAAAATCGGATTACAGGGCGTAATCCGACAAAAGCACAGTTTTTCCCGATAAAACGGGCAATAAAAAACTTTGTCCTTTTGCCTGAGAGATTAGCGTGAAAACGTCTTGCCCCTTCGGCACTCAATTTAATGAGCTTCTCCAAAGTTATGTCCGTTTGCAGTCCTTTTCCCAGAGGGAAGCCTGAGAGCGTTACTCCTTCGGCAGCAAAAGCTTCTTCTGCAAACATCAACCATAAGTTATTCGATTTGCTGTATTATATCACCTGCTTATTGATAATGCAAGTGTTTTTTCTTTTTTGTGAAGAAAAGCGAAAAAAGTGCAGAGTGCGGAGCGCGAAAGTTCTCGCTTCATCCGCCGCTGCAATTCCAACTAACAATTTTCATTTAGAATTCTCCTTTGCGGTGTTGATAGAGGCAATGAGAATCCGACGGATCGTGCCGCATTGATTATAAAGGTCAACTGCGTTTTCTCTATTCAAAATATCGGATTTAACAAACAGTTCCAACCAGTATTCCGTTTCGTAGCATTCCTTTAAGGCGATTTGTGATTTGGCAATAAAATCAGGTTTTCCGTGTGCATAATTTGCCTCGTGGATATTTGCTCCGATAGAAGTTGCGGAACGTTCTAATTGATTTACAAGAGAATAATGTCCTTTAATAGTTTCACAGAGTTTAACAATCTTAACAGCAAAGTCTGTTGAGAGTTCACGAAGTTTTGATTCAGCTATATTAACACCGCCTTTCATGAAACAATTATATCATATCATTTGCCAAAGTTAAAGTGAAATATCCTTCGGATGTGA
Source organism: Acutalibacteraceae bacterium (assembly GCA_045533875.1). GTDB lineage: Bacteria > Bacillota > Clostridia > Oscillospirales > Acutalibacteraceae > CAG-177. Next base: position 458 of record JAZSIQ010000167.1, on the reverse strand, counting down.
AATATTCGGCGTTCTACCGAATGTGAAATGAAATAAATCCACTCACGCCCGCAGGCATTTCACATTGCATAGCAATGTTTCACACGCGAAGCGTATTTCACAAATCCCGCAAGGATTTATTTCATTGAAAAGAAACACCCTTTGTCTTTCGACAAAGGGTGCTTCTTTTCGCGCGGAGAAGGGGAGACTCGAACTCCCGCGCCGGTTACCCGACCTACGCCCTTAGCAGGGGCGCCTCGTCACCAACTTGAGTACTTCTCCATGGTAACTTATATATAATGTATTAACTTAAAATCAAAATGGCGGAGAGAGTGGGATTCGAACCCACGGTACCCGTGAGAGTACGACGGTTTTCAAGACCGTTCCGTTATGACCACTTCGGTATCTCTCCGTAAAGGTACATGAGGTATATTAGCACAACCTCACCGGATTGTCAATAGATTTTTTTAAAATCAGAC
>JAZSIQ010000031.1:0-7833 GCA_045533875.1 Acutalibacteraceae bacterium | reverse complement strand
AGAACGCTCTTATGACATTTTCTCCCGTCTTTTAAATGACAGAATCATTGTTCTTTCAGACGAAGTCAATGATACAACAGCAAGCATCGTTGTTGCTCAGCTGCTTTTCCTTGAAGGTCAGGACCCTGACAAGGATATCAGCCTTTACATCAACAGCCCCGGCGGTTCCGTTACCGCAGGCATGGCTATTTATGACACAATGAATTACATCAAGTGCGATGTTTCAACCATTTGTGTCGGTATGGCGGCATCAATGGGAGCTTTCCTGCTTTCATCGGGAGCAAAGGGCAAGAGATACGCTCTTCCCAACAGTGAAATTATGATTCACCAGCCTCTCGGCGGAGCAAGAGGTCAGGCGACTGAAATTAAAATAGTTGCCGATCATATCCTGCGCACAAGAGATAAGCTCAATAAAATCCTGTCCGAAAATACAGGAAAGTCAATTGAGGAAATCGCAAGAGATACCGAGCGTGACAATTATCTTACCGCCCAGGAAGCATGCGAATACGGTCTTGTTGATAAGGTAATCGCATCAAGATAAATTACAGGAGGCAAAAATGCCAAGAGATGATGACAGAAAGGAAAGACCGGTTATCTGTTCGTTCTGCCATAAAACGCAGGAGCAGGTAGATAAGCTCATTGCAGGTCCCGGTGTTTACATTTGTGACGAATGTATTGAGCTTTGCCAATCAATTCTTGATTCGGAACCGGCTTCACCCAGCAGACACCGCTCGGATTTCAGAGTAGACAATCTCCCTAAACCCAAAGAAATCAAGGCTAAGCTTGATGAGTATGTTATAGGGCAGAATGAGGCGAAAATGTCGTTGAGCGTTGCTGTTTATAACCACTACAAGCGAGTCGGCATGATAAACAACTCCGATGTGGAAATTCAGAAGAGTAACATTCTTCTTCTGGGTCCCACAGGTGTCGGTAAAACAATGCTTGCTCAGACTTTGGCTAAAATACTTGATGTTCCCTTTGCTATTGCCGATGCTACCACTCTTACCGAGGCGGGCTATGTGGGCGAGGATGTTGAGAATATCCTTTTGAGGCTCATTCAGGCGGCAGATTTCGATATTGAAAGAGCCGAGCGCGGCATAATCTATATAGATGAAATAGATAAGATAGCAAGAAAGAGTGAAAACCCTTCAATCACAAGGGATGTAAGCGGCGAAGGTGTTCAGCAGGCGTTGCTTAAGATAATTGAAGGAACTGTTTCCAATGTTCCTCCTCAGGGCGGCAGAAAGCACCCTCAGCAGGAATTTATTCAGGTGAATACATCAAATATCCTCTTTATTTGCGGCGGCGCATTTGACGGAATTGAAAAGATTATTGAGAAGCGTGTTGGCGGTTCTGCTCTCGGCTTTGAAACCAAAATCAGAACCAAGGCAGACCTTGAGAAGGAAAATCTGCTTTCAAAAGCAATTCATCAGGATTTGGTTCGTTTCGGAATTATCCCCGAGCTTGTGGGCAGACTTCCCGTTATTGCCGCCCTCAACGAGCTTGATAAAAACGCCCTTGTCCGCATAATGACCGAGCCCAAGAATGCGCTTATCAAGCAGTACAAGGCTCTGTTTGCGGCAGATGAAGTTGAGTTAGATTTCGATATGTCTGCAATTGAGGCAATGGCAGAAAAAACGCTCGAAAAGAAAACGGGCGCAAGAGGACTGCGTTCCATAATAGAAAGTGTGTTGCTTCCCATTATGTATGAGGTTCCCTCTAACCCCACAGTAGAGCGTGTTTGCATTACTTCAAAATGCGTCAATGAAGGTGCCGAACCTCTCATTGAATACAACCCAAATAAAACCCGCAAAAAGCCTGCAATGCCTCCAAAGGTAACACCAAGGCACTCCCAGGGTAATGCCGGCTGATAGATTAAAATAACAGACCGCAGAATCCGAGTTTTAATTCGGTTTCTGCGGTCGTTTTTTATTATGAAAATCAAAGGTTTTTGCCAGACTAAAGTGCAAATCCTGCAAAAACAGTTATACACATTTTGTGAATATTCAAACAACTTATTTTTCTTAACTGGAATAAAAAACACCTGTAAAGTGAAAAGCTTTACCTTTTTAGTGCGTAAAAAGAATTAAAAACGAAGTTTTCCACTTTTTCCACAAGGTTTTCCACAGGGTAAAGATTTTTACTTTACAAGCATTTTGGTGTTGAAAAATGCATAAATGCATCGCTTTTTGTATGCGCGGTTGAGAGGGAAAAATCAATTTGCAGGAAGTCCTGCAAACGGTGATTACACAGCTTTTTTGCCCCTTACAAATACAGCTTTTATGCTTTGCATATCCTCGTCAAGAATAAGCAAATCCGCATTCTTTCCTTCCTTGATACTGCCGGTAAAAGAGTCGGCTCCGATTGCTTTGGCAGGGTTGATGGTGCAGGATTTGATAACCTGCTTTTCGTCCACACCGAAGCTCAGCAGATTTTTGAATTCAGCAAAGATGTTGGTTGTGCTTCCTGCGATAGTGCCGTCGGCGAGCAGGGCATCGCCGTTTTTAACGAATACCTGTTGGCCGCCGAGGCTGTATTCTCCGTCAGGCATACCTGCCGCCATCATGGAGTCACTTATTACAATGCCTCTGTCTTCGCCAAGAGCTTTCATTGTAATTCTCAAAACGGCAGGAGCAATGTGGAAACCATCGCATATAAGCTCCGCACGCACCGTTTCGCTGTCAATTGCGGCGCCTGCAAGCCCGGGCTTGCGTGAGGCGAAGGGAGGCATTGCGTTGTAAAGGTGAGTTGCGTGAGTGATTCCTGCTTCAATACCTGCTTTTCCTTCTTCATAGGTTGCGTTGGAGTGAGCAGCAGAAACCGTGCAGTATTCCTTAGCCTGCTTTATGAATTCAATAGCGCCGTCAACCTCAGGAGCAATGTCAACAAGCTTTACGGGGCAAATTGAGTTGAGCTCTCTGAATATTTCAATATCGGGTTTAAGTATGTTCTCTGCCGCCTGAGCGCCTTTTTTTGCCTCGCAAATGAAGGGACCCTCCATGTTGATGCCGTGGATGTAAGCGCCCTTCTCGCTTCCCATGGTGTCGGCAACATAGGAGAATGCTTTTTTCAGGCTGTCAATGTCAATTGTCATTGAGGTGGGGCAGAATGAGGTTACACCGTTTGTAACCATCCACTCGGACATTTTTGCGGCAGAATCGGGCTTGCCGTCAGTTGTATCGTATCCCACGCAGCCATGGGTATGTATATCAATAAAGCCCGGAAGGATAACACAACCGCTGAAATCGTATTCATCAGTAGCGCAAAGATTTTCGGCAACTGTTTTGATTATACCGTTTTCCACCTCAATATCAGCTTTGATTTTTTCAAAATCATCGTTATAAATATAAGCGTTTTTAAGAATCATAATATACCTCTCAATTAAAACAAGGGGCTGTGACAGCCCCTTGAGTTTAAAATATTATTAATATGCTTTGCCCCAGTAAAGCATGTGCTTTGCAGGCTTGCCGCAGCAAACGCAAGCATCTGTTATTGCTTCCTGCTCAAAGGGGATACAACGTGAAGTAACGCCGGCGACTTCCTTGAGTTTTTCTTCACAGGCAAGCTCGCCGCACCACATTGCTTTGATAAATCCGGGACGGTTGGTAGCGTTTTCAATCATTTCATCAAGGTTGGAAACGGTATAAGTCATTTCCTCTCTGCGAGCAAGAGCCTTCTGATAAAGAGCGTCACGGAGTGCTTTAAGATGAGCTGCAATCTCTTCCTCAAGAGAATCGAGGCTTACAAAGGATTTTTCACGGTTATCCCTGCGTACAAGAACGCACTGATTCTTCTCGATATCCTTAGGTCCGATTTCAAGGCGAAGGGGAACGCCCTTCATCTCATATTCGGCAAACTTCCAGCCTGCTGAATTGTCGGAAAGGTCAAGCTTTACTCTGAAGCTCTTCTTAAGACGTTCGCAAAGCTCCTGAGCCTTTTCGGTAACACCGGGCTTGTGAGTTGCAATGGGAACAATAACAACCTGAACAGGAGCAACGGCAGGGGGGAGAACAAGACCGTTATCGTCACCGTGGGTCATGATGATAGCGCCGATGATGCGGCTGCTCATGCCCCATGAGGTCTGGTGAGGATACTGGATTGTATTTTCTCTGCCGGTAAAGGTGATGTTAAAAGCGTGTGAGAATCCGTCACCGAAATAGTGGGAGGTGCCGCTCTGGAGAGCCTTACCGTCATGCATAAGAGCTTCGATAGTGTATGTGGATTCTGCACCTGCAAACTTTTCCTTATCAGTCTTTTTACCCTTTACAACGGGGATGGCAAGACTTTCTTCACAGAAATCGGCATAAACGTTGAGCATACGCTCGGTTTCTTCAATAGCTTCTTCAGCGGTTTCATGCATGGTATGACCCTCCTGCCAGAAGAACTCCATTGTTCTCAGGAAGGGGCGGGTGGTCTTTTCCCAACGGACAACTGAACACCACTGATTGTAGAGCTTGGGAAGGTCTTTATATGAATGGATGACTTCACTGTAATGGTCGCAGAACAAGGTTTCGGAAGTAGGGCGCACGCAAAGGCGCTCCTGAAGCTTCTCTTCACCGCCGTGAGTAAACCATGCAACCTCGGGAGCAAAGCCTTCAACGTGGTCTTTTTCCTTCTGAAGGAGGCTTTCGGGGATAAACATAGGCATCATGACATTTTCGTGACCTGTTGCCTTGAAGCGGGAGTCAAGGTCGTTGCGGATATTTTCCCAAAGGGCGGTGCCGTAAGGTCTTATAACCATGCAGCCGCGAACACCTGAGTAGGAAGCAAGCTCTGCTTTTTTAACTACATCGGTGTACCATTTGGCAAAATCCTCATCCATTGAGGTGATTTCTTTTACGAGTTTGTTCTGATCGGCCAAAACTGATAACTTCCTTTCGGTAAAACTGAGATAAAATTAGGTGTTGTCCTCAACATAGCGAACCATGTCGCCAACAGTCTTGATGGTTTCAAGAGCATCATCATTGAGCTCAATGTCAAATTCATCTTCGATTGACATAGCAAGGTCAACAAGGTCAAGGCTGTCTGCGCCGAGGTCAGCGGTAATGGAAGCGTCAAGAGTGATGATGCTTTCGTCTACTTCAAGCTGCTCTGTAACGATCTTCTTAATTTTTTCAAATACCATGATAATAACTCCTTTTTTATGATTTGTTGATTAATTGGTACTTAGTTTAAACAAGCAATAATAGCTCTTAAATTATATTATTAATATTTAAAGGATTTGTCAATAGCAAGTTCGAGAATATTTAAAAAACTTATTACATTCTTAATAAATAACGGAATAAACAAGCTAAGGCAAAAGATACTAAAAGTAAATATAATTGAAACGGAGAGAATTATGGAGATTTTTCTCAATCTTGCAAAGGCGTTTCTTGTTGGCGGAGCAATATGCGTTGTCGGTCAGATACTCCTTGACCTTACCAAGCTGACACCCGGCAGAATCCTTGTAATGTTTGTTACGGCAGGCGTGGTGCTTACGGGAATAGGGCTTTATGAGCCGCTTGTTGAATGGGCAGGTGCAGGGGCAACTGTGCCTCTTACGGGCTTTGGCTACGCAATGGCAAACGGTGTAAAAGAGACAATAGCACAGGACGGTCTGCTTGGTGTTATAACAGGGCCGCTTACCGCCTCAAGCGCAGGAATAACGGCGGCGGTAATGTGCGGACTCATAGCATCGTTTTTATCAAAGCCGAAAGAAAAATAAAAAACACGGGGTGAAGACACTCCGTGTTTTTGCGACCGGTTGGAATTTTGTTATGCTTCGCAGCAGGAGCAGGAAACGTAATTTTCCTCGCTGTCAGCTTCAGCCTTTTTCTTATCAGAAATTTTCTTGATAAGGAAATAAGCGCCTGCAACTACGCCTGCAACGGCGAGAACGATAGCAATAATCTTGAGAACCTTCTTGAAGCAATCCATGTTTTTACCTCCGTTGATAAGTGTTAAATAAATTATCAGGTTAATTATACACTCAAAACGAACATTTGTCAATAAAATTTAACGGCCGCAGCCAAAAAACTGCAGCCGAAAAGCATAGGATTCTCTGATTAACTTATGCCTCGTTGAGAAGCTTAGCGAGAGCAGACTTCTTGTGAGCAGCGTTGTTCTTATGAATAAGACCCTTTGCTGCAGCCTGGTCAACCTTCTTTATAGCAAGATTTACAAGCTCGGGAGCATCTGCTGACTTAGCTGCTACTGCAGCGTTTGCCTTTTTGATAGCGGTCTTGAGAGCTGTGTTGCGGGACTTGTTTCTTGCAGCCTTAGTCTTGTTGACGATAACGCGCTTCTTTGCTGACTTAATGTTGGGCATGGTGACACCTCCTTTGTGTTGTACAGGTGATTATAATATCACAGTTTTTTTACAATTGCAAGAAATATTCAAAAAATATTTGAATTCAGCTTAAAATATAATACTAAATTGCTTTAAAAAAATCAAGCTTTTTTTTAAATAATATGTCGGGAGATTTAAAATATGGATTTCAGAACAGATTTAACCCTCGAAAGGCGTGAAATTTTAGGAAAAAACACACCTGAAGGGGTGCGTTATGAGTGCGAGGAGAAGCGGGGAGCGAGGATAACGCGGATTCAGGTTACAGATTCCGACTCCGCAAAAGCCATAGGAAAACCCATAGGGAAATATATAACGGTGGAGGTTGAGCCGTTTTTCAGGCAGGCTCAGCTGATAGATTCAGGAGGACTTGAAGCGCTCTCTCAGGAGCTACGGGATATTTTTCCGAAGCAGGGTCATGTTCTTGTTGCAGGGCTCGGAAATGCGAAAATCACTCCCGATGCTTTCGGACCGAAATGTGCCGCTATGCTTTTACCCACACGGCACATAGAGGCAGAGCTCGCAAAATCTTTGGGGCTTGGTGAGTTGAGGTGCGTTTCTGCGTTTTGTGCAGGGGTGCTCGGTGAAACGGGGATTGAATCTGCCGAGGCAATAGCAGGAATAGTTTCCAAGGTAAAGCCCGATGCGGTGGTAGTGGTGGATGCACTTGCGGCAAGGGAAGTTTCAAGGCTCGGCTGTACCGTGCAGATATCAAATACAGGCATCGTCCCGGGGTCGGGAGTAGGTAATTCACGGGCGCTGATTGATGAAACAGTTTTAGGAGTGCCCGTTTTTTCTCTTGGAGTGCCTACGGTTATAAATGCGGCGGCGCTAAGCGGTGAAGGAGAGGAAGGCAGCAGCAATATGGTTGTAACACCAAGGGAAATTGACCTACTGATAGAAAGAGCATCAAAGTTTTCTGCACTCGCTCTTAACTGTGCCTTTCAACCGCATCTGAGCGCTGAGGATATATTGATTCTTACTGCCTGATAAATGCAAAAAAGCAGACCGTTTGGCCTGCTTTCTGCATGAGTGGAACAAAAAAATGAAAAGGAAGTAATATCACAATAAAATTTTTAACATTTGAATTGTTCATATTATAACTCCGTTTATAACGTATTTCAATTTCAAAAGATTTACAAAAAGATACAAAAGTGTTACAAAATCGCATTTACAACATGCCGGTTCTGCATTTTGGTGGCCCGTGTAACATATATATTATGTATGTCAGGGGGGATGGGAATGAAAAAAGGTTTTGAGTTAAGCTCGGTTTTGTGCAGTGTGCTCAGCATTTGCCTTGTTTCGGTTATGTGTGTGCCGAGCGTTACGGGTAAAATTGCACTTGCCGCAGCAGGGCTTGTAATGCCGGAGGGAGCGTATTCCCTTGTGGCGCGGGAAATGGATTTATCGTCCGAAAGCAAAGGGAAAGCTAAGATTCAGCAGGAACAGACACACCAAAAAGCACCGCAGAGTGTTGCCTTTTTTGCTGTTCCGGAGGATGTATTGGC
>JAZSIQ010000199.1:0-6829 GCA_045533875.1 Acutalibacteraceae bacterium | reverse complement strand
CGTTCAACAGGTCCGTATTCACTTGTTACCCAGCAGCCCCTCGGCGGCAAAGCTCAGTTCCGCGGCCAGCGCTTCGGCGAAATGGAAGTTTGGGCTCTTGAAGCTTACGGCGCTGCATACACCCTTCAGGAAATCCTCACCGTCAAGTCGGACGATGTTGTCGGCCGTGTAAAGACCTATGAGGCAATCGTTAAGGGTAAGAATGTTCCCACTCCCGGTATTCCCGAATCCTTCAAGGTTCTTATCAAAGAGCTTCAGGCGCTTGCGCTTGACGTTAAGGCACTTGATGAGAACGGCATGGAAATCGACCTTAAAGAGGACTATGACGCAGATGACAACTTTGTTCCCGAATCCCGTGCATTCCAGAATGTCAATGACGCTGAAAATGCCGAAGGCTACAATGTTGATTCTGACAGCGAAGCGAACGATGTTTTCATCAGAGATGCAGAGTCTGAAGATTACGATGAATATGAAGATGATTTTTCATCCGAATTTGAAGACAGCTACATGATGGACAGCGGGGACGACCTCGAAGATTACGATTAATTAACTCGTGCCAAAATAACTACGGAAGGAGCGTTATTCGATGGAAAATGAGAATAACATCGCGTTTGAATCAATAAAAATCGGTCTTGCTTCGCCTGAACAGATAAGAGAATGGTCTTACGGCGAGGTTAAAAAGCCCGAAACCATAAATTACAGAACCTTAAAGCCCGAGAAGGAAGGTCTTTTCTGCGAAAAGATTTTCGGCCCCCAGAAGGACTGGGAGTGCCATTGCGGTAAGTATAAAAGAATCCGCTATAAGGGCAAGGTCTGCGAGCGCTGCGGCGTTGAGATTACCCGTTCCAAGGTTCGCCGTGAAAGAATGGGTCATATCGAGCTTGCAGCTCCCGTATCCCACATTTGGTATTTCAAAGGTATACCTTCAAGAATAGGTCTTATCCTTGATATTACCCCCCGTAACCTTGAAAAGGTGCTTTACTTTGCAACCCATATCGTTATCGATCCCGGCGATACTCCTCTTCAGAAGTATCAGATTCTCGATGAGAAGAACTATGAAGAGTTCCGCCTCAGATATGAGGATGACTTCAAGGCAGGCATGGGTGCAGAAGCCATTAAAGAGCTTCTTGCAGAAATCGACCTTGAGTCACTTTCCGCTCAGCTCAAGGAAGAGCTTGAAACAACCACCGGTCAGAAGAGAGCCAAGGCTCTTAAAAGACTTGAAGTAGTTGAAGCTTTCCGCCTTTCGGGCAACAGACCCGAGTGGATGATTATGGATGTAATCCCCGTAATTCCTCCCGAGCTTCGCCCCATGGTTCAGCTTGACGGCGGCAGATTTGCAACCTCTGACCTTAATGACCTTTACAGACGTGTTATCAACAGAAATAACCGCCTTGCAAAGCTCCTTGAGCTCGGCGCACCCGATATCATCGTAAGAAACGAAAAGAGAATGCTTCAGGAAGCTGTTGATGCTCTTATTGATAACGGCAGAAGGGGACGCCCCGTAACAGGCCCCAACAACAGATCCCTCAAATCTCTTTCCGATATGCTTAAGGGTAAGCAGGGTCGCTTCAGACAGAACCTTCTCGGTAAGCGTGTTGACTATTCGGGCCGTTCCGTTATCGTTGTAGGTCCCGAACTTAAAATGTATCAGTGCGGTCTTCCCAAGGAAATGGCTCTTGAGCTGTTCAAGCCTTTCGTAATGAAGCGCCTTGTTGAAACCGACCTTGCAGGCAATGTTAAGAGCGCAAGAAAGATGGTTGAAAGATCCAACCCCGCAGTATGGGATGCTCTTGAAATTGTTATTAAGGACCATCCTGTCATGCTCAACCGTGCTCCCACTCTTCACCGTCTCGGTATCCAGGCATTCGAGCCTGTTCTTGTTGAAGGCAGAGCTATCAAGCTCCATCCTCTTGTATGTACCGCTTTCAACGCTGACTTTGACGGCGACCAGATGGCGGTTCATGTTCCTCTTTCGGCTGAGGCACAGGCGGAAGCAAGATTCCTCATGCTCGCTTCCAACAACCTCCTCAAGCCCTCAGACGGACGCCCCGTTGCAGTTCCCACCCAGGATATGATCCTCGGTTCATATTACCTTACAATGGTTAACAATAACCGTAAGGGCAATGTTGACTATAACCCCAACAATCCCGAAGAAGCAGGCGCACCCGTTGATATCTTTGATGAAAACGGTGATTTCCTTTACAGAAGCTATAAAGTATTCGGCAGCGTAGACGAAGCTGTTATGGCTTATGAAGAGGGCGACATCGGTCTTCATGTTGATATTAAAATCCGCATGACCAAGGAAGTAAACGGCAAGCCCGCAACCAAGCTTGTTACCACCACTCTCGGCAGAGTTATCTTCAACGAACCCATTCCTCAGGATATCGGCTTCGTTGACAGAAGCAATCCCGACAACGCATTTGAACTTGAGGTTAACTTCCTTGTTAAGAAGAAATCTCTCGGTCAGATTATTGATAAGTGTATAAGAACCCACGGAACCGCTGTTTCCTCGGAAGTGCTTGATAAGATTAAGAGTCAGGGCTTCAAGTATTCAACCAGAAGCGGTATCACCGTAGCTGTTTGCGATGCGTCAATCCCCGAAAAGAAGAAAGAACTTCTTGCACAGGCTGATGAAAAGGTTGCAAAAATCACCAGACTGTATAATAAGGGTCGTATCACTGCAGACGAAAAAACTGACGGCGTTATCGAAGCTTGGGAAGAATGCACAAAGCAGGTTTCCGATGAGCTTAAGAAGAACTTCAGAGAGTTCAACCCCATTAACATGATGCTTGCATCGGGCGCCAGAGGTAATGACTCTCAGCTTCGTCAGCTTGCAGGTATGCGCGGACTTATCGCCAACACCGCAGGCAAGACAATCGAAATCCCCATCAGAGCAAACTACCGCGAAGGTCTTAATATTCTTGAATATTTCATCTCCTCCAGAGGTGCAAGAAAGGGTCTTGCCGATACCGCTCTTCGTACCGCTGACTCAGGTTACCTTACCCGCCGCCTTGTTGACGTTTCTCAGGATGTTATTATCCGTGAAGAGGACTGCGGCTGCACAGAGGGTATCTTTGTTTACGATATCTTTGACGGCAACCGTAAGATAGTAGGTCTTTCAGAGCGTCTTGCAGGCAGATGCCTTCTTAATGACTGTGTTGACAGTGAAACAGGCGAGCTTATCGCAAGCAAGGATGAAATGCTTACAGAGAATGTGGCCGAAAAGGTTGCTCAGTATGTCTATGCTGATCACGAAAAGAAGGTTGCAAGCGGCGAGCTTCCTGCTGACAGCAGAGCTCAGATTGAAATTCGCTCCTTGCTTTCCTGCCGCGCAGAGCACGGCGTATGCATTAAGTGCTATGGTGCACACCTTGCAACAGGTGAGCCTGTAACAGTAGGTGAGGCTGTAGGTATCATCGCTGCTCAGTCAATCGGTGAGCCCGGTACTCAGCTTACCATGAGAACCTTCCACACCGGCGGTGCCAAGGATCAGTCCGATATCACCGAAGGTCTTCCCAGAATCGAAGAACTCTTCGAAGCCCGTAAACCCAAGACTCTTGCAATAATGAGCGAAATCGAAGGTGTTGTTTCCTTCGCTGAAATCAAGAAGAGCAAGCATGTTGTTGTTACAGGCGATGACGGTGAAGAAAAGGCATACCTTATCCCCTACGGCTTCAGAATCAGAGTTGAAGAGGGTCAGAGAATTGCCAAGGGTGAATCACTCACCGAAGGTGCTCACAATCCTCACGATATTCTTGCAATCCTCGGCGCCAATGCCGTTCACGATTACCTTATCAGAGAAGTACAGAGAACCTACCGTATGCAGGGTGTTGATATCAACGATAAGCATATTGAGGTTATCGTTCGTCAGATGATGAGGAAGGTTAAGGTTATCGAATCAGGTGATTCAACCATTCTTCCCGGTGTTGTTATTGAAAAATCAGAGCTTCGCCTTGAGAATGAAAGAATCGAAAGAGAAGCTGCCGCAAACGGCAAAGAACCCAAGTATATCAAGGTTCAGCCCACTCTTATGGGTATCACCAAGGCTTCACTTGCAACTGATTCCTTCCTTTCCGCTGCATCCTTCCAGGAAACCACAAGAGTTCTTACCGATGCAGCCATCAAGGGCAAGAGCGATCCGCTTCTCGGCTTGAAGGAAAATGTAATTATTGGTAAACTTCTTCCTTCGGGAACCGGCATGAAGTGCTACAATAACGTCGAAGTATACCCCACCACAGGTATTTTCGGCAATATTGCTGAAAGTTTAAGTGAAGATTTGTAAAAAATGTTGACAAACCGGTTTGGTTTGTGGTAAAATGCTTACTCGTAGCGTGTTGTGAGCCGGTCAGTTAATCCGGCCGGCTCTCACATATACAAAAAATCTATGAAAGGAGAGATATTGCTTGCCGACCTTTAATCAGCTTGTTCGTAACGGCAGACAGACCCTCGAAAAGAAGCCCAAGGCTCCTGCGCTCTTAAAGGGACTCAACTCTAAGAAAAATGTAGTGACTGATACTCAGTCTCCCCAGAAGCGCGGCGTTTGCACCGCTGTTAAGACTGCAACCCCCAAAAAGCCCAACTCAGCTCTTCGTAAAATCGCAAGAGTTCGTCTTACAAACGGCATTGAGGTTTCAGCTTACATTCCCGGTGTTGGCCACAACCTTCAGGAGCACTCAGTTGTTCTTATTCGTGGCGGTCGTGTTAAGGACCTTCCCGGTGTTCGTTACCACATCATCCGCGGTTCACTTGATACCCAGGGTGTTAACGGCAGAATGCAGGCCCGTTCCAAGTACGGCCAGAAGCGTCCCAAGGCAGCCAAAAAGTAATTCCGGCTATTTTTTAAAACGACAGAATCTTCTTGCAGGCTGAAAGGTAAACACCTTTTAACCAATGTGAGGGTATTATATATAATGTATATGCCTTGACGTTGGCGCCACGGGGAATTTTGTCACTCGAGTACCTATGATATCTTTACTATTGAGAAGGAGGGAAGCGACGTGCCAAGAAGAGGCAATATAGCAAAACGTGATGTTTTGCCTGATCCGCTTTACAATTCAACCCTTGTCACCCGTCTTATCAACAATGTTATGTATGACGGTAAAAAGGGTGTAGCTCAGAAGATCGTTTACGATGCTTTTGAAATTATCAGAGAAAAAACCGGCAAGGAGCCCCTTGAGGTTTTCGAAGCAGCTATGGAAAATGTTATGCCCGTACTTGAAGTTAAGGCTCGCCGTGTAGGCGGTGCTACCTATCAGGTACCCATCGAGGTTCGCCCTGAGAGAAGACAGACTCTCGGCCTTCGTTGGATAACACTTTACAGCCGTGCTCGTTCCGAGAGAACCATGAAGGAAAGACTTGCAAACGAAATCATGGATGCTGTAAACCAGACCGGTTCCGCATTCAAAAAGCGCGAAGATACCCACAAGATGGCAGAGTCCAACAAGGCTTTTGCACATTTCAGATGGTAATCGCAGCTTAATTAAGCTAATTAAATTTCTTTTCTATTTAATACGGAGGATTATATCCCAAGACAGGTTTCACTTGAAAATACCAGAAACATTGGTATAATGGCCCACATTCACGCCGGTAAAACAACTACAACTGAACGAATTCTTTTCTATACGGGAAAGACTCATAAGCTCGGTGAGACCCATGACGGTTCGGCAACAATGGACTGGATGGAACAGGAGCAGGAGAGAGGCATTACAATTACCTCTGCTGCAACTACCTGCTTTTGGAAGGATCACCGTATAAACATCATAGACACTCCCGGTCACGTTGACTTCACTGTTGAAGTTGAAAGATCGTTGAGAGTTCTCGACGGTTCCGTTACGGTGCTTTGCGCCAAGGGCGGAGTTGAGCCTCAGTCCGAGACTGTTTGGAGACAGGCTGATAAGTATCAGGTTCCCAGAATGGTATACGTCAACAAGATGGATATCATGGGTGCTGACTTTTATCATGTTGTTGACATGATGAAGGACAGACTTAAGTGCAACGCTGTTCCCATTCAGCTTCCCATCGGCGCAGAGGCTGATTTCAGAGGCATTATCGACCTTGTTGAAATGCAGGCTGATGTTTATTATGATGATAAGGGTCTTGATGTACGCAGAGAGCCCATTCCCGCTGATATGATGGAGCTTGCTCAGAAATATCACGAGGAAATGGTAGAGCATGTTGCTGAACAGGACGATGCTCTTCTTGAAAAGTACCTTGAGGGTGAAGAACTCACCATTGATGAAATCAAAACCTGCATCAGAAAAGCAACCATTGCTAACCACATGGTTCCCGTTTGCTGCGGTACTTCATACCGTAACAAGGGTGTTCAGCTTCTCCTTGATGCGATTGTCGATTTTATGCCCGCACCTACCGATGTTCCGGCTATTACCGGCACAAACCCCAAAACCGATAATGACGAAGTTCGCAATTCTTCTGATGATGAGCCCTTCTCAGCTCTTGCATTCAAGATTGCAACCGATCCCTTTGTTGGCAAGCTCTGCTTCTTTAGAGTTTATTCGGGTAAGGTAGAAGCAGGAAGCACTGTTTACAATTCAACCAAAAATTCTAACGAGCGTTTGGGAAGAATTCTTCAGATGCATTCCAACCACCGTGAAGATATCGACTGCTGCTATGCAGGTGATATTGCAGCTACGGTTGGTGTTAAGAATACCACAACAGGTGATACTCTTTGCGATTCAAGGCATCCCATCGTTCTTGAATCCATGGAATTCCCCGAGCCCGTTATAAGAGTTGCCATCGAGCCCAAGACCAAAGCAGGTCAGGAGAAGATGAACATTGCTCTTTTGAAGCTTGCTGAGGAAGACCCCAC
>JAZSIQ010000146.1:0-6503 GCA_045533875.1 Acutalibacteraceae bacterium | reverse complement strand
TGGATTTTTCTGAACATTCCTACTGCTTCAAGGGGATTTCTGAGCTTGCGTACGAGGAGCACTTCAAAAAGTCCGTCGTCCAGCTTTACGTCGTTTCTGTCGTATTTGAAAACGCCGCCGACTGAGGTGGAATTTGAAATGGCGCAGAAGAAGAAATCGTCTTCGATTATACCGCCGTCATATTCAAAAACTATGTGCTTGGGTTTAACCTGGCTGAGCATGTGGAAAAGCTGGAAGAAAACCGCATAAATTACGTATGCGTTATGGCCGAATTTGTTTTTAAGCTTCTGAGAGGTGTTGTATGAAAGGTCAGAGCCGGGACCGAAGGATGCAACGTATGAAAAATAACGGTTATTGAAAAGACCTATGTCATAGCCGTTTGTGTGACCGTCTTTTATAATATCGGTTGCCTTATCAACACCTGCAGGCAGGCACATTGTGCTTGCAAGGTCATTTGTTGAGCCCATGGTGATATAGCCCAGAGGAACACGTCTTTCAAGGCTCATTACTCCGTTTATTGTTTCGTTAAAGGTGCCGTCGCCGCCGCAGCAGATTACAAGGTCGCAGTCGTCAGAATGGTCTTTTACAATCTGAGTAGCATCGCCGGGTCCTGTTGTTTCTTTAACGATAAAGTCTATATCTGTATCGTTCATCTTTTCAACTACTTCTTCGGGACGCAGTCTGGATTTGTTTTTGCCCGAGCAGGGGTTTACTATAAGGAGAGCTTTTCTTTTATCCATATTTTCCACCTTTTAAACTTTAAATATATTTAAATTAATTATACTTGATTTAAAAAAATACTGCAACCGCAAGATGTTGAGAATAATCCGACAAAATACAGCAGGTTTTGATAATACATAAAAAACTGCACGGCTCAGAGCCGTGCAGTGAAAGGCATTATATCAGGGGCGTTTTATAAAAATATTATCAATAAGTCCTATTACGGAGAATACTGTCAGGATTATAAAAACAACAAGGAAGCCACCCGTTGAGTCAACAATGGAGCCTGCAACCGTTGAGTAAAAAGCGGAGGGGATAAGAATGAGGTTGAGAATGCTGAAGTTGAGCGCGAAGTTCTTTCTTCCATAAAATGCACCTGCAAATGCGGCGGAAACCGTAGGAGCAAAGCCGTAGGAAAAAGCGCACAGGCAAACACCGATGATTGAAAGCACAGAGCTGTTTACGGCAATGCCGATTGTTGTAAGAGCGGATGCGGTAATAACAACAGCACTTGTTACAAACTGGGTGCGGCGTATTCCGAGTGCATCAAAAATTGCACCTGAGCAAAGTCTGCCAACTCCGTTGAATATGGCAAGTAAGCTTGCAATTGTTACCGCAAGAGTGCTTTCAACATTGACTGATAAAAAGATATCTTTGCCGAAGCTGAGAGCAACGCCGCCTACTGCTGTAAGCAAAACAAAGAAAACGAAAAGCTTCCAGAAAGAGGGACGCTTTAACATTTCGGCTGCGGTGTAATCTTTTTCTTCGGCAACAGCAGTGCCTGTCTTTTTTGCCTTTACCGCTGCAAGGAATGGGGCAATTTCATCCTCTTTGGGGCCTCTTATAAGCAGACCGACAACAAGTGTTACGATTCCTATTGCAATGCCGAGGATTCTGTATGTGTTGCTCCAACCGATTTCGGTTGAGAACATATAGTCCGCAACCTTGCCGAAAAGAAGAGAGCTGAAGCCAAAGGTCATCATGAGAACGCCTGAAGCAACGCCTTTTTTATCGGGGAACCATGCGTTTGTAAGTGCAACAACTATGTTGTAAACAATACCTACGCCGAGACCCATCATGAGTCCGTAGCCGACGTAGAGAAGGGCGGGGGTTGAACCGTCAAGCAGAGAGGTGATAAACATACCCGCAGTAATTAAAACAGCACTTGCCGTCATGCGTACTTTTACGGATACCTTTTTTGCAAGCAGACCAGAGAAAAGACCGCCCAGGCAGAACATACACATTGTTATAGTATAGTTAAGACCCAAAGCGGAATTTGACCAGCCGAAGCCGCCGCTTCCGAACGGGGATTTGATTACCGACCAGGCGTAAATGATTCCTGCAAAAAGAAGCGAAACCGCCCCCAAAAGAAGCCGGGACCATCTTGTAACGGTTTTGTTATTACTCATAGGACTACCTCCGTACTTCAATGATTAGCACTTAAAAGCTGTAACACTTTTAATCGCTAAAGTCTATATCCGAATTGTAACACAAGAGGATTATGTTGTCAATAGAAAAAAGGAAGAAAAAAGTTGCATTTTAGTGCTTTAAGTGATTGAAATATGTTTAATAATATGGTATATTCATTTAGTTTGAATTTCAAAAATCTTTCAGGATTTTGAAACAGGTGATGTATTATGGATAAAAAACCTTTAAAAACAGTTATTGTAGGCGGCGGTCACAGGAGTATAGTGTATTCTCAGCTTGCTGCCGTTAAGCCGGACAAGCTTAAAATTGTAGGCATAGCCGACCCTGACGAAGTGCGCAGGAATATGATTGCGGAGATGTTCGATATTCCCGAGGAGCATTGTTTTAATACTGCTCAGGAGCTTGCGAATGCGCCTAAGTTTGCCGATGCCGTAATCAACGGCACTATGGATAATATTCACGTTGAAACTACCGTGCCTCTGCTTAAAGCAGACTACGATGTTTTGCTTGAAAAGCCTTTTGCTGTTAATGAAAGCGAAGCACGTGAGCTTGTTGAGGCAGCCAAAAAGTACGGCCGTAAGGTAATGGTTTGCTTTGTTTTAAGATATACTCCGTTTTACAGTGAAATCAAAAAAAGGCTTGTCAGCGGCGAAATAGGTGAAATTATCAATATTCAGACCTGTGAGTATGTAAGCTACCACCACATGTCCACAAGCCACGTCAGAGGCAAGTGGAATAATTCCGACAGATGCCACAGTTCAATGCTTCTTGCAAAGTGCTGCCACGACCTTGACCTGATGATTTGGCTCATGGGCGATGATAAACCTGCCTTTGTTTCAAGCTTTGGCTGTAATCAGCAGTTTGTGCCTGAAAATGCTCCCGAAAATTCCGGAACAAGGTGCCTTGTTGATTGTCCTCTTGTTGATGAATGCCTTTACTCGGCAAAAAGAATATATATCGACCATCCCGACCGTTGGTCATTCTATGTATGGGATGCTCTTGAGGGTAAGGAAAATGTTACAATTGAAGACAAAATCAATCTTCTTAAAGGTGACAGCCCCTACGGCGTTTGCGCATTTAAGAGCGACAATAACGTTGTTGACCATCAGAGCGTTCTTGTTCAGTTCAAAAGCGGTGCAACGGGTACTCATAATATGGTAGGCGGCTCCAGCACCGGTAAAAGAACCATACATATTGTTGGCACCAAGGGCGAAATTGACGGCGATTTTGAGACCGGAATATTTAGAGTTTCACTTATTGACCCTTCACCTGAATGTGAATTCAGGAGTGAAACGGTTGATGTAAATGTTGCAAATGACAGCCACGGCGGCGGCGACCTTGCGCTTGCAAGTGATTTTGTCGATTATGTAAGAGGGGAACAGACAACGCTTTCCTGCACATCTATCGAAGATTCCTTTGCCGGTCATCTTGTTGTTTTTCTTGCAGACAGCTCCAGAGAAAACGGCGGCAGAGTTGAAAAGGTGATTTTGTGATAAACGGCTTACTGAGTAAAAAATCCTCATGGGAAAAGCTTGCGGAAAGCGAAAATCCCATTGTGATTTACGGCATGGGCAACGGTGCCGATAAAGTGCTTGATGAGCTTTGCCGTTTGGGCATTGCAGTTGCAGGTGTTTTTGCAAGCGATGCCTTTGTACGGGGTCAAAGCTTCAGGGGTTACACCGTAAAGAAGCTTAGCGATTTTGAACAGGAGTTTGGCAGCCTTACTGTTGCTGTCGCTTTTGCCACCTGTATTGATGAAGTGATTGAGAATGTGCTTTCGATCGCAAACAGGCATACCGTTCTTGTGCCGTGCGTTCCCGTTTACGGGAACGAGATTTTCAACAGAAATTTTGTTGAGCACCATGCTCGGAAGCTTGAAGCGGCATATTCGCTTATGAGTGATAACAAATCAAAAGAGGTTTTTGAGGGCTGCGTGCAGTTTCTTTTCGGCGGAGAGCTTGATGACCTGATACGTATTACAACCGATAAGGATGAGGCGTTCAACAGCATACTTAAACTTAGTGACAGCGAGGATTATCTCGACCTCGGAGCTTATAAAGGGGATACGGTTGAGGAATTCCTTCGCTACACGGATTACAGCTATTCCTCCGTTACCGCTGTTGAGGCGGACAGAAAAACCTTCGCAAAGCTTGAAAAGTATCTTGACGATGTGGAAAATTCAAGGGCTATAAGGGCGGCTGTTTTCGAAAAAGACGGCGTTGTATGCTTTGATTCTGCGGCAGGACGTCAGTCCACCATAAGCAAAAGCGGTGAAGAAACGGCAGCTGTTTGCGTTGATTCGCTGTGTACGGGCAGAAGAGTTTCATATATAAAAGCGGATGTTGAGGGCGCAGAAAATGAAATGCTTGAGGGTGCACGCAAAACGCTTGCAACCTTAAAGCCGAAGCTCAATATTGCCGCATATCACCGCTCGTGCGATATTTTTTCGCTTGCTTTAAAAATAAATGAAATCAATCCCGATTATAAAATATATCTCAGGCGCCATAAATATATTCCTTGCTGGGATATGAACTTATACTGCATATAAAAAGTCCCAACCGATAGCATTGAAATCGGTTGGGACTTTTTTTGATTGTATTTGAAAACCCCTGGCTGTGCCAGGGGTTCCAAAAAAGCTTTAGCGATGAGTATACAAGAAAAACTCCTTTTGATAAAATAAAGGTGCGGCTACCAACTGCACCAAGAAATCAAAAGGAGGACATTCAAATGAATGACAACAGTAGTTTAGCACATACCAAATGGAATTGCAAATATCATATAGTTTTCGCACCGAAATACAGAAGAAAAATATTTTACGGAGAACACAGAGAAGAAATAGGGAAAATATTAAGAGAATTATGCAATTGGAAACAAGTGAACATAGTTCAGGCAGAAGTTTGCCCCGACCACATACATATGCTCGTAGAAATTCCGCCCAAAATGAGTGTTTCGGGATTTGTAGGATTTCTCAAAGGAAAAAGCACGTTAATAATCTTTGAGCGTCATTTGGTCGTGTACCAAATCTTCATCTAATTGATTCTTTATGTATTCAGCTATCTTTTTATCGTTCTTTCCTGCTGTATCTACATAATATCCTCTACACCAAAAACTTCTGTTTCCATACTTGTACTTCAAATTCGCATGACGCTCAAAGAATACACCGACCCGTTTACGGGTAGCAAGTAACAAGCCTTTGCGGTTGGTAGCCGCAGAGTACGCCTTAAGGCGATGCCAGTAACATAGGGCTTTGCCCGCATATGAAGAACCCCCGGCTTAGCCGGGGGGTTACTATTTTACATTCCTTCTTTGTCTCCGGCCAACGTCAGCTTGTTTCGGCAGACGAGTCGGATATGTGAATTACTGTTGAAGAATATAATTGCTTTTATAATGTGATAATGTTATACTTACTTTGAAATAGGAATTTACAGAGGTTATATATGGATATATTGAAATTCAATTTGAACACCAACGGTAACAACAATTGCTGTAGCCCGTATTGTTGCTCTCTCGGTTATTTCGGATGTGCAATGCTCAGAATGACGGAAATGCCCGTGCTCGGTAAAATGTCAATAAAATAGCTGTTGTCGATAATTTTGGCTTACGGGTTGTTTGTAGACAGACAAGTGTTATAATATTTTTATAATCGAAGGAAAAGGAGGTTTTCCATGACAAACAGAGAACGCGCAATGAATGTTCTTCACTATAAAGATGCGGATTTCCAGACTGCGGTTCATTTCGGCTATTGGGGCGAGCTTTTGCAGGAGTGGGCACAGCAGGGTAAAATTCCTGCCGAGCTTGCCGAAAACAACTGGGACGGTAATGAAAAAGACAGAATTCTTGATGAACTCATCGGCTGGGACTTCAACTGGTCATGCACAGCAGGCGCAAACAACGGGCTTTTCCCACGATTTGAAACAAAAGAGCTTGAGATTCTGCCCGACGGCTCTAGGAGAGTACTCAACGGTGTCGGCGTTATTGAAAGAATCAAGCCGGGAATAACTTCAATTCCTTCCGAAGATGATTATACTCTCAAGGACAGAGAGGCATTTGAAACTCTTTATAAACCCAGAATGCAGTATTCTCCCGAAAGAGTGGATTTTGAATATTTCAGGAATTTTAACGAAACCCGTGATAAAGACAGACCAATCGGTCTTAACCTCGGCAGCGTTCTCGGAAATATCC
The DNA here is from genome assembly GCA_045533875.1 of Acutalibacteraceae bacterium. Classification (GTDB taxonomy): domain Bacteria; phylum Bacillota; class Clostridia; order Oscillospirales; family Acutalibacteraceae; genus CAG-177. The sequence goes on along the minus strand of JAZSIQ010000146.1, from coordinate 173 downwards.
GTGATATGACCTCGGTTGTGGGCATGAGCTATCTTATGTATGACGAGGATGAGGAGCTGTTTGCGGATATTGTTGATACATACGCCGAGATGCAGTATCAATGCGTAAGGGCGATTCTTGAAACGGGCGCAAAATTTGATTTTGCCCATTACTGGGAGGATATCTGCTTCAAA
>JAZSIQ010000072.1:0-7816 GCA_045533875.1 Acutalibacteraceae bacterium | reverse complement strand
GATACCAAACTTCGCCACACCCCGATGTGCTTAAAGATTATACATAATCAAAATCAAAAAATCAAGACCTTTTACCATTAATTTTACTTTTCATTTTTTTATATGTATTTTACTTGTTGAATTCCGAACCGTTTGAATATTTCATGTTGTCTTCAACATAGCTTTTCTCAATTGACAATGTGCATAATTTTGATTTTAAGTTTTGTGCAGTTTTGTTACTTAAAAATCAAAATTACTTGTGGTATAATATTTAGCACATTTTAATAACTTTCCTTATTTTATTACGAGAAAGGATGAAATATATGGTAAAGCGTGAATATTCTTACCCATCAAAAAGCGGATTATGTAATATCCATGCACGCAGTTGGCTGCCTGACACCCCTGAGCAAATTAAAGGTGTTTTTCAGATTACTCACGGTATGGCGGAAATGGGTGACAGATATGCGGATTTTGCACGCTTCCTTACCGAAAACGGCTTTGCTGTGTACTGCAATGACCATTTAGGTCACGGTAAATCAGTTGAATCTGACAGTGACCTTGGCTTTTTCGGCAGCGAAAACGGCTGGGATGTTTTCGTTGAGGATGCACGTACACTTACCCAGATTGCAAAAAACGAGAACGAAGGTAAGCCTTTTGTATTTTTCGGTCATAGCATGGGTTCGTTTGTTGCAAGAGAATATGCCGCAAGATTTGCTGGCGACTCGGATATTTCGGCATACATTTTCTGCGGAACAAGCGGAAAAAACCCTGCCGCTCCGTTGGGTATCAAGCTTACACAGGCTATTGCGAAAATTAAGGGTGAGCGTTATCGCAGCAAGCTTATTGACAAAGTTGCTTTTGGAACTTACAATGATAAAATCGAAAATAACCGTACATCATTCGATTGGCTGACCCGTGATGAAGAGATTGTGAACTACTACATAGCCAACAATTATTGCGGTTTCCTCTTTACTGTTTCGGGATTTAAGGATATGTTCACAATTCTAAACAGGGTTTCCCAAAAAGAATGGTATTCATCACTTTCCAAAGCAACGCCCATTCTTGTTATTGCCGGAACGGCCGACCCTGTAGGCGCTTACGGTAAAGGTGTTGAACAGGTTTACAATGATATCAGAAAAGCCGGATGCAATGCAACGTTGAAACTGTTTGACGATGCACGTCATGAGATTCTTAATGAAATAAACAGAGCTGAAGTATATGAATTTATTCATGACTGGTGCATTCCTGTTATTAAATAGTAATTTTTTAAAAGGAGATGTAAATATGAACAATGTATCAATCAAGAAAGTATTTTCCCTTCTTACCGTTCTTTCTCTTCTCTGGGGAATTTTCGGTATTGCCGTTGTAGGTGAATGGGAAGGCGATGTTGCACCCGCAAAGAATGTGATTTACCTTATCGGTGACGGTATGGGGTACAATCACTGGGAAATGTGCAAGCAGGAATCGGATACAGATAAGCTCTTCATTGAGGACGGATTTGAGTATTACGGATTTGCAAAAACACGTTCTCTTACCAACGCCGTTACCGATTCTGCAGCAGCAGGTACCGCACTTGCAACAGGTGTAAGAACATATAACGGTGCAATCGGCGTTTATCTTTACAACCCCCTTGCAATCGGTTCTTCTCCCAAAAACCTCTGTGAATTTGCAATGGAAAAAGGTCTTATGACAGGCGTGGTTACCAGCGACTCTGATGACGGTGCAACTCCTTCGGCTTTTTCCTCTCACTCCGTTGAAAGAGGAATGTCACTCGACCTTTCAATGCAGCATATTGAATCCGGTATTGACCTTATATGGACTGCTACCTCGGGCAATATCACCGCCGAAACTCTTAAGGATACCGAATATACCCTCGTTACCAATTCTGCTGAGCTTGCAGCTCTTCCTGACGGTGTAAAGAGCATAGGTCAGTTTAATACTGAACTTTGGGCGCTTGAAAATGACGATAACTGCCCCACCCTTTCAGAGCTTACTGTTGAAGCGATTGACAGACTTGACGATAAGAACGGCTTCTTCCTTATGGTAGAAGGTGCTCACATTGACAAGCATTCCCACAATCAGGATGCAGCAAACATGACAACTGCAATGCTTGAGTTTGACAAAACAGTTAAGGCTGCTGTTGATTATGCCAAGGCTGACGGTAATACCATAGTCATTGTTACCGCTGACCACGAGACCGGCGGAATTGTTAATGAAAACGGTAAGTACTCCTTCACTCAAGGCTCTCACAGCGCAACCAATGTTCCTGTATGTGTTTACGGCACAGATGATTTCATTTCTGAAGGCGATACAATCAACAACGTTGATATCCCTGTATTCATTTCAAAGGCTCTCGGTGCTGATGACGAAGCTTTCCCTGCAAGCGTTCCCTCTTCATTTAATTTCAAATATGTTATTGCAGATTTGTTCTGATAGGTAAACTGTAATTATGCCCTGTAAGGCTTGGATGCTTTACAGGGCATTTCTTTGTTATTTGGTTGCTGAAACTGTTGTGTGAGGTGAGGTTGTCTGTAAAGCAAAATTGCTTTCCACTATCCCAAAATACTCATACGCTTGTTTATCGCAGGTATCCATGTGTTCTTTTACGGTATCCTGAAGAGAAAAATCAACTGCGACGGGGAATTTGCGTCTTATGTCATCTGCATAGTATGAGCCGTCCCTCGGCTCCCAATATTCCTCCAATGTCAGATTGCCGTTTGGAAGAATGCGGAAAGTCAAGGCTATATATGTGTGGCAGCCGCTTGTGTCAAAGGGATAATCCTCCTCGCCCGGCAGTTTTATTTCGCCGGGATAACGGTATTCCGTGTACATGGCTGAAGCGTAAACTGTGATTTCTTCTTCTTGCTCTTCAGTAGCGATTACCGTGAAAGCACAGGTTATAAAATCGTTATAGGTTTTATATTTCGAGTTATGCTTAATAATTGCGTCGTATATTGCCTTGTTCAGGGTTTCATCGCTTACGGTGTTTTTACTTTTTAATGAATACATATAAGCAATAACCGGAGGAGTTTTGGATTTACCGTTGAGTGGAATAACCGCAAAATACATACTTGAATCCTTCTGCTCCAAGAAAATATACTGCATCTGACCTTCAATATCAGTTAATCTCCATGTACGGTAATTTCCTCTGCGAAGTTTCTGAACGCTTAAGTTGTCGGTTTTCAGTTCGTTTTTAAACAAGGAGTCAAAGTTTTCGGTGTCGAGAATGATTCTTTCTGCTTTTTTAATCTTTACAGCATAGTTATCCTTCAGCAACACGCTGAATTCCCAGTTGTCAGAAACTGATATCGTAAAAAGAGCGTATTCATTAATAACCTGTTCAAAGCTCTCATTTTCATATATAACTGCGTTGGGCGAAAACATGCAGTCGTATCCAACATGCTCGTTAAAGAATTTTCGTGCCGATTCAGGCTTTTTAACTCTGTATCTTTTTGTCGGTTTTACAGAGTCCTGACGCCATACATGAGAAAAATCCGAAGAAAACAAATATTCGGTTGTAAGCCGAGAATCGTAACTGTCGTAGGTGACTTTTATTACATTTTTATAAGGTTCCGAATCGGAATTTCGTTTGTCGGAAATTTCGGTTTTGCTTATTCTGATATTGTCTGCTTCTTCCAAAAGCAAATCTATTTCTTCTTTTGCGATGAAGGTGGCAGAGCCTCGTTCACTGCTTATGGTCACCTCGTGAACATTTCTTTCAATTGAACCGCCTGATTCAATTGCGCCAAGTGGTACACCGGCGGGGTTTGTCATATAGCAAACGGTAATAATGATTACTGCCGCAGCACAAAACACAGAAACCCACACAGTAGGCTTTTTATATTTTTTAATATTTATTATGCGCTCTTTTAAACCAACCTCTCCGAAAGCTACGGGACTTATCCGAAAGCGTTCTGTTACACTCCATTTCAGTAAGGCTTCGGAGTATTCCTTCAATTCACGGTTTGAAAAATTTTTTATCGCCCTTTCATCACAAGCTAATTCCGTATCCTTGCAGAAACATACATAAGCCAGCCACACTAAAGGATTGAACCAATGAATGCAAAGGATGAAAAACCATAGTGGTCTCGTTATGTTATCAAACCGCTTGAGATGAGCTGATTCGTGCGCTATTACATAATCCCTGTCGGAATCGGCAATATTAAAAGGTAAGTATATCCTCGGTTTTAGCATTCCGAAAACAAACGGTGATGAAATAAACTCGCTGCAATAAATATTGTCTTTTAACTTAACTGCTGAGGAAATTTTTCTTTTTGTTTTGGTAAGAGATACAGCAGCAAACGTAATTAAAGCGCTCATAACTATCAGCCATATTACAGTTCCGAAAGAGAGAGCGGTTTCTTTTAAATCATGAGCAAAGCTCACACCTTCATAATAGATATCCCCCATATAATCATTTACTGTTGTATCAACTGCACCGATTCCTGAGGAAACAACAAATTTATTGCTTTTAATTGTTTCCATACTTATTGTTTTTTCACTCGGTATAAGACTAAAGGTACTTTCAAAATTGAAAGGAACTACAAGCCTTACAGCTGCCAATATCCACATAAAGCATACCGTGGATTTTGGAATTCTTCTGAAAATCAACCGTATCAGGTAAATAATAAGTATAAGCCACGATGCCGCAATACTCATATTGATAAGCTTTAAAAAAACTTCCGAAATTGGTGATGCAAAATTTACAACTGTATCAATAACGAAATCAAGTGCATCATGCATTTTTATCCCCCTTATTCATCAATTAATTTTTTAATCTCTACAATATCCTTTTCTGTAAGCTTTTTGCTTTTTGAAAAAGCAGCTATAAAAGATGGCAGAGATCCTTCAAACCGCTTTTCAACAAGTTCATCAATTTCAGCTCGTTGCGCTTCTTCTTTAGAAACAACAGAGGATACTATTGTATTTTCGTTTTTTATAACTCCCCTGTCACAAAGCCTTTTTATCACTGTGTATGTAGTTGTTTTTGACCATCCGAGTTTTTCGGCACACAGTTTGGAAAGCTCACCGCTTGCAATCGGCTCGCAATCCCAGAGAATAAGGCAGAAGCGGTATTCACTTTCAAAAATTTTGGGTGTCGACATTGTATCCCTCCGTCAGTTTGTTCTAATGCATTAGTACAATTTAATTCTAACGCATTAGAACACATTTGTCAACACTAAATTTTTACACAGAAGCTGTCGGATAAGAAGTGCTAATTCACAAAAATAATTCGTAATATCAACAAAAGTTGTAATAAATTCTTACAGATTTTTCGGAAAAACTATTCCATTTATAACTTGTTTATGATATAATACCTACCAAATTCGGCTTTAATGTAATAGCCATAAATTTTTAAGGAGGCAAACAATTGAAACACTATCTTGAAGAAATCGGCAATGTATTCAAAAATGTCGAAAGCTCAGAAAACGGTTTGACTTCTTCTCAGGCAAGTGAACGTCTTGAAAAGTATGGTAAAAACAAGCTTGCTGAGGGAAAGAAAAAGACTATGCTCCAGAGAGTTATGGAGCAGCTGTCAGACCCCATGATTATCATTCTTATTGTTGCTGCTGTTATTTCCGCTGTAACTGAATGGTTTGAGGGCGGCAGTTTCCACTTCGTATTCCCCACAGATACCGTAATTATCCTCGTAGTTGTTGTTATCAACACCGTTCTCGGCGTTGTGCAGGAGAGTAAGGCTGAAGCTGCTATTGAAGCTTTGCAGGAGATGTCTGCCGCTACTTCAAAGGTGCTTCGTGACGGTAAGCTTGTTTCCGTAAGAAGCGAAGATCTTGTAATCGGTGATGTTGTTATCCTTGAAGCCGGCGATGCTGTTCCTGCAGACTGCCGTATTTTTGAATGTGCAAGCATGAAGATTGAAGAAGCTGCACTTACCGGCGAATCAGTTCCTGTTGACAAAATCATTGCTATTCTTAACGGCGGCGATAAGGGCGAAGTTCCCCTTGGCGACAGAAAGAATATGGCATACATGGGCTCTACAGTTGTTTACGGACGCGGCAAGGCTGTTGTTGTAGGCACTGCTATGGACACCGAAATGGGTAAGATTGCCGATGCTATCGCTCAGGCTGAAGAAGGTCAGACTCCCCTTCAGATTAAGCTTGCTCAGCTTTCAAAGATTCTTACCAAGCTTGTTCTCGGCATCTGCGTTGTTCTTTTTGCATATCAGATGGTTGTTTCCTATATCCAGACAGGCGCAATGCCTGAAATTACAAAGATTCTTGACAGCTTTATGGTTGCTGTTTCTCTTGCTGTTGCGGCAATTCCCGAAGGTCTTGTTGCTGTTGTTACCATCGTTCTTTCAATCGGTGTTACCAACATGTCAAAGAAAAACGCTATTATCAGAAAGCTTACTGCGGTTGAAACTCTCGGCTGCGCACAGATTATCTGCTCTGACAAAACAGGTACTCTTACCCAGAATAAGATGACTGTTGTTGACCATTACGGTGATAATGAAGAGCTTATTGCAAAGGCAATGGCGCTTTGCTGTGATGCTGAAATTGATGATGCAGGCGAAGTTACAGGCGAGCCCACCGAGGCTGCTCTTGTTAACTATGCAAATACACTCGGTTTTAATAAGAATGACCTTGTTGCATCCGCTCCCAGAATCGGCGAAGCTCCCTTTGATTCCGGCAGAAAGATGATGTCCACTGTTCATCAGACTGCTGACGGCATTGTTCAGTATACCAAGGGTGCTCCCGATGTTATCCTTAACCTTTGCAAGTCTGCTCTTGTTAACGGTGAAATAGTTCCCTTCACCGAGGAAATTAAGAACGAAATCCTTGCAAACAATAAGAGAATGGCTGACCAGGCTCTCAGAGTTCTTGCCATTTCTCTCAGAAAGTATGATGCAGCTCCCGCTGATTTTGCTCCTGAGGCTCTTGAAAACGGCCTTGTTTTCGTTGGTCTTACAGGCATGATTGACCCTGCACGTCCCGAAGTTAAAGCAGCTATTGAGGAATGCCGCTCCGCAGGTATTACTCCTATCATGATTACGGGTGACCATAAGGATACAGCAGTTGCAATTGCTATGCAGCTTGGTATCATTGAAGACGCTTCCCGTGCAATTACAGGCGCTCAGCTTGATGAAATCAGCGATGAAGACTTTGCTGAAAGAGTTGCCGAATTTAGAGTTTATGCCCGTGTTCAGCCTGAGCATAAGACAAGAATCGTTAACGCATGGCGTGCTAAGGGCATGATTACCGCTATGACCGGTGACGGTGTTAACGATGCTCCCTCAATCAAGAGCGCAGACAGCGGCGTTGGTTAGGGTATCACCGGTACTGATGTTACAAAGAATGTTGCCGATATGGTTCTTGCTGACGATAACTTTGCAACAATCGTTGCTGCTGTTTCCGAAGACAGAAGAATTTATGTTAACATCAGAAAGGCTATCCAGTTCCTTCTCGGCTCAAACCTTTCCGAAGTTCTTTCCATCTTTGCTGCAACCATTCTTAACTTTACAATTCTTAAGCCCGTTCATCTTCTTTTCATCAATCTTGTTACTGACAGTATTCCTGCTCTTGCTCTTGGTCTTGAGAGACCCGAAAGAGATATTATGCAGCGCAAGCCCAGAAACAGCAAGGAAGGCGTTTTTGCAGGCGGTATGGGATTTGATGTTTTCTATCAGGGTCTTCTTGTTACAATCCTTACTCTTTCCGCATTCTTCATTGGTGAATTCCTTGAAACAGGTCACTGGCAGTTTACAAATATTGCAGACTGCAAGGAAGGTATGACCATGGCTTTCCTTACCATGTCCATGTGTGAAATTTTCCACTCATTCAATATGCGTTCCCAGAGAGGTTCAGTTATTGGCATG
>JAZSIQ010000017.1:0-7070 GCA_045533875.1 Acutalibacteraceae bacterium | reverse complement strand
GGCTGTTAATGCAAAGTTTATCAATTGCAACCAGACAAACGACATAACCGATATAGATTATTGGGGAATTGCAGGAACGAACTACTGCAAAAATCTGGTTTATGACGGCTGTGCATTTTCGCGCTTTGATGCGCATCAGGGCGTTCTTAACGCAACGGTTATCAACTCCGTTCTCGGTCATCACGGAATAAAGCTGATAGGAAGCGGAACGGCTCTTATTGAGAATACAACTGTTCTGTCTGACAGCTTTATTGCCCTTCGCTCGGATTACGGTTCAACCTGGAACGGTGAGCTTATTATCCGCAACTGCAAGTTTTATCCCACGGGTATATCAAGCCATATTATTGATGCCGAAAACTCGGAGGACCACGATTTCGGATATACCTGCTATCTGCCTGAGAAAATCGAGGTTGACGGCTTGTTTGTTCACAGAATCGGAAACAGTTATCTTTTCACAAAGGTTAATTCAAAGCATAATTCCGATTCATACAATGCACAATATCCCGTTGTTCCTCCCGAGGAAATAACCGTTAAGAATTTCAGCGGTTTGTTTTTCTCTGAGCTTTTCGTTTCGAAAAACAAAGCGATATTCAAGGTTGAAATTTCATCATAAATCAGGCTTTTCAAGGAGGATGTTATGACGGAAAAAGAAAAAATGCACTCAGGCGATCTGTATCTGCCGGGTGACGATGAAATAATGACAGAGCAGCTTAAATGCCTTGACAGGCTTTACGATTTTAACAACACCCGTCCAACCGAAATGGAAAAACGAGAGGCATTGCTTAAGGAAATGTTCGGCGATATCGGTGAGGATTGCTATATCGAGCCTCCGCTTCACGCAAACTGGGGCGGTAAGAATTGCCATTTCGGCAAGGGTGTTTATGCGAATTTTAACCTTACCCTTGTTGACGATACGCTTATTTATGTAGGAGATTACACTCTGTTCGGACCGAATGTTGTTGTAGCAACGGCAGGGCATCCTATTCAGCCCGAGCTTCGCGAAAAAACATATCAGTACAATTTCTCTGTGCATATAGGCAGAAATTGCTGGATTGGTGCAGGTGCGGTTATAGTACCCGGTGTTACAATAGGCGATAACGTTGTAATTGGTGCAGGAAGCGTTGTAACAAAGGATATCCCTTCAAATGTTGTGGCTGTAGGCAATCCTTGCAAAGTGCTCAGAGAAATCGGAGAGCATGATAATGAATATTATTTCAAAAACAAAAAAATAGATTACGAAAATCTGTAAATGAGAAAGTCCCGGTGTGATTACCGGGGCTTTTGGTGTTTGTAATGTGCTGTATTTTCCCGTTTTGTGTTGAAAGTTGACGGGCAATTTGATATAATTGTTTAAATTATATTCATACAGATTTCAAGGAGAATACCATGGAGAATAAATCAACAATCATTGCGCTTTCGGGTAAGGGTGGGGTAGGCAAAACCTCCATTTCTGCCGCTATCGTAAAACTGCTTGTGCAGACTTATCCCGATAAAAGAATTCTCGCCATTGATGCCGACCCTGCGGTAGGTCTTTCTACAGCGCTCGGTATCGAGGTGAAAACCACCATTGACGATATCCGCAAGGAGATTGTTGCTACCGTTGAAGGCGGTGACACTAAAACCGCCATTGAGCTGCTTGGCGATGCAAGGTATAAAATCTTTGATGCGCTTGTTGAAACCGAGGGCTTTGCGTTTATCGCTGTCGGCAGACCCGAGAGTGCAGGCTGCTACTGTAAAATAAACACTTACCTTAAGGAAGTAATCAGTATTTTGTCAAAGGAATTTGATTATGTTGTAATTGACGGTGAAGCGGGTATAGAGCAGATTAACCGCAGAGTTATGGAAAAGGTTACTCATCTTCTCCTCATTACCGATGCAAGCAAAAAAGGCACTCAGGTTATCTCTACAATCAAGAGCGTTGCCGATGAGCTTGTTATGTATAAAAAAATCGGCGCAATAGTCAACAGAATTCCCGATGAAAGCGTTATAAAGCATATAAATATCAGCGACGTGCCCGTGCTTTCGTATATTGAGAATGACGGCAATCTTGCTGTTTACGATATTGAAGGCAAGAATATCACCACACTTCCCGATGATTCAAACGTAGTAAAAGGAGTAAGGAAAGCTCTTGCCGGGCTGGAGATTATTTAAGGAGTAGGTTATGAGGGATTTAAAGCATCTTTATGAATTTGAAAATCTTTTACAGGATGCAAACAATGAGCTTGTCCGCAAAGCCAAGGCAGACGGCGGCATAGCTCTCGGCTACACCTGCTATCATATTCCCGAGGTTTTGCTCAATTGCGGCAATTGCTTTTCGGTAAGGCTGCGTGCGCCCCGTACGGGCTCTATGGATATTGCAACCTATTACATGAGCAACTTCCTGTGCGGTTATTCCAAGGCTATTCTTGAGCGTGCAATAGAGGGCGGCTACAATTTTCTCAATGCTCTGCTTGCCAGCGAAACCTGCTCTGAAATGAACAGAGCGGCTGAGCATTTTGAATTGCTTGACCTTGTGCCGGATGATAAGTTTTTCCTTACATTCCTTGATGCACCTTTCAAGATTGAGAATCACACCGTAAAGCATTATGTAAAGCAGACAAGGCTTAAAATTCTTGATATGCTCAGTAATGTTTACGGGGTTGATACTTCGGATGCGGCGCTTTTAAAAGCAGTTGAGGAGCATAACGAGGTTTGCCGTCTTATGACGGAAATCGGCAACTACCGCAAGGAGGATAATCCCCGTATCACGGGATATGAATACCACATTCTTAACCTTGTTACATACTGCTGCCCCAAGGCACTTATTCTTCCTGCTCTCAGGGAAACAGCCGAGGAACTAAAAACCCGTGAGCCTGATGAGAAAAAGAAATACAGGGCAAAAATCGTTGTAGTAGGCTCAGAGATGGATGACCCTGATTTCACATCGCTTATTGAGGACAGCGGCGCATTGGTTGTTGCTGACAGATTCTGCTTCGGCGCTCTCCCCGGCAGGCAGGAGATTGTTATAAATCCCGATGAGGATGTGCTTACACAGATTTGCCTGCACTATCTTAAAACAAGCCAGTGCCCCCGTTTTATGAGCCATGCAAAGGTTCAGGAGCGCAGGGATTACGTAAAGCAGCTCGTTGATGAATACCATGCAGACGGCGTTATGTACGAGCAGCTTAAATTCTGCGAATACTGGGGCTATGAAAGGGCGCTTGCTTCGTACGTTATGAGTACGGATTACGGAGTGCCAACCGCTGCGGTTGACAGACAGTATACCGCCTCGGCATCCGGTCAGCTTCGCACCAGAGTTCAGGCTTTTGTTGAAAGCCTTGAAATCAAAAAGATTCAGAAGGAAAGGCAGGCGAAGGAAAATGGCTGATATGGGAAAGCTTTATAAAGAGCATACCGCCTTGCTTAAGCACAGGGAATGGCGCGGTTTTAAAGATACCATGTACGATTATTATCGCTGGCTTGTTACATGGAAAGATATGATTGTGATGGTGCTCAAGGCTCCCGTTTCCACAGTTAAGGGCTTATGGAAATACCGCTGGATGGCATCGTATCTTACAACCCCTTCTTTTATTGACAGGCACACAATGGGCTTAAGGGGTGCGCATCTTCGCATTGTTCACCTTCATTTCAATATGATAGTAAAGCACGCTACGGGGCTTATAAATACGTCTTTCAAAGCAGATGAAAAGATTAACCCCAATAACAAGCTTTCAAAGAAAATCGTTCTTACAGATGAAATTATACCTAACGAGGTTTTTTCGGGTTTCCTCAACCTTAAGGTAATCCCGTTGCAGACCCTGCCGATTTTCCTTTCTTCAATGGTTGACCAGCAGATAACTCCGCCTTATCTTGAGGTTACGGAGAGCTTTGGCGTGCCTGCCGACGTTTGCCCTCTTCCCAGTGCGGAGGCAGGCGTTGCAATTGAGGATGATTATCCCAAAATGGGCTGCTGTATGATTGCCACAAATATGCCTTGTGACGGCTCTATCATGAATTCAACCTTCCTTGACAGAAGACTTAATCTTCCCGTTCATTGCTTCAACGTTCCTCTGCGTTATAACGGCGAGGACGTTCAGGAATATGCTGTTGACGAAATCAGGGAGCTTATAAAGTTTGTTGAAGAACAGACGGGAGAAAAGTTCGATTGGGATGTTTTCTTCGGCGCTCTCAGGAATACCAACAAGCAGCTTGAATACGAAATAGAAAAATGGGATATCAATAAAACTCCCTATCCTCAGATGACGGGTGCCGCATTCTGGCTTTACAGAATTTATTACTTCAATCTTTCAGGCGGTGTTGATGAACGCTTCCTTAAGGTGGATAAAAAGGTCAATAAGCTTATGCTTAAGGCTTACGAAAAGAAAGCTCCCGTTTCAAAGGAGATGCGTCACCGTGCGGTTGTCTGGAGCTGCCCTGCAAACTATTACACAAGCTTTGCAAACTGGCTCGAAAACTGCTGGGGTATGAATGTTGTTATGGATATGGAAACAATGATTTCCTATCTCAAGTTCAATACCGAGGATAAGGAGCAGGCGCTTGCCGATCTTGCAAAAACATATCAGCGCTCCATAATGCGTAAGCACACAAAGGGCGGCTACAGGAATGTTGTTGACGAGCTGTGGAGAATAGTTGAAGAATACAATGCCGATACGGTAATTATGTATGACCAGATTTCCTGCAAGGGAATGGACGGCCTTGCAGGAATATTCGATGACCAGGCAAGAGAACGCAACGTAAACTTTATCTGGGTCAAGCAGGATTTGATGGACCCCAGAACAATTTCAAGGCGCGATATGCGTGAGCAGGTCAATAAGTATATGCAGACCGTTTTGCAGGAAGAACCTCTTGACCCGTCGTTGGTTGATTTTGAGGATGATTTAGCTTGGTAAAGGAGATTTATATATGAAATATTTCGGCGGATGTGACGTCGGCTCAACCTATACAAAATGCGTTATTCTTGATGAGAACGGAAAAATGGTTGCCAACGTTACCAACAGAAGTAAAATTAACCCCGTTGCAAGTGCGGAAATCGCTTTGAACGATGCTGTTGCACAGGTTGAGGGTCTTGCCTCGGCGCAGGAGCTTACGTATCTTATCGGTACGGGCTACGGCAGAAACAAGGTGCCCTTTGCGGATGAGAATATCTCTGAAATCAGCTGCCATGCAATGGGTGTTCACGTAACAAACCCTGAGGTAAAAGCCATTATTGATATCGGCGGTCAGGACGTAAAGGGTATATCCATTGATACCGACGGTACCGTTAAGAATTTTGCCATGAATGATAAATGCGCCGCAGGTACAGGCAGATTCTATGAGGCGATGGCAAATGCGTTTGAAATGACTTTGCCCGAATTCTCAAAGCTTTCACTCAGCGCAAAGAATACCATCCCCATTACCGCACAGTGCACGGTTTTTGCCGAGAGTGAGGTTATCTCGCTTGTGGGTGAGGGCAAGCCCATGGATGAAATTGCGGCAGGTATTCAGCTTGCGGTTGCGAAGCGTTGCTTTGTTATGGCTAAAAAAGCAGGCGCAACGGACAGTATCACCCTTACAGGCGGCTGTGCAAAGAATGACGGTCTTAAAAAGGCAATAGAAAAGGTTCTTAAAATAAAGGTAGTTGAGCTTTCAACTGACCCTCAGCTTATGGGTGCTCTCGGTGCGGCTGAATATGCCCGTCAAAAGGGCCTTGCAAAGGAGAATTAAAATGAATGTTGTTTTAATAATTCTCGGTGTTATTCTTGCGCTGTTCGTTGTAACCTTCACAATTTATTTCTTTAACCTTGATATGAAGCTTATCCGCAAGGTTTATGATTGGCTGCAAAAGCATTACGATAATATGAAAAGGGATAAAAAACTCTGATGCATTTTTACGATTCGTTGATTGAAGAGGTTAATACGATTACAGTCCCGTTGATTACGGCGGCATTCCCTGCCGATGACGGCAAAGCATGGCACGATGCAGGCTGCAATCAGGTTGTGCTTCAAAGGGAAAGTGTATGCGAATTGAGCGGCACGGGCTTTAATCTTGTAACATCTTCTGCCGTTGAGGATGGAATACTCCTTGCAGGCGACGATCTCGGCAAAATCAGAGGTGAGCGCAGATTCGCAAGGGCTTGCATTATTCAGATTGATGATGAGCAGGATGAACAAAAAGCGTATAACCTTATAAGGAAAATTGAGTATGTAAAATATCATTGCTTTCCTGACGGCTATATGATACGCACCTCTTCAAACGCTCAGAGGGAGGCTGTCAGGGTTGCGGGTAAGGCTGTAAGCTCGGGTATGGATTTTAATGCGGTAGGCAATCTGCTGATTAAGAAATACAGGGAAATCCCGAGTGTCAGGGGTGTGAAAATTATTTTTATTACAGTCCCTGATGCAGATTTTAATTCCTTATCCCGTATTGCCGAAAAAGGCGATGCAATTACAAAAACTCTCAATCACATTGTCAATACCGTCAATTTTGACTGTGATACCTGTAATCTTAAAGCGGTTTGCGATGAGGTGGAGGGAATGAGAGAGCTGCATTTCGGCTCAAACTCACGCAAGGGTATGTAATTGAATTTGCAAGGATACAGTTTCTATGCTGTATCCTTGTTTTATTTTAATGAAATGTTTTACATAAGGGAAAAAGTATGGTACAATCATTTAAAAGGGGGCGAGCTCATGAATAACAGAGAATGGTTTAAACAGGCGGGCTACGGCATGATGGCTCATTGGGGATTATATTCCCTGCTGGGCGGCGAATACCGTGGCAGAAGAGTGCGTGATTACGCCGAATGGATTCAGAGCTTTATGCCCATTCCGAATGCCGAATACGAAAAATATGCCAAGATTTTTAACCCCGTTTATTTTGATGCCGATGAATGGATAAGGCTTGCAAAGGAATGCGGAATGCAATACTTTGTTTTTACCTCAAAGCATCATGACGGCTTTGCTATGTTTAAAAGCGAAGCTGATAAATACAATGTTGTTGATGCAACACCTTTCGCCAGGGATGTTGTGGCGGAGCTTGGCGAGGCCTGCTATAAGCATGGTCTTAAATTCGGGCTTTATTATTCGCAGGAGCT
>JAZSIQ010000129.1:0-13063 GCA_045533875.1 Acutalibacteraceae bacterium | reverse complement strand
GGCCGCCGCCGGACTGTTCCTTGGTGGTAAACCAGCCACCCTTGCCGGGTATGCCTCTTCTTCTCTGCCAGCCGCATCTGCCGCAGTAAATATCGCCCATTTTTCCGTCATTTATATATTTTTTGGCATACTTTGAAGCGCCTACGAAACGGTTGTTTCTCATAACCATGAGCAGCTTGCCTGCTTCGTCAGCCGCTTTCTGCATCTTGAGTACCTCTGTAACGTCAATAGCATCGGGCTTTTCGCAGAAAACGTTCTTGCCCGCCTTGAAAGCATCAACGGCAATTATTGAGTGAAGATAGTTGGGAGTGCAGATATCTACCGAATCAATACTTTCATCCTTAAGAAGCTCTTTATAATCGGTGTAAACCTTTGCATCGGGGAAATAGTTATCCTTAAGGAACTGTGCTCTTTCCTCAATAATATCGCAAACGCCGACGATTTCTACTCTTTCATCCATAACGTAGGTGGGTACGTGAGCGCCCTTGCAGATGCCTCCGTTGCCGATAATGCCTATTCTGATTTTTTTCATAACCCAATCTCCTTGTCTTTAGATATGGTAGTTTGTTTTTTTATTTTATCATACTGAAAAACAATATTCAATAATTCTGCTTAAATATATATTTTTTATTAATAAGGGAAATACTTGACAGAAGAATTATTTTTAATTATAATTAGCTGTATAATGCCTGTAATATACCATGTAGCTTTGGCAGAAAAGGAGATTTCTATTTATGGAAAAAAGAACTGTATTAACCCGTGAAGACCACAAAAGACTCGTTGAGGAGCTTGACCGCCTCAAAACGGTAGGCAGAGACGATATCGCCGAAAAAATCAAAGTTGCCCGTTCCTTCGGTGACCTTTCGGAAAATGCCGAATACGATGAAGCCATGAATGAGCAGGCAAAGCTTGAAGCAAACATTGCAAAGCTTGAGGCAAGCCTCAGAAATGCAACCATTCTTGATGAAGAAGAAATTCATGACAATAACTCAGTACGCATCGGCTCCAAGGTTCTCGTTTTCGATTATGACGAGGACGAAGAGGTTGAGTACAAAATCCTCGGCAAAAGTGACCCTGCAAACAACGTGATTTCCGACCAGTCTCCCGTAGGTGCCGCTCTTATCGGCGCAAAGGTAGGCGACGTTGTTGACGTTACTCTGCCCTCCGAGGAAATTATTCAGTTTAAGGTACTTGCTATTTCCAGATAAAATAACACGGCGGCAGGTCACCTGTCGCTTTTTTTAAGAAAGGATTTTGATTATGGCTCAGGAAAATATAAACCCCGAGGTTGTTGAAGTTGAAGAAGAACAGAGCGTCAACGAGCTGCGTCAGATAAGACTTGATAAGCTCGCCGCCCTTTGCGAAGCAGGCAACGATCCGTTTCAGATTACCCTTGCTGAGCAGAGCATTCACAACGCCGAAATCAGAGAAAGATTTGAAGAGCTTGAAAATACCGATGTTGTAATCTGCGGCAGAATGATGAGCCGCCGTGACATGGGCAAGGCCAACTTCATTGATATCCGTGACCGTACGGACAGAATGCAGGTTTACGTTAAGATTGACGAAATCGGCGAGGAAGCCTTTGCGGATTTCAAAAAGTGGGATATCGGTGATATCCTTGAGGTAAGCGGTTTTGTTTTCAAAACAAGAAGAGGCGAAATCTCCGTTCACGCAAAGAAGCTCCGCCTGCTTACAAAGTCGCTTCTTCCTCTGCCTGAGAAATTCCACGGTCTTACCAATACTGACACTCGCTACCGTCAGCGTTACCTTGACCTTATCATGAACCCCGATGTTAAGGACACCTTCATGAAGCGCTCCCTTATTATCAGGGAAATCAGAAATTATCTTGATTCACAGGGCTTCCTTGAGGTTGAAACTCCCATTCTTGTTTCCAACGCAGGCGGCGCTGCCGCAAGACCCTTTGAAACTCACCACAATGCTCTCAATGAGGATTTCAAGCTCAGAATTTCTCTTGAGCTTTACCTTAAGCGCCTTATTGTAGGCGGTATGGAAAAGGTTTACGAAATCGGCAGAGTTTTCAGAAACGAGGGTGTTGACACACGCCATAATCCCGAATTCACCCTTATGGAGCTCTATCAGGCTTACACCGACTATAACGGAATGATGGACCTTACGGAAAATCTTTACCGTCACGTTGCCAAGGCTGTTCTCGGCACCACCACCATTTCCTTCAACGGCGTTGAAATGGATCTCGGCAAGCCCTTCGAGCGCATCACCATGGTTGATGCCGTCAAGAAGTACGCAGGGGTTGACTGGAACGAAGTCAAGACTCTCGAGGATGCAAGAGCCCTTGCAGACAAGCATCATATCGAATATGAAAAGAGACACGGCAAGGGTGATATTCTTGCTCTGTTCTTTGAGGAATATGCTGAGGATAATCTCATTCAGCCCACCTTTGTTATCGACCACCCCATCGAGATTTCACCCCTCACCAAGAAAAAGCCCTCCGACCCCGATTATGTTGAGCGCTTTGAGTTCTTCATGAACGGCTGGGAAATGGCTAACGCTTATTCCGAGCTTAATGACCCCATTGACCAGAGAGAACGCTTCAAGGCTCAGGAGGCTCTTCTTGCCCAGGGCGACGATGAAGCCAACACCACCGATGAGGATTTCCTCACCGCTCTCGAATACGGTATGCCCCCCACAGGCGGCATCGGCTTCGGAATTGACAGAATGTGCATGCTTCTTACCGACTCACAGGCAATCAGAGATGTATTGCTCTTCCCCACAATGAAGAGTCTTTAATGCAGTATGAAAATCTCTGTTGCTCTCGCCGCATATAAAGGCGAAAAATACATCAAGGCTCAGCTTGAATCCATACTCCCTCAGCTTGCGCCCGATTCGCAGGTAGTGGTTTCCGACGATTTGCCGGACGGTAAAATCCGCTCAATTATCGACGAAATCGGTGACAGCCGTGTGGAGTATGTTGAGGGTGCTTCAAAGGGTGTATGCGCTAATTTTGAAAATGCGCTGTGCAGGTGCACCGGCGATGTCATTTTTCTGTGTGACCAGGACGACTGCTGGCTGCCCGAAAAGGTTGACGAGGTTATGAATGCAATCGGAAACGGAGCAGACCTTGTGCTTCACGATGCTTTCGTTACCGATGCCGACCTCAACGTAACCGAGTCCTCATATTTTGCCGTCCACTCTTCAAACGCTTCGTTTGTTTCCAATATCGTGCGCAACAGCTTCGTCGGCTGCTGCATGGCCTTTCGCAGGGAATTGCTTGATTTCTGCCTGCCTTTCCCCAAGGATTTGCCCATGCACGATTGGTGGATAGCTCTTGCCGCCATAAAAAAGCATAAAAAGGTCGTGCTGCTCAATAAATCTCTGATTTATTGGCGCAGGCACGGCGAAACGGTAACGGGCAAAAAAAGCTCTCTTACGCAAAAGCTTAAATGGCGCATAAAAATAATGAGCGATTTAATTAAAGTGTGAGCCTCCTCACCGAAAGGAATTGAATTTATAAAATGAATCCGTCAACTGTTTCCGGCTGCATTGTAACTTATAACAACATGGACACAATCGACAGTGCGGTTTCTTCGCTGCTTGAGCATACAAAGCTCCCTTTCAGGCTTTACGCTGTGGATAACGGCTCTGCCGATTCCACCCCGCAGCACATAAGGAGCAGCTACCCCGATGTTGAAGTAATCGAAACAGGGGCAAACCTCGGCTTCGGCGCAGGGCACAATGTTTTGCTCAGCCGCCTTGATTCAGATTATCACGTAATAATCAATCCCGATATTTCCGTGCGTGACGATGTTATCGGCGCAATGGTAAAATATATGGATGAAAACCCTGACATCGGTCTGCTCTCTCCTCAAATCCGCTTCCCCAACGGCAAGGAGCAGGTGCTCGGCAAGCGTAACCCCACCCTCGTCTACCTTTTTTCAAGCAGACTCAGGAATTTTTCTTTCTGTCAGAAAAAGCTGCGTGAATACGCAATGCTTGACTGCGATTTAACCGCACCTGCGGATATCGAAAACGCAACAGGCTGCTTTATGCTTATCAGGACCTCTCTTTTCAAGGAAATCGGCGGATTTGACAGCCGCTATTTCATGTATTTTGAGGATTGTGACCTCACCCGTGAGGTGCGCCGCCGCGGCAAGCGTGCGGTATATTTCCCCCACGCCACCGTTTACCATGAGTGGCACAGAGATTCCAAAAAAAGCAAAAAGCTGCGCATGATTCACATTAACTCCATGATTCGCTACTTTAACAAGTGGGGCTGGAAATAAATTACCCTTATAAGGTGATTCGAATGAAAAAATACTTCAGCGATTTTTATAAATACCGCTATCTCCTCTCGGAGATAGTGCGTAAAAACATAAAGCTTCAGTACCGCAACTCAGTGCTGGGCGTTTTCTGGACTTTTCTCCAGCCTCTGCTCACCACGCTTGTACTGGTGCTTGTTTTCGGCAACCTTCTGGGTAAGGATTCCTCTCAGGTGCTCAACTACCCCATTTACCTGCTCAGCGGCCGTCTGCTTTATGAATTTTTCACTCAGTCCACCAAGCGTGCCATGCGCTCGGTTGTAAACAGTGCCTCGGTAATCAAAAAGGTTTACGTGCCCAAATATATGTATCCCCTCTCAAACGTTATTTCTACTTTTTCCACCTTTTTGATTTCGCTTATCGTTCTCGTTTTATTCCTTGTTTACTACACCTTTTTCTCAGATAATCCGCCCAACATAACCCCGTATATTCTCCTTTCATGGGTGCCGATTGTTCTTCTTTTTATCCTGAGCATGGGCGTTGGCCTCATCCTTTCGGCGCTTGAGGTTTTCTTTAAGGATGTGGAATATCTTTACGATGTTTTCTGCATGCTCCTTTTCTACGCAACTCCCATCGTCTACAATATCAACCAGCTTAAGCTTGACAATAAGTTTATCAGCCTCGCCTTTGAGGCAAATCCCCTTTACTCAATCGTTTCCATGTTCAGAAGCTGTGTGCTTTTCGGTGAAATGTTTGAGCTGTCCACCTTCCTGTACGCTCTGGGATTCAGCCTCGCAATGCTTGCTCTCGGAATTCTGATTTTCCACAAGAAACAGGATAAATTCATTCTCCACATTTGATAAGGAGGGCGCTATGGCAAAGCCCGCAATCAAGGTTGAAAATGTAAGCATGCTTTTCAATCTCAATAAAGAAAAAGTTGATAACTTAAAGGAATATTTTATAAAGCTCGTCACACGCAAGCTGAACTATTCCGAGTTCTGGGCTTTACAGGATGTTTCCTTCACGGTTGAAGAATCTGACCGTGTGGGTGTGCTCGGCTTCAACGGCGCAGGCAAAAGCACCCTGCTTAAGGTTATTGCCGGCGTACTCAAGCCCACAAAGGGAAGTGTTGAGGTTAACGGCGTTATTGCCCCCATGCTTGAGCTCGGCGCAGGCTTCGATATGAACTATTCAGGGCGTGAAAACATCTTCCTTTACGGTGCCACCATGGGCTATTCAAGGAAATATATTCAGGAAAAATACGATGAAATAGTCAGCTTCAGCGAGCTCGGTCATTTCATTAATATGCCTGTCAAAAACTATTCTTCGGGTATGCGCACCCGCCTCGGCTTTGCAATCGCCTCTGCGGTTGAGCCCGAAGTGCTTATTCTTGATGAAGTGCTTTCCGTCGGCGATGCAAAATTTAAAAAGAAGAGCGAGCAGAAAATTCTCTCCATGCTCGACAAAGGCGTTACCGTGCTTTTCGTTTCGCATAACACGGAGCAGGTAAGGCGTATATGCAACAAGGCTATTATTCTCGACAAAGGGCGTGTTGTTGCCTACGGCGAGGTAAACGAAATCTGCGACCTTTATAAAAAACTTGCGGCAGAGAAAAAATAAAGGAGTGAGGGTAAATGGTTATTGCCGCCGTTATGGCAGGAGGCTCAGGCTCACGCATGGGCTGCACCGATATACCCAAGCAGTTTATGACTCTCGGCTCAAAGCCGATTATTATTCACACTCTTGATAAGTTCGTTTCCCACCCTCAGGTGGATAAAGTGGTTGTAATGTGCCCTGACCAGTGGGTAAGCTATACGCAGACTCTGATTGAAAAATTCCTGCCCGAGGCAAGTGAAAAGCTCTTTGTATCAAAGGGCGGCAAAACCCGTAACGATACTCTGGAGAGTGCCATCAGCTTTATTTATGAGCGTTTTCGCCCCGATGAAAACAGCGTTATTCTCACCCACGATGCGGTGAGACCCTTTGTTACCGCCCAAATCATCAGCGAGAATATTGCCGCCGCCTCACTTCACGGCGCATGCAACACCGCCTGGGGCGCAACGGACACTTTAGCCCTTAGCCGTGACGGAGTTTTTATTGACGAAATCCCCGACCGCAGCGTTTATTATCACGGCCAGACTCCGCAATCCTTTAATCTCAGGCTGCTCAGCGACACTCTGGCAGAGCTTTCCCGTGAGGAAAAGGAAAAGCTTACGGATGCCTGCATGATTTTTGCCCTGAGAGGTAAAAAAGTGTTTATTGTAAAGGGCAGCCCTTACAATATTAAAATCACCTGGCCGCAGGATTTGGCAATAGCCGAAAAACTGCTTGAAGCCGATAAAATATAAATGAGATGATGTTTTGAAAAAGCTGTTTTATTTTATTTACCGCATCTTTTTTAATATCGGCAAGCTTTTGCCGCAAAGCGAAAAACTCGTTGCCCTCGTATCGCCGCACAATGCGTCCTTCAACGATTCCCTCGGCGAAGTGAAGCGTGTGCTTGAGGAAAAGGGCGGCTTTGAATTTTTGCTTATTTCAAGCGCCGAAATCAGAGGTAAAGCCTCGCTTTTCGGCGTTATTCGCTTTTTTACCTTAAAAGCAATGGCTCTTGCAAGGGCAAAATACATATTTTTAAATGATAATTTCATGCCGATGGCGGATTTGAATTTCAAAAAAGGCACGGTAATTACTCAAATGTGGCACGGTGAAGGTGCATTCAAAAGAATCGGTCTTCACGTAAATCAGCCCGATGAAATCAAAAAGAGGGAAATCCGCCTTTACGGTAAGTATACATATTTTGTATGCTCATCTCCTGCCGTCGTGCCGATTTATGCCGATGCATTCAATCTGCCCGAAAGCAGGGTGCTCCCCCTCGGCTCGCCCCGCACAGATGCGCTTTACAGACCCTTTGATTATTCTGCCGAGCGTGCCGCCTTTGATTTGCAGTATCCTGAATGTAAAGGCAAAAAGCTCGTTGTTTATGCCCCGACCTTCCGTGATGACCCCGAAAAGGATTCGGAAATTATGTCGCATTTTGATATTGACGCATTCAACCGCCGCTTCGGCAACGAATACGCATTGCTCATCCGCCTTCACCCTCAGGTTCATTCTCCTGCCGACCTTACGGGGGCTGTTGACGCAACGGGCTACGGCAATATCGGGCATCTGCTTGAGCTTTGCGATTTGCTGATAACCGACTATTCCTCTATATGTATGGACTTTGTACTGCTTCGCAAGCCCTGCATTTTTTACGCATTTGATTTGGAGTATTACAACGGCTCACGTTCGTTTTATTCGGATTACCGCACCCTTGTACCCGGCAGAATTGCCGAGAATTTTTCGGATCTGCTTGATGCGGTAGCCGACCCTGAGCTTGATGAGCAAAAGCTTGACGACTTCACCGCCTACCACTTCGGCACGCCCGACGGCAAATCCGCCGAAAGAGTGGTAAAAGCGGTAATGAATGTATAATTAAGTAAAAAACCAGGACTGCCTTATCATGTGTAAGACAGTCCTGTATTTTTATATCTCTTCAATTTTTCCTACAAAGCTCTTAAGCCTTTCCGACATATTTTCACCGAAAAGCTCATCCGGTGTGCCGCATTCGGCAACCACGCCGTTTTCCATAAAAATAATCATATCCGAAACCTCACGGGCAAACTTCATCTCGTGGGTTACTATTACCATGGTTCTGTCCTTGGATGCAAGCGACTTGATTACCCTGAGGATTTCGCCTGTAAGCTCGGGGTCAAGCGCCGATGTGGGCTCATCAAAGAAAAGTATGGAAGGCTTGAGCGCAAGCGCCCTTGCAATGCTTACTCTCTGCTTCTGACCGCCCGAAAGCTGGCAGGGATAATTATCCTTTTTATCGCTCAGGCCCACCTCTTCAAGCAGCTCCATTGCCTCGGCTTCGATTTGTGCAAGAATTTCTTTTTTGTTCTTCTTGTAATCTGCCCTTTCCTTGGCGTGCTCCCTGGGAGCAAGGGTTATGTTATCAATAACGCTGTACTGCGGAAAAAGGTGGAAATCCTGGAATACAAGACCGATTTTTTTCTGTTTTTCAATTCTCTGCGCCTGCTTTTCCTTAGCGGTGTTTGCGGCATCAAAAACTGTTTCACCGTCAACAATTATTGTTCCCTCATCCGCTTTTTCAAGGAAGTTTATGCAGCGCAGAAGAGTTGTTTTACCGCTGCCCGAAGAGCCGATTATGGAGAGTACCTTGCCCTTTTCGAGCGAAAAATCAACGCCCTTGAGCACGTGGTTTTTGCCGAAACGCTTGTGAATTGAGTTCACTTCAAGAAATGCCATTTTTCACCCTCCTCAGCTCTGATAATAATTGAGCTTATCCTCAATTTTGCGGAACAGAACGGTAAGTCCGCCGTTGAAGATAAGATAGAATGCGCCTGTGTAGAAAAGAGGCCAGATAAGACCGTCCGATTTTGCAAAGGCCTGCGCACTCCAGATAACCTCGTAAACAGCAATGATTCTGGCAAGGGATGTGTCCTTTACAAGGGTGATAATTTCGTTACCCATGGGGGGAACGATGCGCTTTATAACCTGCATAAGAACAATTTTAAAGAAAACCTTGCTCTTTGAAAGTCCGAGCACCTGACCTGCCTCATACTGACCCTTGGGTATGGACTCAATGCCGCCCCTGTAAATCTCGGAGAAGTAGCAGGCGTAGTTGATAATGAACGCAATTGCCACCGCAAGGAAACGGTCAAAAACATTCCATGTGGCAAGCCACTCGATAATAAAATTGGCAGACTCCTGCTGCTCAGCCCATCTGCCCACAAGCCCGGGGCCGTAATAAACTATGATAAGCTGGAGCATAAGCGGTGTACCTCTTATAATCCACACAAGACCCCGCATAAGCCAGCTTATGGGCTTGATTTTGCTCATTGAGCCAAAGCAGATAATAAGACCCAGCGGAATTGCGCCGAGCAGAGTTACCGCAAAAATTTCAACGGTAGAAAGAAAGCCTTCAAGCAGGCTCAGGGTTACTTCCCAAAACATAAAACATCTTGCCTTTCATATATGTTGCAAAAGGCAGAGGACTTGCGCCCTCTGCCCGAAGATGCGGATGGTTTTTTATCAGCCAACAAGAGTAAGCTCATACTTTTCGGCAAGAGCGCCGAGAGTACCGTCAGCAATAATCTCGTCCATGTAGCTGTTGATAGCTGCGGTGAGGTCAGAGCCCTGTCTGAAAGCAATGCCGTATTCCTCTGATGTAAGCTCGATTGCATAACCGTAGTCAGCATAGCTTGCGCCGTCCTTGGTCATAGCGTCAGCCATGGTAATGTCGATAACGCAAGCGTCAGCAGCGCCGCTTTCAACCTCCATGAGAGCGTTTGTCTGAGTAAGAACGGATGTGAATTTAAGACCGGCAGCCTCAAGAGCATCCTCGCCTGCGGAGCCTGACTCGCAAGCAAAGCTGAGATCCTTGATGCTTTCAACAGTTGCATACTGAGCAAGCTTATCCTCAGCCATAACAACCACCTGAGCGTTCTTAACGTAAGCGTCGGAAACGGAAGCGTTTGCCATAGCTTCGTCAGTGATGGTCATGCCGTTCCAGATGCAGTCGATTGCCTTGGAATCAAGCTCAAAGAACTTATTGTCCCAGTCAATCTCAACGAACTCAACAGCTACGCCGAGCTTTTCACCGAAAAGACGTGCAAATTCAGCGTCAAAACCTGTCCATTCATTGCTGCCTTCTTCTTTGTAATCCATGGGAGGATAGTCTGTAATACCTACAACAAGGGTGCCCTTATCCTGAACGTACTCAAGGTCGGTAGCGTCAGTCTTTGAGCAGCCTGCAAAGGAAAGGGTGAGCACTACGAAAAGTGCTGCAAGAACAACTGCAAGAATTCTTTTTTTCATGAAAAATTCCCTCCGATTTATTTGTTTATTGTGATGATAATTTACCATACTAATATAATAAAGTCAAGTGAAACAGGAAAATTTAAAATTTTCTGCAAAAAGCTGTTGACTTTTTTGAAATTGTGTGTATAATAATAACCCGTAGCGAGAAAACAATTAAATATTGGGGAATAGTGTAACGGTAGCACGACAGACTCTGACTCTGTTTGTTGGGGTTCGAATCCCTATTCCCCAGCCAAAAAAAGAAAGTCACGTTTACGTGGCTTTTCTTTTTTTGTTGAAAAAGAATAATTGCTGTGCTATACTGATATGGCAATAAACATTTCAGGAAGACCTGTGATGAGGTGATTGTATGCCAAAAACACCGCTTGAGATTTTAAAGGAAAGAGAGCTTCCCGAGCTTCTTTCAAGAGAAGAAATGCTCAGGATTCTTCTTGCTCAGGAATACGGCTTTATGCCGCCCGCTCCCGAAAGCATCAGCTTTGACGTGCAGGAAAATTTTATACCCAATTTCTGCGCAGGCAAAGCTCCCTGCTCAAAAATCACGGCAAACTGCATGGTAAACGGCAAGGATTTTTCGTTTCCCTTTTATTCGGTAATTCCGTGTGACGGTGAAAATCTGCCGTTCTTCGTTCACATTAATTTCCGTGAGGATGTGCCTGACAGATATATGCCCAGCGAAGAAATAATTGACAGCGGCTTTGCTGTTTTTTCCTTCTGCTACAACGATGTAACCTCCGATGACGGAGATTTCACAAACGGTCTTGCAGGAGTTCTGTTTGAAAACGGAAAAAGAAAGCCCGACTCCTGCGGCAAAATCGCTATATGGGCGTGGGCGGCGCAAAGAGTGCTTGACTATGCCCAAACGCTTTCAGGCAAGCTTGACCTTGACTGCGCTGCCGTATGCGGTCACTCAAGGCTCGGCAAAACAGCTCTGCTTGCCGCCGCAACGGATGAACGCTTCAGGTTTGCTTATTCCAACGATTCGGGCTGCAGCGGCGCATCGCTTGCAAGAAATAACACGGGTGAAACCGTTGCCGATATTACAAGAGTTTTTCCATATTGGTTCTGTGAGAATTATCTGCAATATGCATCAAACGAAGCCGCTATGCCCTTTGACCAGCATTTTCTTCTCAGCAGTATTGCGCCCCGATTTGTGCTTGTGGGAAGTGCCGAGAAGGACTCATGGGCTGACCCTGATTCGGAAATGCTCTGCTGCTTTGCGGCAAGCCCTGCCTTTGAAAAAGCGGGAGTTAAAGGCTTTGTATGCGATAACCGTTTCGCCGCCGCAGGTGAGGCGTTCCTTGAGGGCAATGTGGGTTATCAGAAGAGAAGCGGCAAACATTATTTCAGCCGCAGCGACTGGCACAGACTTATAGAATTTATTAATTTACACAAATAATAACCCCTCACGCGTTGCGTACGTGAACCTTGTTGCTTCGCAATGAAAAATTGGCTTGTGCAGGATTTTATTCCCGTACAAGCCAATTGTTGTTTATACCTGATTTTTTACTGAGCTGTCCTCTGAGAGAGAGCCTTAATTTCGGATACAGCCCAATCAAAGGTATCCGTGGTAAGCACGCTGCCGCAGTATTCACATACAGCGGTGCGGTTAATGTCTACAGTTGCGCCGCAGTTGGGGCAGTTCTGAGCCTTTGTGCCCGAATCGGCTGAAGTAACCTGACCGCTTGAACGCACAAGAGTCCACTCATATTCCATGAATTTTTCAGCGGAGTTGCTGCCTCTTACGATGTTGCCCGTGGCATCGTCAACCACATAGTCAACTATTCTTGTTCTCAGCCTTGCAACCATCACATCGTTGCCGCCCTCCTGCTTCCAGCCGACAAGGTCCGCCCCGAGCACGGCAATACGCTCGATACGGTTAGTCTGTCTGTTCCTGCGGTAAGCATCAAGCTGAGAGTTGCACTGAGCGTAAAGAGCATCGGTAAGATAGGGGCGAAGGGGATCCATATCCTTTTCCTGCCATGCGTTCTGGAAGCGGACATACATATTTGAAAGCTTCTCGGTAAACGCCGTGTCGCTGAATGCGGGGTCAAGCGCAGTATACTCGCTGACTCTGCGAAGCGATGCGGGGTTTGTTGCAACGGCGCCGGGCATGATTTTTCTGCCTGAAGAGCCTTTGCCCTTTGACTTTTTAATGATAATAATAACAATTACTATTACCACGGCAATAAACAAATATTTGAGCACGCTGAAAATTCCCGAAGAAACCGTCGAAGTACTTACAACGGGAGCATAGTAAACATTTCCTCCGCCGTAGCTGCCCGAATCATAATCGTATGTTTCGTAATCGTCCGTATCGTAATCATAATCATAATCATAGCTGTCGCCGAAATCGAAACTGCTTGAGCCGCCAAAATCGTAGCTGCCGCTACCACCAAAATCGTAGCTGCCGCCACCGCCGAAATCGTAGCTGCCGCCGTAATCGCCGAAGTCCGCCGCAACAGCCATAACAAGGCTGAGCACAAGCACCGCAGCCGCAACAATTGCCGTAATTCTCTTTGCCACCGTATCACCCTTTCAAAAATATATACAATAATATCATACATTATTTTTAAGTACTTTGCAATAAAAAAGCAGATAAGAAAAATAATTTGTAATCTTCTGTCGGGACAATTGACTTTTCTTGGTAAAAATGATATTATTATTGTGTGTTATTATAATATTGCAAGGGAGCTTTTTTATGAAAAAAATTATAAGCATTCTGCTGTGCTTATGCCTTGTTTTTGTTATGCTGTGCGTCGGCGTTTCTGCCGCTGAGTTCCCCGATTTTTCGGAAAACAACATGATTACAAACACAAGCATTTATGAACCCGAATCCTTTACCCGCACTGCTGAATCAGGCGGCAATGACTGGATTTCAACTGCATACCTCGCCTCCTGGGACGGTCCTGTTTTTGAAGAAAGTGACCCTTACTCCGAATCAG
>JAZSIQ010000185.1:0-11100 GCA_045533875.1 Acutalibacteraceae bacterium | reverse complement strand
GAACCGTCATGATTCCAAGGGTTTTTGATTTTTTGCCAATAGGCTGAAATTATCTCTTTGAGAACTGGGGTGCACGACGTGCGCCTTTGAGGCCGTACTTCTTTCTTTCCTTCATTCTGGGGTCTCTGGTAAGGGAGCCTGCCTTCTTGAGAGCGGTGCGAAGCTCTGCATCGTAGAGAAGGAGAGCTCTGGAGATACCGTGACGGATAGCGCCGGCCTGACCGGTAACTCCGCCGCCGCCTACACGGCAAACGATATCAAACTTTTCGCCTGTCTCGGTAAGAACGAGGGGCTGACGAACGATGAGCTTAAGGGTTTCAAGACCGAAATAATCATCGATATCTCTGTCATTGATTGTGATTTTGCCGGTGCCGGGGTAAAGGCGAACTCTTGCTACTGAGCTCTTTCTGCGGCCTGTGCCGTAGAAGTAAGGATTTGAATCGTACATTTAAACAGCCTCCCTTTCTTAAAATTCCCATGCTTCGGGCTTCTGAGCTGCGTGAGGATGCTCAGCGCCTGCGCATACGCGAAGTCTTGTAAGTGCCTTGCGGCCGATAACTGTGTCAGGAATCATACCCTTAACAGCCTTGGTAACAGCAAACTCAGGCTTTGTCTGCATAAGCTTGCCGTAGCTGACTTCTTTAAGATGGCCAATATAGCCGGTGTGATGATAATACTTCTTCTGCTCAAGCTTCTTACCGGTGAGAACGATCTGAGAAGCGTTGATGATGATTACGTGATCGCCGCAATCTGCGTGGGGAGCAAAGGTGGGCTTATTCTTGCCGCGAAGAAGGTTTGCGGCTTCAACAGCTACCTTGCCGAGGGTCTTGCCTGCTGCATCGATAACATACCACTTACGGGTAAGGTCTGCAGCCTTGGGCATATAAGTAGACATAACACTACCTCCGATTTATTTTTTTCGTGCTTGCATATATTATCATAAGGCGGCAATTATGTCAATAGGTTTTTTTGAGTTTTTTAATTTACATTTCGAAAGCTCGTTTTTTCTTTGATTTTCTCCGTTTTTCATAGCAAATGCTCATTTATTATTTACAAAAAATTTTTTTAATTCTTCGTCAAAGTGATGTTTTTCAGCCTGTAAATTTGACATTTCACACAAAAAAACAGAGTCGGCTCTTTTTAGGAGCAGACCCTGTGAAGTCAGCTTGATTATTCGGCGTCATCAGCGTTTTCCCAGTTATGCCATACGCCCTGGATATCGTCGTTATCCTCAAACATATCGAGCATTTTGCTCATTGCGGTAATGTCATCGGGTTCGGTGAGAGCGGTATATGTTGAGGGAACATACTCAACCTCCGCTGAAAGGAAGGTATAGCCCTTTTCGGTAAGCGCATCACGGACTGCACCGCAGTCAAAAGGCTCTGTGCGGATTTCAAAAACACCGTCCTCGGTAAGGAAATCGGTAGCACCTGCTTCAAGAGCATCTTCCATAAGCTTTTCTTCATCAACGCCCTCCTGTTCAAGCACGATTACGCCCTGCTTTGTGAACATGAAGGAAACGCAGCCTGACTGACCCATATTTCCGCCGTACTTGTCGAAATAATGGCGGACATCGCCGGCAGTTCTGTTACGGTTATCGGTAAGAGCTTCAACGATAACTGCAACACCCTTGGGGCCGTAGCCCTCATAGACGATTTCTTCGTAATCAGCGCCGCCGTTTTCTCCGGCTGCCTTTTTGATGATTCTGTCAATATTATCGTTGGGAACGTTGTTTGCCTTTGCCTTTGCAATTATATCCTTGAGCTTGGAGTTTGAAGCGGGGTCGGGACCGCCTTCACGCACTGCTACGGCAATTTCTCTGCCGATTTTGGTGAACACCTTAGCTCTGGCATTGTCTGTCTTTTCTTTTTTGCGCTTAATTGTACTCCATTTGGAATGGCCTGACATAATAAAACCTCTCCTTTAAATTTTTAACTCAGTTATTATACATCAATACAGCAAAAGCTGTCAAGTACGGTCATATACTCTTTTTAAAGCCCTTGCCGTGAATTTCATTAGCTTCGCTTACAATGATAAAGGTCTGCGAATCAATTCCTTCGATTATCTTCTTCATTTTGGAAACCTCATGTGCTCTTACAACACACACAAGCATCTGGCGCTCTGCGCCTGTATATCCGCCCTCAACGGGCACTATGGTAACACCACGCTGAGTCTGCCCCGTTATCGCCTGAGAAACCTCTGCACCCTTATCGGTTATAACCATAAGCATCTTTCCGTTGCCGGTGCCGTAATTTATGGTGTCAATAACCTTTGTGCTGATGAATATTACGATAACCGCATACAGCGCACTCTCAAAGCTTCCGAACACCACAGCGGCAAGAGCAATTACAAGCGCATCAAACACAAGCATCACCTTGCCCAGGGGAATATGCGGAAAAGCCTTATGAAGAAGCCTTCCCACTATATCCGTGCCTCCGCTTGTGGCTCCCGTAATAAGCACCATCGCAAGCCCTATGCCTGAAAGCACTCCGCTGAAAAGGGATGCTAAGATTCTGTCCCCCTCATACACGGGAAGAAGCGCCCATACATCAAGCAGCACCGAAAGCACCGTTACAATCCAAAGCGTTTTGCCCACAAAAGCCTTACCTATAAAAATCCAGGCAAGAATCAGCAGCGGAATATTGAGCAGAAAGTTCCACACGCCGAGGGGTATCGCATCAACAAGATGATTGCCCACAATGGCAAGGCCTGCAATTCCGCTTTGTGCGATATCGTTGGGTACGGCAAAGGAGTTGATTGAAATAGCGTAGATTGAGCAACCGACAAACCACATAAAGTTATCCTTTATAATCTGCCACACCTGACCCTTATCAGGTTTCTTAAGCTTCATTCTCAGCCGCCTCCCTGCTTATAAACTCATAAAGCTCACGCACTCTTTCCGCTCTGCCTTTCAAGTAAAGCCAACCGAAAAGCGCTTCAAGACCCGTTGCGGCGTGATATTCGCCGACGGATGCATTCTTGGGTACCGAGCCCACATGAGCATTTCGCCCTCTTTTGTAAACCTCGGTTTCTTCATCCGAAAGCATTGATGCCACGGCACGTGCGGCCTTTGCCTGAGCCTGAGCTCGCACACGCTTTACAGACATGGCGTGAAGCTCTTTAACGGGTCTTTTGCCCTGCAAGGCAAGCTCCTCACGCACAAGCAGACCGAAAACAGCATCGCCCACAAACGCAAGGTCAAGCGGACTGAGAGTGTCGGGATTGACGGCGCAAGCGTTATTACTGTTAAAATACGAAGTCAAATTCCAGGTCATATATTGAAACGGTTTCTCCTTCTTGAATTCCTTTTTCAACGAGCGCTTCTATGATACCCGATGACTGAAGCACTCTCTGGAAATACTGCAACGATTCATAATCGTCCAAATCCGTCCTCTGTAAAATCTTGAGCAACCACTTTGCTTCCACAAAATATACACCGTCCTGCACGGTGATATTGAAGCTTCTGTCCTCCTGCTGCCTTTCAAAGAAGGTTGCAGGGATTTTTTCTGTTTCATATCTTTTGATAGGAGGCAAGGTGCCGAGCATTTCCCACACGGCATTTATAACCTCCCTTGTGCCCTCGGTAATGGGAGCGCACATGGTAAGGAATTTATAGCCCTTGCCTTCAATGTAACTGCGCAGTCTTTCAATCTGCTCATCCTCGGCAAGGTCAATCTTATTGGCAACAACAATCTGCGGTCTTTGAGCAAGCTCGGGATTGAATTTTTCAAGCTCTGCATTGATTATTTCAAAATCCTCAATGGGGTCTCTGCCCTCGCTGCCTGCCGCATCAAGAATGTGAACAAGCATTCTGCATCTTTCAACGTGGCGAAGGAATTCATGACCCAGACCTATGCCCTCACTTGCACCCTCGATAAGACCGGGGATATCCGCCATAACAAAGGAGCTTCCCTCGCCCATGCTTACAACGCCCAATACGGGAGTCAGGGTGGTAAAATGATAATCGGCAATAATGGGCTTAGCCTGGCTTACAACCGAAACAAGAGTTGACTTGCCTACATTGGGGAAGCCGAGCAAACCTACATCGGCAAGGAGCTTTAACTCAAGAGTTACCTCCCATTCCTCGCCCGGAGTACCGTCCTTGGCAAAGCGGGGCGCCTGACGGGTGGGGGTTGAGAAATGGTCATTCCCCCAGCCGCCTCTGCCGCCTTTTGCGGCGATAAAGGGTTCATCATCGCTCATATCGGACATAACGGCTCCGCTTTCAACCTCGCGGATTACGGTACCTCTGGGCACTTTGATAATAAGGTCCTCGCCGCGTCTGCCGTTTTTTCTGCCGCCTGATCCGGGCTCGCCGTTAGGCGCCTTATACTTGCGCTTATAGCGGAAATCGGCAAGGGTGGAAAGGTTATCGTCAATCTGAAAAACGATGTTGCCTCCCCTTCCGCCGTCACCGCCGTCAGGTCCGCCTGCGGCTACATATTTCTCCCTGCGGAAGCTTACGGCACCTCTGCCGCCGTCGCCGGCTTTGATTTTAATTTTAGCAATATCTACAAACATACTTCTACCTGCCGTTATTTTATTTATTGCGCACAAATATTATACACATATATTTCCAGATTAATTATAATGCAAAGCATTTGATTTTACAAGGCATTGATTAAACAAATATCCCGCACCCATCGGGTGCGGGAATGTTGAAATTATTCAATTTACACGCCTGAATAAGCAGAGAAGCCGCCGTCAACGGGGAGAATAACGCCTGTGATGAATCCCGAATACTGCTCGTCACAGAAGAAAAGGAGCGAGCCACTCAAATCCTCGGGAGTACCGAAGCGGCGCATGGGAGTGTGGGAAATAATCTTATCCGAACGGGGAGTAAGAGAGCCGTCTTCTTTAAAAAGGAGAGCCTTGTTCTGATTGGTTGCAAAGAATCCGGGAGCAATGGCATTAACTCTGATGCCTGCGCCTGCAAAATGTACTGCAAGCCACTGTGTGAAGTTTGAAACGCCTGCCTTTGCTGCGGAATAAGCGGGAATTTTGGTAAGAGGTCTGAAAGCGTTCATGGAGGAGATATTGAGAATGCTGCAGTTTTCCCTGCCAATCATATCCTTTGCAAAGCACTGAGTGGTAAGAAGAGTGCCGAGAATGTTAAGATTAAAAACAAACTCTATACCGCTCGCATCAAGGTCAAAGAAGGTCTTGAGTCCCTCCGCTCTCGCTTCAAGGTCACCGTCCTCAAAGAGCTCTTTGTCGGTTGTGCCCTTGGGATTGTTGCCGCCTGCTCCGTTGATGAGAATATCGCAGGGGCCGAGCTTTTCATTTACGGTTTTTCTTGCATTTTCAAGGCTTTCAGCCTCAAGAACGTTACAGCCTACGGCAATAGCCTCGCCGCCTGCCGCATTGATTTCATCGGCAACGCTCTGTGCAGACTCCTGACGAAGGTCAAGCACCGCAACTTTTACACCAACCTTTGCAAGATCCTTTGCAAATCCGCTGCAAAGCACTCCGCCGCCGCCTGTTACAACGGCAACCTTGCCCTTTAAATTTTCATGATTCATAAAGAATTCCTCCGTTTTATTATAAATACACTTTTTCACCTGTCTGTGATGAGCGGTATGCTGCAACAACTATTTTTGCCGCATTGCCGCCGCTGAAAGCGTCAATCTCAAATTTTCTCCCGTTTGCTATGCAATCGTAAAAATCGTTAATCAAAGCCGAATGGCCTGAGCCCCAGTACTGCTTACCCTTTGCGGTGCCTGTCTTGGCAGACCTGCTTATTATATCGCCCTCGGATGTAATTTCAAAAAGACGCTCACCCTCAGTTCTGAGAGTTCCGTTTTCAAATGCAACCTCTATGAGTACGGGCGCATTTGAAGAATAGGCGGTAGTGCCGTAAAACACGGCGGAAGCACCGCTTTCGAGCTCAAAAAGGATTGATGCAGTGTCCTCACCCTCAATAACACCTTTTAACGCAAAATTGCCGACCTTTGCGGTAAGCGCCTTGCATTTGCCGCCGATTTGCTCAATCAGGTCAAGGGTGTGAATTGCCTGATTTATAAGCAAACATCCGCCC
Organism: Acutalibacteraceae bacterium; assembly: GCA_045533875.1. GTDB lineage: Bacteria > Bacillota > Clostridia > Oscillospirales > Acutalibacteraceae > CAG-177. Next base: position 5,063 of record JAZSIQ010000185.1, on the reverse strand, counting down.
TCTTTTTCGAGAGTGCCGTGCCAATCGTCAACATAGTAGCCGTTTCTTCTGTCCCATGTGACAAAGGCTCTTATCCCTTCAAGCTTGCCCATTTCGCCGCTTTGCACGGCATCAATAATCTGCCCCACGCAGTCATTGTATCTGTTCTGAAAACAAACGGCATAGACGGCAGACGAAGAAGCCTGAGCTTTGCGAAGCGCTTCAACCTCTTCATCGCTTATTGAACAGGGCTTTTCGCTCAGGACGTTAATATTCTTACCCAAAGCTGTTACGGCATACGGGGTGTGCAGATAATGCGGAGTGCAGATATGAACGGCATCAGGCTTTTCCTTTTCAAGCATTTCCTCATAAGAGGTGTATGCGTTTATGCCGTATTTCTCCGCAAATTTCTGCGCTCTTTCAGGCTTTATATCCACCGCCGCAACAAGCTCGGTTAACGGATTCTCGTCAACAGCCGCAAAATGCAGCCTTGAAATATTGCCGCAGCCAACTATTGCAACCTTCATTGTTTTATCCTTTCTCAGCTTCCGAAGGTACTTGACATATCCCCCTGCACCTGATTGCTGACAGTCTTTTTATAGGTTGAATTGTTTATTTTTTCCTGAAGCTTTGCAAAATAAACCTCTTCATCTACGGGGATTTCTACCGCACAGCCAAGCCATGAGGAAAGATGAGCCGCATTGGAAATTGAAAGACCGTTGATGCCTTCCTCGCCCTTTGCCACAAGCTCTTCGCCCCTAAGGATGTTGGCGGTGAAAGCGTTTACAACTGCACTGTGCTGCTTATTGAGACCGTCGGTTTCAACGTCAACCCATTCGCCGTCAAGTCTTCCGAAGCCTTCCTCGGCATTAGCGCAGTGCTCCGCTGTGCTGCCCTCAAGCTTATACATTCTCAGCTTGCCGTCCTCGCATACGAGCTTTGCTTTATCAAGAGTTATTTCAAAACGGTTTGTGCCGGGGCAGTCACCAGTCGTGGTAACGAAAACGCCCGTTGCGCCGTTAGCGTATTCCGCATAGATGCTTACATCGTCCTCTACCTCGATATCATGCCACTTGCCCTCGTGGCAGACTGCCTGCACCTTAACGGGAAGGCCGCAAATCCACTGCCACAAATCAAGGTTGTGGGGGCACTGATTGAGAAGCACTCCGCCGCCCTCGCCTGACCAGGTTGCACGCCATCCGCCTGAATTATAATAAGCCTGAGTGCGGTACCAATCGGTAATAATCCAGTTTACTCTTCTGATTTCGCCGTATTCGCCGTCCTTTACGATTTCACGCATCTTGCGGTAGAGGCTGTTTGTTCTCTGGTTATACATAATGCCGAAGCTCAGTCCGCTCTTTGCGGCAGCCTCGTTCATCTCTCTTACCTGCTTTGTGTAAACACCTGCGGGCTTTTCGGTAAGAACGTGAACGTTCTTGCTGAACGCATACTGAGCGATGGGGGAATGGTCATAATGCGGAGTGGCAATTATAACGCAATCACATTCGCCGCTGTCAATAAGCGCCTCGGCAGAATCAAAAGTCTTTACTCCGTAAAGGAGCTTCTTTGCCGCATCAAGCCTTTCGGGGTTGATATCGGCAACAGCGGTAATTCTCATTTCGCTGTGCTTGCCCTGAAGGTTCATATTGATATGCGAAGTGCCCATGTTGCCAACGCCGATTATTCCGTATCGTACGGGCTGAACCTTTTCAATAACACTCTTTATTGCGGAGCATGCCGCACCGAAGGAAGCATCCCTGTTGGGATATGCAAACTCGGAATTCATCTTGCTTGTAACCTTATCATCGTGTTCAAGGTTCTTGACGCCCTCAAACACCATAAGATGAGGCTCAACGGAAAGGATAAAAGCCTGTTCCTTTTTATCAACGTCAGCAAGGATTTCGGGGATTCTGCCGTCACCCATGCCTGCGGGCACGATAGTCTCGCTTGCGGTGCGCACATCCTTAATATGGAAATAGGTGATATATTTTTCAAGAAGCTTGAAGCCTGCATAGGTTTCAACACCGCAAAGCAGATAGTTTGCAGGGTCAAAGATGCAGCCGAGCTTCTCGCCGAATTTTTCAGCAAGCACAAGACAGCGCTCAGGGATATCACCGTAAATTCCTCTTTCGTTTTCGTGGCAGCAAAGCACGCCTCTTTCGTAAGAATACTCTGCCATTGCGCCCACTCTGCGGATAACTTCATCCGTATACTGATTTGCATCCTCACCCTCGGGGATGTAGAAGCTGAACATTCTTATGTATTTTGTGCCGAGAACTTTTGCAACCTCAACGGTGGTTTTGAATGCTTCAAAATGAGGCTCAAAATCATCGGTAATTTCAATTTTGCCGTAATGGGAACCGATTGAAGAAACCTTAAGGCCGCCCTCGTCAAGCCTTGCTTTGAGAGCCTTTGCTTCTTCAACGGAAAAATAGGAAATATTCTTGCCGTCACAGTTTCTCAGCTCAACAAATTCTATGCCGTTCTTTTTACAAGCCTCAATCTGTTCACTTATGCTCTGTGACGCTTCGTCCGCAAAGGCAGACAGGAAAAACTTTGCCATAATTTTTTGCCTCCTTACAACATTTGTGTTGCTTTTATTCAGTTTAATTTTACCACACCTGTTATAAAATGCAATAAAATAATTATATTTATTTTTTAATTAAGGAGTTTTTATGCAGTTGAATAATTCTACCGACTGTTGAAAACACTTCAATAATCAGGTTATTGCCATTGACGTAAAAAGTGCTATTATGTAAATGCAGACAGCGCTGTGGCAACTAAAAACGGAAGGTGATAATATGACTGTTTATTTTGGAGAAAACGTCAAAAAGCTCCGCAAGGCAAAGGAGCTCACTCAGGAAACTCTCGCCGATTTTCTCGGCGTATCCTTTCAGGCTGTAAGCAAGTGGGAAAGGAACGAAAGCTACCCCGATATAACAATGTTACCTGCAATTGCCGCTTTTTTCGGCGTTTCGGTTGACTTTCTGCTTGGCATTGACATAATGGAAAACGATAAAAAAATAAAGGATTACTGCGAAAAATACTCCCGCCTGTGGAATGAAGGAAAAGTAGCCGAGGTAAGGGACATTATGAAGCTGGCGGTTTCCGAATTTCCGGGAAACTTCGACCTTCTTTCAAAATATATGAACGCCCTCATTCAGGCGCAACACAACGATAAATACATCATAAGCATCAGACCTGAGGTGCAGAAAATATATGACAATATACAGAACCACTGCACCGTTGACAGTATCAGAATATGGGCAAAAAAGCTTATGTGCCGCTATCTGCGTGACTTAAGCCTTACCGAGGGCGGCAGATTTGACATTGCCGATGCGGAGAAAATCCTTGAACAAATGCCGATTATGCAGAACACAAGGGACTATGAAGCGATGTATATGTATCCGCACGATGACGAGAAGCGTGCGGCGGCCTGCGCAAACGGTATTTCCGAAATGCTCCGCCTTTTCGGCGAAATTATGAACAGAAAACACAAGAACTTCCTTGATGCTGACGGGGACATCTCCGAAGCGTATATCAACCTTGTTGAAAAGGTTATGCCCGACGGTGACTACGGCAAGAGCCATTACCTTATGGTAATAAACCATCAGCGCCTCGGCGTCAAGAAATATCTTGCAGGCGATGAAGAAGGCGCCCTTGAGCATTTTGAAAAAGCCGTTAAGCTTGCAAAAAGCTATGACGAAATGCCTGATATTCTCATTCACACTTCAAGCGCCGTAAAGGGTCTTGAATTCAACAAAACAAAAGCATACCGCTTCTGGGAAGGCTCATTTTATAAAGACGTAAAGGAAGGTCTTATAAACAGGCCGCAGCTTTCAGAAGAATTCAAAAACAGCGAAAAATTCAAAAAAATTTTAGGTTAAAAAAACGGCTTGCAAGGGATATAATCCAATGCAAGCCGTTATCTTGTTTTCAGGAATTAATAATTGTCAGCCTTTACCTCAAAGTATGCCTGAGGATGAGCGCAAACGGGGCAAACAACGGGAGCTGTTTTGCCTACGTGGATGTGACCGCAGTTTCTGCAAATCCATACAACCTCTTCGGTCTTTTCAAATACGATGCCGTCCTCAAGATTCTTAAGGAGAGCCTGATAACGCTCCTCGTGCTCCTTCTCGATAGCGCCTACCATCTTGAAAAGAGCTGCAATTCTGGTAAAGCCTTCCTGCTCTGCAACCTCTGCGAATTCCTTGTACATTTCTGTCCATTCATAGTTTTCGCCTGCTGCGGCATCCTTAAGGTTATCCATTGTACCGGGAACTGCACCGTCGTGAAGCTCCTTGAACCAGATTTTTGCGTGTTCCTTCTCGTTATCAGCGGTAAGCTGGAAGATAGCCGCAATCTGCTCATAGCCTTCCTTCTTAGCCTTTGATGCGTAGTAGGTATACTTGTTTCTTGCCTGTGACTCGCCTGCAAATGCAGCCATGAGGTTGGCTTCGGTTCTGCTGCCTTTGAATTCCATAATTTATTTCCTCCTTGTATTTTAATTATATTTACCTTTCGGTTAAATAAACGAATTGATATTGCTGATAATATATTCCGCCGCGGGAGCAAAAATATCCGTATTTTCAGTCAATTTTTTAAATTGAGCATCCTCTTTGGCAATTTTATCAGCGATAAGGGACGCCGTTTCATTGTCAGAATCGTATGCATCGTACTCACTTTCGAAAATTCCCGAAAGCTCGGCAGGGTATATTTTTTTAACCATGCTCAACGCATACTCGGTAAGCGGCTTGCCGTTTATTTTGAAAAACTCACTCAGAGCCTCTCCGCCGTCCTCAAAAACAAAATAAAGCGAATAAATCTCTTTCTGACAGTCGTTAAGAGAATTGAATTCCTCAAGAATATTTTCAGATTTTTCGATTCTTCTGCAAAGATTGAGCGCAACACCCTTGAAAAGCTTTTCGGGCTGTGCGGATTCTGCAAGCCCGGGAGTGAGATTTTCAAACTCTTTCCTCAGCTTTGTATCCGCCTCAAGCTTTGCTATTATTCTGTTATTCTCTGCACTGCGCTTTGAAAAAGCCCTGCCTGCCTTGACCAGAACAAACAGCGCCAGAACAGCA
>JAZSIQ010000198.1:0-5883 GCA_045533875.1 Acutalibacteraceae bacterium | reverse complement strand
AATATCCTTTATTGATAAATTTAGGTCTGCTTTCGTAATTATCGAGCGCAAGCTTTGAGGCTACAATATACTGATATCCGTGACCCATAATGTGGTTGCAATCCATAGAGCGACCCCTGCCGCCATCTGTTATGGAATCACCCGAAAATAAAACAATATCTTTATCTGTAAGTTTCAAATCAAATTCTCCCTTACGCTCCAATCTCTTTCAGAGCATCCGCAAGCACTTTCAGACTCTGAGGCGCCTGAGAATCAAAATCGCTGCAGCCCGCTTCTACTGCACAGCGCTCACAGCCTGCAGCAAATACATTTTTAAGGAAAGGCTTCTGATCATAGCCGTCACCCTCAAGAGGGAATATTCTTTTATGCTCAGAATCATAAGGATTGGATGTATGAGTGTGCACAAGCACTCCCTCAAGCCCCGACAGATACTCAAACTCCTCCTCAACACAAACCATGTGGTAAAGGTCGGCAAGCACTTTGAGATTCTTATGCCCCACCTCATTCATAACCTCAACGGCTTCGTGAACAGAGTTGAGAATATTGCTCTCCTCATATCTTAGGGGCTCTATTGCAATTAAAATCCCGTACTCCGCTGCCATGGGGCAGATTATTTCCCTGAGCTTCCTTACAAGAGTTGCCCTGCCCTGCTCCGGGCTGACACCCTCGGGGATGCGCCTTGCTCCGCCGGAGCCGAAAACTATTGTATCAATACCGATTCTTTTTGCTCTCGGCAGAAGTACCGAAAGATAATCGGAGGTAATTTTATCGTCACTTTCAGGGTCAGAAACTTTGGTTTCACCCGGCAAAAAGCAGTTTGCGGTAAGAACGGGAATCCCTGTTTCTTTAACCTTTGCAAGGTGAATTTCAAACTCGTCATCACTCATTGAAGCAATGCCGCCGCAGTTGCTCTCAACAAAATCGTAACCCATTTCTTTACACTTTTCATATTTTTCAACATCTGTTCCGCAACACATTCCTATTTTCATGTACGGCACCTCACTTTAACTTTTAATACCTGCTGCATAAAGCAGTTCCTGTGCGGATTCAAGCTGCAACGAAGTTGCTTCAAGGCCGCTCATAATACGGGCAAGTTCATGCTTCCTCTGCTCAAAATCGAGCATCTTTACCTGTGTATATGTTTTGTTATCCTCAACCGATTTGCTGATTTTAAGGTGACAGTCAGCCCCTGCGGCAATTTGGGCAAGATGGGTAACGCAGATTACCTGCCTGCCGTTTGAAACCTCCTTAAGCTTCAGAGCTATTTTCTGAGCCGCCCTGCCGCTGACCCCCGAATCAACCTCATCAAAAATAAGGGTTGCTATATCATCCTTTGCCGAAATAACATTTTTAATTGCAAGCATTGTTCTTGAAAGCTCGCCGCCCGAAGCAATCTTGGCAAGAGGCTTCGGTGTTTCGCCAGCATTGGCGCTTATCAGAAATTCTACCGTATCTGCGCCCTTTGAAGAATACGAGGCAGGTCTGATATCAACAACAAACCTGACATTGGGCATATCAAGAAAACCGAGTTCATCGCAGACTCTTTTTTCAAACAGTCTTGCCGCTGATTTTCTGCTGTCGGTAAGTCGGGAAGCAAGCTGCTTAAGATTATGAGAATGCTCAGAAAGCGTGTTTTCAAGCTCCTGCGCTTTTTCATCGCAATGAACGATTTTTTCACGCTCCTGCTTCATCGCTTCAAGATTGTCAAGCACCGCCGCTTCATCTGCGCCGTATTTATGAGTAAGCCTGAATATCACATCAAGCCTCTCATCAATTTCAGCGAGCATTTCAGGGTTATAATCAAAGGAGTCACCTAACGAACGCACCTGTGACGAAAGATCGGAAAGCCCGTAATAAAGCTCCTTTGCGCTCTTTGCCGCGTTCTGAGCTTCGGGCGAAATCTTTGCCGCATTTTCAAGCAGAACTGCGCAGCTCTGGAGAGCATCAACAGCCCCTGCGCTGTCATCCCCGCCCGAAAGAGCAGAATACGCCGCATTGTAGGCCTTTAGTACCTTTTGAGAATTCAGGCACATATTCTTCTTAACCGAAAGCTCCTCTCGTTCACCGATTCTCAGAGCAGCCTTTTCGATTTCATCAATCTGAAAATCAAGCAGCTCAAGCCTTGCCGCTTTTTCGTCCTCATCGGTATAAAGCGCTTCAAGCTCCTTTTTCACTTTAACAAGCTGAGAAAAACAGCTTTTGTACTCATCCCTGAGCGCACCGTTTTCTGCAAGAGAATCAATAAATCCGCAATGCTTATCGGGCGCAAGAAGCGCCTGACTGTCATGCTGACCGTGAATATTAACAAGGCGCTCTCCGATTTTTTTAAGCATTGAAACCGTGGCAGGAGCTCCGTTTACATGGCAGGTGTTTTTGGAGTCGCTTATCACTCTTGTAAGAATAAGCGAGGAGTCATCGCAGGGAATTCCCAATTCCTCAACAGCCTCTTTTACCTGCTGAGAAACATCCTCAAATACAGCGGTAACACGGGCGCTGTGCGCTCCCGAGCGGATAAGCTCCCTTGAAGTGCGCTCACCCAGAACCGCATTAATGGAATCAATAATGATTGATTTACCTGCACCCGTTTCACCCGTAAGCACATTAAGCCCAGGATTAAAGGAAATCTCTGCCTGTTCAATTATTGCAATATTTTCTATTTTGAGGCTGTAAAGCATAACTTAAACCTCTTCAGTAATTTATTTTGAAAGAATTTCGTTGATGGCATCCTTCATCTTTGAGGATGCCTCCTCGGTTTTGCAAAGGGCAAAAATCGTGTCGTCACCCGCAATGGTGCCTACAAGCCCTTCCCAATGCATGGAGTCAAGAGCCGCACATGCCGCCTGAGCCATGCCAACATAGCATTTAACAGCAAGCATATTTCCCGCATTGTCTGCGGAAACAACGGAGTGTTCAAAAATACTTCTGTATTTGCCTACAAGCTCGGTTGAATCACCCATATCTACCGCATAACGGCTTACTCCGCTTTCATCAACCTTTTTGACAAGGCGAAGCTCCTTGATATCCCTTGAAACGGTAGCCTGAGTTGCGTCAAATCCGCACTCCCTGAGTTTGTCAAGTAAATCTGCCTGAGTGGAAAGAGAATTTTCCTCGATGAGCCTCAATATCAGTTCATGTCTTTTCTTTTTCACTTAGCGTACATCCTTTCTGTGTGCAAGCTTTGCGCCTAAAATATCTATAAAATTATCGGATTTTATCCGAATGAATTCCGCTTTGTATTCCGCTTTTGAAATAACCGCCCTGCAATCAGGCTCAATATCAAGCGATTCTCTGCCGTCAAGTAAAACTCTTAAAGGATTGTTTGATGCAGATGAAACCGTAAGCACGGCATCAGGTCTCAGAATAATAGGACGATCAAAAAGCGAATGGGAACAAACGGGGGTAAGCAGTATGCTTTCAAGCTCGGGATCAACAACAGAGCCGCCCGCAGAAAGGGAATAGGCGGTTGAGCCCGTAGGCGTTGCGGCAAGCACTCCGTCACACAGGTAGCTGCTTATAAGGCGGTCTCCCAGATGAACATTTATACTTTCCATTCGCAGACCCGTATTTCGGGAAATATAAGCATCGTTTACGCAATAGTTGCAGCTTATCTGCTCATCGCCTCGCATAACACACGCCTTGAGCATCAGCCGTCTGTCCACCGTATACTCACCGCTCATAAGTCTTTCGAGCAAATCAAGCTCGTTGCCTTCAAGCCCCGCCATAAAAGCAAGCCTTCCTGCATTTATACCGAGAACGGGTTTGCCTTCGCTGGCAGATTTTTTTGCGGCATGAATGATGGTTGCATCGCCGCCCACGGCGATTACGGCATCACTTTGAGTAATGGATTCGCTTATGGCTTTACTGTATTCATCCGAAAAAATATCGCCGCTCTTTCCTCGGGTAGGCATAAGATATTTTGCGCCGAGAGCCGAAAGCTTATCGCAAATTCCTTGCGTAAGTTCCTTTGCTCCTTCACGGGAAAAATTGGGCAAAACAGTAAAAATCAAACCGACACCTCCCTGCTATTTGTCAAGCGCTTCGTGGGAAGCGAGGGAAAGCTCACTTGCCGAGCCATCCCAGACAAACTGCGGATTTTCTGATTTTTCAATATATAACAGATATTCAATATTACCTTCGGGTCCCTTTACGGGCGAAAAATCAGCCGAAATAACACTGAATTTTGTTTCAACAGCAAAATTGCAGATTTCATCAATAACTCTGGCGTGGACATCTTTATCTTTAACCACGCCTTTTTTGTTAAGATGTTCCCTGCCTGCTTCAAACTGCGGCTTAATAAGGCATACCGCCCTGCCGTTTTCCTTAAGAAGCTCACGCATAACGGGCAGAATAATTTTAAGTGAAATAAAGGAAACGTCTACACTTGCAAAATCAATTTCCTCGGGAATCTGTTCCCTTGTGCAATATCGGAAATTTGTTCTTTCAAGGTTTACAACACGCTCATCACAGCGAAGTTTCCAAGCAAGCTGACCATAGCCCACATCAATAGCGTAAACTCTGACCGCTCCGTTCTGAAGCATGCAATCGGTAAAACCGCCCGTAGAGGCACCTATATCCATACACCTGAATCCGTCAAGCTTAATGCCGAAGCTCGACATTGCCTTGGCAAGCTTTAATCCGCCCCTGCTGACATAGGGGTTAACCGCTCCTCTTACCTCTATTATATCCTCGGCTTTAACAGTTGCGCCTCCCTTGAGCGCTTTCATTCCGTTAACATAAACACTGCCGGCCATAACAAGCGCCTTTGCCTTTTCCCTTGTTTCGGCAAAGCCACGCTCAAAAACAGCAACATCAAGCCTTACTTTATCACTCACAGCAGTCACCTACCGTATCATAATCATTCATAATAAATTCAACCATACAATCGCAGTCAAGCCCACAGCTTTCAAGCTGCTGGGAAACACTTTCATGCGGTACAAATCTGTTTTCCACGGCACGAAGGCAGAACCTGCCTTTATATCCTTTTTCAAGGAGCATAAGCGCAAAGCCCTCGCCTGCGCCGCCGCTTCTTACGCCTTCCTCGTAAAAATAAATTCTGTCGCACTCCATAACGCTCTCAACACATTTTTCGTCAAGAGGCTTTATCACATTGAGTTTGACAGCTTTAATATCAATTCCCTGAGCGCAAAGCCTGCTTGCCGCTTCACAGGCAAAGGAAAACATCCTGCCGTAAGTGACTATTGCCGCCGAAGCATCCGGATTGCCGTACACGTCGTATGCCCCGCATTTCTCAACTTCGCCCGGAATAACAGGCTCACCCGAACGGGGATAACGGATAACAACAACGCTCTCATCCTTGTAAAACGCATTGTAAAGCGCGTTACCGAGTTCCTGATAGGTGCAGGGTGAATAGATTTTCACATTGGGAACACCGGAAAGCATTGAAACATCGTAAATACCCTGATGGGTTTCACCGTCATTACCAACGAAACCTGCTCTGTCCACAGCTATAATCATTTTTCTGCCCTGAAGGGCGGCATCGTGTATCACCTGGTCATAGCACCTTTGAAAAAAGGTTGAATAAACCGCAAAAACAGGAATAAATCCGCCTGCTGCAAGACCTGAGCAGAAGGTAAGCGCATGCTCCTCGGCGATTCCTACATCAAAAAATCTTTCAGGAAAATCGGCAGCAAAGCCTTCAAGCCCCGTGCCTATACCCATTGCCGCAGTAACTGCGCAAATGCGCTTATCCTTAGCGGCAAACTCTGAAAGAAGAGAGCCGAATCTTTCGGAAAAAGATTCGCCCGAAATACTTGCTTCCCCTGTGCGGGTGTCAAATTTAGAAACTCCGTGAAACTCCTCCGGATAACTCACCGCAAAATCGTAGCCCTTGCCCTTCAAGGTGTTTACATGAAGCAAAACGGG
>JAZSIQ010000186.1:0-12566 GCA_045533875.1 Acutalibacteraceae bacterium | reverse complement strand
TTTTGAAAAATTTTTCAAAATAATATTTTTTATTTTATTGATACGGGTATTTAAATTTGATAAAATGTTAAAAATAACTTTTATATACTCAGAGGTGCTTTTATGAAATACGAAAATAACTGGGCTTCCCTTAATTCAAGGGAGATACCCTCTTGGTTTGAGGATGCAAAATTCGGCATTTTCATTCACTGGGGTCTTTACAGCGTACCTGCATACGCTCCAAAAGGTCATTATTCAGAATGGTACGGTAAGCATTGCGATGAGCCTTTAAAAGAATCGGAAGGCAAACCCGATGCTGAATATTATCACTACCACCAGAAGGTCTACGGCAAGGATTTCAAATATGCCGATTTTGTTGATAAATTCAAGGCAGAAAACTTTGACGCCGAGCAATGGGTTAAGCTTTTTGAGGATGCCGGTGCAAAATATATGAACCTTGTTTCAAAGCACCATGACGGCTTCTGTATGTATAAATCCAAATACGCATGGAACTGGAACAGCGTAGATGTAGGCCCTCACCGTGATTTCTGCCGCGAATTAAAGGATGCCTGTGATAAATCCGATGTTAGATTCGGCGTTTATCATTCCGTTTATGAATGGTTCCATCCCCTTTACCTTGAAAGCCCCGAAAAGTACGCAACCGAGCATCTTATCCCCATGCTCAAAGAGCTTATCGAGGAGTATCAGCCCGCCACTCTTTTCACGGACGGCGAATGGGAGCATCCCAGCAGCGTATGGCACTCGACCGAATTCTTACAGTGGCTCTATAATGAATCAAGCGTTAAAGATTACATTGTTCCCAACGACCGTTGGGGCAGCGAAACCAGAGGCAGACTCGGCGGAAATCTTACCACCGAATACGGCTTTGTAGGCTCTGCTGACGGCTCAACTGAGGTTATCGACAGAGTTTCCGAAGAATGCAGAGGAATAGGCGCTTCGTTTGGCTGGAACAGATTTGAAACGGTTGACGATTACCTTACCCAAAAAGAGCTTACCGAAATGCTAGTAGACCTTGTTTCAAAAGGCAGCAATTTTCTGCTCAATATCGGCCCCACCGATGACGGCAGAATTCCCGTTATCATGGAAGAACGCCTTCGTGAGCTCGGAAAATGGCTCAAGGTAAACGGAGAAGGAATCTATGAAAGCAGAAAGTATGCGACCATACCCGATGATTCTAAAATAAAGTACACTGTTCACAAAGACAGAAAAAAGATTTTTGCTTTTATTCATAAGCACCCCGTCGGCAAAATCGAATTTTCTCAGATACCTTACAGTGACACCGTTAAAGTTACTCTCCTCGGCTGTGACAAGAGCTTGACCGCAGCTGACGAAAACGGTAACCTTTCGGTTGATTTCGGCTTTATTTCTCCTGAAGAAATCAACTCCGAATATGTTTACACCCTTAAAGTAGAGCTTTGATAATTATATGTTAAATATCACAAAAACGCATTGATTTTTTTTAATTTATTACATATTGAAACATTAAATTAAATTATTTATAATTAATATTACATTATTTTATTTTGCAGGAGATGATTTTTATGAAAATGCTCAAAAAAATCCTGTCGGTAGTCCTCGCAGTTATTCTTGCCTTCGGGGTTCTCCCTGCCATTTTTGCTCAGGCTGCTTCTGAAGAAAAGGAATATATCATTGATAATCCTTATGAAGAAATTGATTGGGACTCGTGGGGTGAATACAAAACTCAGCTCCATTGCCACACCAACGCTTCTGACGGCTTCCTTACAGTTGAAGAATTTGTTCAGATTCATTATGCAGCAAACTTTGATATTGTTGCCCTTACAGACCACGGCACACTCAATCAGGGCTGGAATGTAGCACCTGAGACTATTCCGCTCATGCGTTTAATAAAAAAAGAACGTACTAATATGGCCGATATCATCCCCATCGAGCAGGATGACTATGAAGCTTATCTTGACGGCACTTATGCCGACAAAACCTATGTCACCAAAGACGGCATAACCCTTACCAGAACTCACGAAAACGGCATGCTTGACGTTCCCAAGGGAATCGAGCTCAATATGGCTACACCCTTTGCCGACTGCCACCTTACGGGCTATTACTGCGATTACGGTCAGGGTCTTGCCGGCGTTTTCGGTGATTACGAAACTCCTTCAAAGGGTGTTAAGGAAGCAGGCGGTATCTCCTACCTTTCACATGTAGGCGAGTATGTATACACAGACAAAGATTCTGAAAATTATGTAGGAAAGCTTATTGACGACTATTATCCCACCAAGTTTGCACGCCTTTTCATTGATAATCAGGGTTCATCACTCGGTATGGGTATCAACAGCGCAACCGATGCACACACCCGTTGCGACAGAATTCTTTATGACCAGATTCTCCAGAAAACCATTCCCAACGGCGTTGTTCCCTGGGGCAATACTTTTGCTGACTCTCATGATGAAAATGCAGTTAACGACGCTTATACAATGACATGGATGCCCAAATTCACCCTTGATGCATTCAAAGAGAGCCAGGAAAAGGGACATTTCTTCTCAATCTCCCACTATTCAAACGGTGTTGAACTCAACGGCATGGAAGAAATGCCCGGCTTTGTTGAGGATGATGTTTATAAAACAAAGCGCTTCTGGCTTGACAACACCCCCAACGTTTCAAGAATCACTGTTGACGAAGAAAATGATACCATCACTGTTGAAGCAACCAATGCCAACATCATCACATGGGTTTCAAACGGCAATGTAATCCTCAGAGAAGAGCTTGTTGACGGCAAGGCAACTCTTGACCTTCACTCTGACAAGCTCCTTAACGACCCCTATCTTTATGTGAGATTCTACGTTTCAGGCGACAACGGCATCTGCTATGCTCAGCCTATGGTGCTTAACGTTAAGGGCGAGACCTTTGCTCCCGTTGATGTTCCCGAGACACATGATATTTCAACATTCCTTCGCGGTCTTGTAACGGTAGTTGACCTCGCTTTCTTCAGACTTAACCCTATCATTTGGGTATTCAAGTATTTTGCACTTGGATATAACCCCATTACCCTTGAGCGAATCTTTAACCCCTTCTGATTTTTATAACAAAACGGTGCAAGACCTTCAATTACCGATTTTAGGCCTTGCACCTTATTATTTGTTTATTAAAATGTATCTTCAACAATATCTTCAATGTGACAAACCGACACATCGTTTTCACTCAAAAGAACTGAAAAAGCTTCAATCTTTCCTCTGTCATCCGATATGGACGGGCAATCTGCCACAACGTTGCCAGCATCGTCAAAAGCCTTGATACCAAAGAGTTTCAAGTTTTCTCCCTCTTCTGTAACAAAATTGTTTTCCGTTATTTCCAAGCTGTAACACGACATTTTCATGAGCTCCTCTTTTCAATCAATCTCACACATATTATATGTGACAATACGTCACATATCAACTGTTTATTTGCAAATTAAAGCATATTTTCAAAATTTCTATTTTCTGCCACAATATCACACATCAGATTGTAAATAATTTGGTTGTTTTGCCATTAAAAGGAGAATTTTTATGATATTAAACCTGATGAGCTTTAACACCCTTCACTGCGAGGATTACAGAACAAGAAAAATAGACTTTGATTTAATGGCTAAAACAATCAAAAACAGCGGTGCGGACGTTGTTGCGCTCAACGAAATAAGAGGAAAAGGCAGGCGTGAGGATTATCAGGAACAGACAGAGATACTTGCAAAGCTTCTCAATTTTCCGTATTTTTACTTTGCGCAAGCAATTCTTGTTGACGGGTGCAATCCTTACGGCAATGCCCTGATTTCACGTTTTCCGATTAAAAATGTGCAAACAATTCCAATCCCTGACCCCTTAATCAAAATCGGTAAATTCAATTTTGAAACAAGGTGCATACTAAAAGCTGAGATTGATGCCGGAACAGGTTTTACCGTTATGGTAACACATTTCGGATTGAACGAAAGCGAGCAAAAAAACGCTGTTGAAACAGTTTTAAATAATGTACCCGATAAAAAGTGCGTACTTATGGGTGATTTTAACGCAACACCTGAAAGTTCTGTTTTGAATCCTATACAAGAAAAACTCTTTGACACCGCAGAAAAGTTCAACGTTTCAAAATTCAGTTTCCCTTCTGACAAACCTGACAAAAAGATTGATTATATTTTCGCAAGCCGTGATATAAAGTTTCTGAGTGCAGACCTGCTACAGGTTGTTGCTTCCGACCATCTGCCGCACACGGCGCAAATAGAGATATAAAAAAGCCACCGGCTATGAGCAAGCACTCAAAGCCGGTGGTAATTATTTAATCAATCAGCAATTATAATACTTATCAAACTCTGCAGGATGAGGAATTGCGGCAAGCTTGCGGCACTCCTCACGCTTGGTTGAAATGAATTTTTCAATAAGATGCTCGGGGAATACTCCGCCTGCGGTAAGATAATCATGGTCAGCTTCAAGAGCATCAAGCGCACCCTCAAGAGTGGTAGGCAGGCTTTTGAGCTTTTTCTTTTCTTCCTCAGGAAGATTGAAAAGGTTTACATCAAAGGGACCCCAGCCGTTTGCATGAGGGTCAATCTGATTCTTGATTCCGTCAATACCTGCCATAAGAATTGCCGCATAGCAGAAATAGGGGTTGCAGGTAGCATCGGGGTTTCTGATTTCAAAGCGGCGCTCTTCGGGCTGCGTTGCTTAAGCAGGAATACGGATAACCGCGCTGCGGTTAGAGGTTGCGTAGCCTACGGTTACGGGAGCCTCAAAGCCGGGAACAAGGCGCTTGAAAGAGGTGGGGCTGGGGTTGGGAATAGCGCAAAGAGAATTGATATGCTTAAGAAGTCCGCCGATAAACCAATGAGCTTCCTTGCTAAGGTGAGAATAACCGTTATCATCAGAGAATACGGGCTTTCCGTCCTTGAAGAGAAGGATGTGAACATGCATACCGCTGCCGGCTTCGCCGTAAACGGGCTTGGGCATTAGAGTTGCACTTTTGCCGTACTTGGCGGCAGTATACTGAATGATATACTTAATCATCATGGTACCATCTGCCATTTTGGACATCTGACCGGGCTTGGGCTCAATTTCAAACTGGCCTGCCGCACCAACCTCAGGATGATGATACTTTACGGGAACACCTGCTTTTTCAATGAGCATGCACATTTCGCTACGGCACTCATAGGAATTATCAAAAGGCTTTGCAATGTGATAATTCTTCTGCTTGGGCACAACATAGCCCTGACCCTGAACACCGCTGTTCCAGTAAGACTGGTTGGCATCAAGAGTCATACCGATACTGTCGGGGCTTACTTCCCAACCAATATTATCAAAAAGATAAAACTCAAACTCAGGCAGGATATACATTATATCGGCAATACCGCTGTCCTGCATATATTTTTCGGCAGCGTTAACTATATTGCGGGGATATTGGGCAAGAGGACGGTTCTCAGGGTAATCAATAATCATA
The DNA here is from genome assembly GCA_045533875.1 of Acutalibacteraceae bacterium. GTDB lineage: Bacteria > Bacillota > Clostridia > Oscillospirales > Acutalibacteraceae > CAG-177. The sequence continues at coordinate 7,136 of JAZSIQ010000186.1, read as the reverse complement.
GCGTTACCGCTCATTGAAAGAGTGGGAACCTCGCAGAACGGCTCAACCATGGCGGTATCAGGGTCGGGAATAAATACCATATCGCTCTTTTCAACTACCGCATAGCCATAGTTGGAAGCATCAAAGCCGATGCCGTCTCTCATAGTGTCTTCTGAAAAACTCTTGGCAGGAATGGTAACATGGCGGAATCTGCCGTCAATATCAACCATTTTGAAATCAACCATTTCAATGCCCTGTTCTTCAATGAGCTTCATGATGTTTTTAATCTTGTTTTCCATAAACTGCTCCTTTGCCTTTTAATATCAACGCAATGCTTTCATTACATTGTTTTTATTATAACACACTGTAAGATTTTTTCAACAAGTTTCAGCAACTTTAGCGTGAATATATCAGCCGATTTTAACATCACCTAACAAACCCGAAGGCGGAAGCGGTACATAAGATGAAAAATAGTCATGTTCCTTGTTTCGGTAAACCGGATTGTTCACAACATCAATTGTGAGCTTATTTGTCTCCTGCACTACCGCTTTTGAAATATCAAAAGCATACGGATACGCAACCTGAATTCCGCAATAAACACCGTTTAAGGTAACGCTTGCGATTTCTCCCACCGTTCCCAGATCAAGCAGAGTTTCGCCGCCCTTTGTATCAAATTCAGCCTCATAGCGAATTGTACCGCAAAATTCGGGCAGATTATGCGGAGTGTTGAAGCGGTAGAGTTTATCGGTTACGTCAAATGAAACAAAGCTGACGGCATCTGCATCTTTAATCGAGATTTTCCATAAAGGTTTAATTGTTTCAAAATTATGTTGACTGTAATCAAAATCATACACCGCAAAATCTCCGATTGAATTATAGAACGATGTTGAGCCATTCGACTTTCCACAAACAAGCAGCAGCGACTGCGCCGCAAAAAGCTTAACTCTTACTCTGCCCGCATCACTCTCGGGCTTATAAACACGGTTATTCCATACATCATAGAAAACCTGACAATTACCGGCATTTTCAAATTCTATCCAACAGTCAAAAGCATCGGCGCTTTCGTTAAACAGGCTGTATACGGTTTCATTTTCTCTGTCTATACGGTAACAGCGAAGCCCTTCACATTTGCCTTGAGGTTTCACATGATACCAACCGTTTTTGCGCAGATAATCAACAAGGTCTTTTTCAGCAACTGACACCATATCTTCCACAATAGCATAAGCGGATTTTTTATCGGCAGTATATTCGGGCAGACTGCGTTCAAAAATCACAGGCAACCCCTCTTTGTTCAATCGGGCAAAAATCTCAAGTATATTTTGAGGCAACTGAGCACTGTACGGCACTATCAAAGCGCTATAGGTTTCATTGTTAACACAGAGCCTTCTGCCGATTACATCTGCATTAAGAAGCGCATCCTCAGGCAATATGTCGTAATCAATCTGATTAAGAGTCAGCCTGCGGCAGGTTTTTTCAAACAGTTCCATTTTTCCGCCCGTCCACTCAGCCTGAGCATTGTAAAAAACAGCCACATCCGCTTTGTGGATACCGTCCGAAAGCATGTGAGCGGTTTTTTGCATATATTCAACAAGCTTCGCAAACGCCGCCTCCTGCGGATTTTTACCTTGCGCATGGAAATGCGGCGGGCAATCTGTATCGGGGTAAGGGATACTGTAAGCATGGGGCACAAACTGATTTATGCCGCTTGAAAGCATGTGGTCGGCTATATATTTCATATAGCCTACACCCTCTGCCCATCCGAAAGCGCCGAAAACTTCACACATAGCTCTGTTTTTTGCTCTAGGGTTTATATGAGCCGCAGAAGCGCCGAGCTTGGCAAGAGCAAAGTTAAAAAACGATGGGTCTATAATTTTACCGCAAACAGGTGCAGTATGGGGTATATCACGGTTAAATGGTACCATCTGGTTGAGCACAATATCAATCCCTGACATATCCTGCCCTTCAAGCGAACGAAAATAGTGACCCGCTCCAAAGCCCAGACGCTGATGTGTATTCATATCCTCAATTACATGGCCTATATATTCAACACCGTGCTTTCTGCACCAATCACCAAGCATATAACTGAAGTTTTCTCTATAAAGCTTTGTTACAGCCTCCATATATTCGCATCGTACGGCGCCCGCAAATTTCGGTAAAGAGTGCCACAAAGCAGGAAGCCAGCAAAGAATTTCTTGAGGATGCGTGTTCAAAGCAAATCCGATTTTATCAGGCAAATCATAGCACCAAGGCATATTCAAATCCTCTGTACCCAAGGTGTCGTGATAGCTGCCGTTGCCATTTGAAAAGGCCGGTTCATCGGAAAAGAAGCCTCTGAATGTATTGCCGAAATACTGCGAAAAATGCTCATAATGAGGCTTATACACCGCTTCAAGCATAGCGTTACACGAAGCAGGAGACAGCATATCAATGTAATTTCTTCTTTGTGATGCACCAATCGACTCAATAACATAATACACACGCCACGAGCCTGCAGGAATCGCCCAATCAATGATACCGTCATTAAGTGAGTAAGTTAAATTAACAGGCTTACCTTTGACTGAGTAAAAATCTCTGCCTCTTTTCCAAGCACTTACAGCAATAATTCTTTCTTCGTAATCAGTTTCAAGGTCAGGAGCAAGAAGTGAAGTCTGATTTGTGGGTCCGATAAAATCTCTGTATTCAATTCGTACGGTTTTCATCCTCAGCTCAGGATGTGACTGAATATAACCGTTTGCGTAACCCGTAGGAAAATGCTTATCGTCCAGAAGCCACACTCTCATCTCCTTGCTTTTGGCATACTCAAGAATAAATCCGAAAATCTCCCACCAACGCTCCTCGCAAAAATACGAACACGGTCTGCTTTCAACGCAGAATTCTCGGCAGCCGTCATTAAAAACCGCATCAATCTCTTGAGCTATTTCTCTTTCATTTTCATCTCTTATCCACAAAAAAGGAAAGATATTATCCTTTTTCTGATTTGACGAAAGGCAATCGTTCAGATATTTACTCATTTTCTTTCCTCCAAAAAATTCACAGCAAAAATCGGGCATGAAAAATCATACCCGATAAATAGCAATTAATTATCAGAATCCGCAACACAATCAATTATAAAAATTGCAAACAGGGTGTTTGCCCAGGCAAACCAACTGCGTGTAAAATCGTAATCATCGTTGCAGTTAAAGCTTTCATGCATAAAGCCTGTACCTGCCGTGGTAGAAATCAGGGTTTCAAATATTCTGCTGATATCCGCTTTATTATCGGTGGTAAGAGCTTCAATAACAAGCGCAATATGCCAGATATTGCCCGCTTTTGTGTGAGGACTGCCTACACCCTTTGCGCACTTACCCTCATAATAATAGGGATTGGATTTACTGAGAATGAAGCGACGGGTATTGAGATAAATCTCTTCATCCTTTTCGCAATATCCCATATAAGGCATGGAAAGAAGGCTCGGTACATTTGCATCGTCCATAAGCAAGTAATTTCCGAGTCCATCCACTTCAAAAGCATAAACCCTGCCAAACTCCTCAGTTTCTACTGTTCCGTAATTTTTTATGCCATTTTCAATTTCTTCGCAAAGTTTTTTTGTTATATCGAAATATTTGTTAAATATTTTTGACTCATCAAGGTTTTTACAAAGTTCCTTCATCACGGCAACTATGAACATATTTGAAGGCACGAGAAAGCTGTATTCGCATCTGTCATCGCTGGGTCTGAAAGCAGAGCGCACCATCCCCGTAAACTTATAATCGGAGCCGTAACCGTTATTTACAAGGGTATCGTCAGAGCCTTTTCTGCGGAAATAATATGATGAGTTCTTCGCATAATCCTGCTCGCAGATAAGTGTGTCAAGAATCACTTTATATGTTTCAAAAAATTCGGCATCAAAAGCTGAAGCATCCTTACTGTAATAATAATACTTATTGAGAAGCCAGAGAGGATAAATGAGGGAATCAATTTCATATTTACGCTCCCACACAAAGGGCTTTTGCTCGGTTTCATCGGTAACATGCCCATGAGAATTTGACCCTTCGTTAAACGCGTTGGCATAGGGGTCAAGCCTGATACACTTAAACTGCCTTTTAAGCAAATCCCTTACAAGCTTTCTGCAATCCTCATCTTCGCCCGAAAGTCTTACATAATGGCTCACCTGAACGCTGCTGTCACGCAGCCACATAGCTTCAATATCGCCGGTGATTATAAACACATCGCCGTTTTCATCATACTTGACGGTAGTTTCAAGCGTATTAAGGTAGCACTTTCTGAAAGATTCCTTAAGCGAATCGCTTTCGAGTTTCTCACAAATATCGTCAATATACTCATAAAGCTTTTTATACATCAAGACCACCCTTTATAATTAAAGCTGAAAACAAATTTTATATTGCTTTGCCCAACGTAAAACCTGATTTCTGTTCCATGTTTTCGGCATAACCGCAGTTGTTGCCGCAACTTTACCTATTCTGATTCCCGTGTTAACTATTTTTTTAAGGAGAACAGGATCTTTTACCACAGCCTGAGCTTTGGAAATAAGCTCGGAAGGAGAAGCGCTTATCATCGAGGAAAGGCTGACGCTGTTTGCTCCGATAGTCATATCCTGCGCTGTAAGAATTCCGTTTGCAAAAATAAAATCAAGCTCCTCTGGCTTAAGCTCGGTAAGAAGAAGTTTTACACAGGCAAGCACAGCAAGCCCCGCGCCGAGTCTGCGATAATACCTGACCTGGTACTGCCAGAGAGTTTCGGCACTGTAAGCCCCGTTTTTATCCTCAATAACAGTCTCAGCAAGTGCTTTTGCGGCTTTGAGCGAGTTTGCAATACCCGAGCCAATAATAGGAACAGTCATAAATGCACTGTCACCTATTGCGGCATAACCGTCACACACCATTATTGAAAGCGGCTGACGCACGGGAATTTTAACAAACTGACCGCCGCGTTTAACCTCTGTGCCGAGAACGGGATTTTGATTTCTTAAATACTCTGCGGTTTTCTCAACCTCTTCTTCATCAAGCGGAGCAAATCGACCTATAAGAAGGTCGGTATATTCCTCCTCTGCGGCAACCCAGGCAACACCAAGCTTACCCTGAGGAAGAAGGCACACCTTGTACTTATCGGTAACTTCTTCTTCGCTTCCCTTATTGTAGAAGGCACGGTAAACATAAAACTGACCGAATTCACCGACACCCTTCTCAAGAGCGCACATCGAGGGAAGCTTTGTTCTTACGGGAGAATCCACACCCGCAGCATCAATTATCAAATCACCGTAAAAATCACCCTTTGAGGTTTTAATTCCTACCACTCGGTTGCCAAGCATTATTGGCGATTCTATATTGCAATCATACACGAATTTTACGCCGCAATCAGTTGCGTGCTCAATGAAATGGGCGTAAATATCTCTGCGTTCCATTTTGATTTCAAGCTCTTCGGGCTTGACATCCTGACGCAAGGCAGTTTTCATATCCGTGCTGTAAAAGGTCATATTTTCCTTGAAGCAGTATTTATCCTCTGCAGGCATATCCATACCGGCTACGCCAAGAGCGTTCGGAGCAAAAATATCAGTCCAATCATAACCGAGAGTACCTTCTGAGCCTCTCTCATAAACAGTTACATCAAAGCCCTCTTTTGCAAGAAGCGCCGCAGCGGCAATTCCGCCGTGACCTGCACCTGCAACAATAATCTTTCTACCCATGTGCACATTACCTCCTGTAAAATTTACAAAAACATTTTATCATAATATTAATATCTGTTCAATCCTTAATTTAACTCTATTTTATTGACTTTTTATTTTTTTGTAATATAATAAAATAAGGAAATTTCGGCTCTATATCTTTACAAGGGTGTGATTGTTTTGAAAAAAGGTAAAAGAATATTTTTAAAATGTGTGGGTATTGTTTTGGGCGTTGTTGCCGTGGTATGTGTTCTCGGCGCAATAGCCAACATCATAACCCTGAAAATCAACGCAAACAAGATACAGAACTTCCCCAACTGTGCCAAGGAGGATGCCCTTGTTCCTGTCCTTGACGAAAACGGTTATTACACCTTTACTACTGACGAAGAATTCAAAATACTTGACTTTTCTGACACTCATATAGGCGGCGGTTGGCTTTCATTTAAAAAGGATACTATGGCGCTTAATGCCGTTGCTGCAATGGTAGCCGCTGAAAAGCCGGATCTTGTTGTTGTTACCGGCGATGTTGTTTACCCTGTAGGTTTTCAGTCAGGCTCTTTTAACAACAAAACTTCCGCAATGCTTTTCGCTCAGTTAATGGAACAGCTCGGAGTATACTGGACAATCAGTTTCGGCAACCACGATACTGAAATCTACAGTTATTATTCAAGAGAAGATATTTCCGAATTCTATGAAAGCGAAGAATTTGAACACTGCCTTTTTCAATCGGGCCCTGAGGATGTTGACGGCTACGGCAACACTGTAATAAATGTTAAAAATTCAAAAGGTCTGATTACCCAGTCTCTTTTCTTCATGGATTCCCACTCCTACACCGACCATGACTACTTGGGTATTTTGTGGAAATACGATAACATTCATGAAAATCAGATTGAATGGTACAAAAACACCGTAAATTCTCTCAATGAGCACAACCGCAAAACTCTTTCCTCCCTCGGGGCTGAAATCAGCGATGCCGACAAAGCAAAGTACGAAACAATAAAATCGCTTCTGTTTATCCACATTCCTCTTGAGGAATACGGCACAGCATGGGATGAATTCAAAGCCAACGGATACTATGACACCGAAAACACCGTTTACCATTACGGAATAGCAGGCGAAACGGACGAAAAGGTTTACAGCGGAGTTAACCACGATGAAATGTTTGAAACAATACTTGAGCTCGGCAGTACAAAAGGTGTCTTTTGCGGACACGACCACAAAAACAACTTCTCTGTAGAGTATAAAGGCGTGCGTCTGACTTATTCCCTCAGCATCGACTACCTTGCCTACATAGGTATTTCAAAGGAAGGCAACCAAAGAGGTTGCACCGAAATCACCGTTTCTCCAGACACTTCCTTTAATGTTCTAGCAAACAATTATTACACCGAGAATTATGAATCCGTTTATCCCAAAGAAGAGGTTACAATGTAATTAAATTCATCTATTCACACGGAGGACTTTTAAATATGAGACGAACAAAAATAGTATGTACCCT
>JAZSIQ010000096.1:0-28522 GCA_045533875.1 Acutalibacteraceae bacterium | reverse complement strand
TGTTTTCTCTGATGCTGTTCGTCATTTCATCAAACATATCATAGCTTTCCATACGGTAGGCTACAACGGGGTCGGTCTGGCCGTAAGCTCTCAGCCCGATGCCTCGCTTGAGCTCATCCATTGCGTCAATATGATCCATCCACTGCCTGTCAACGTTTCTCAGAAGGATCATTCTTTCAAGGTCACGCATAAGAGGTGTGCCCTGCTCGTTAAGACCGAAGCGCTCCTCACGCTCCTCATAACGGGCATCCCCTCTCTCTTTAAGGAGTGCCTTTGCTTTATCACGGTCAAAATCGTCTGTGAAATCCTCAGGCACGGTAAGCCAGCCGAGGAATTTTTCACGCAAGCCGTTGATATTCCAATCCGCCTTGGGGAGAGAGGTGGAGCAATAGAAATCAACGGATTCCTCAATGCATTCATCAAGCATTTTGAGGATAACGGGCTTTATTTCCTCACCGTCAAGCACCTGGTTGCGCTGACCGTAGATGATTTCTCTCTGACGGTTCATAACGTCGTCATACTGAAGAACATTCTTTCTGATAGCGAAGTTCCTGCCCTCTATACGCTTCTGAGCGGATTCAACGGTGTTGGAAAGAATTTTTGCTTCAATGGGCATATCCTCGGGAGTTTTGAGGGTATCCATAAGGCGGTTGATTCTGTCACCGCCGAAAAGACGCATAAGGTCATCGTCAAGCGAGAGGTAGAATCGGCTTTCGCCCGGGTCACCCTGACGGCCTGCACGTCCTCTCAACTGGTTGTCAATTCGTCTGGATTCGTGGCGCTCCGTACCGATTATGAAAAGACCGCCTGCCTCACGCACCTCGTCCGCCTCGGACTGAATTGCGGCTTTATATTTTGCTTCAAGAGTTCTGAAGGTTTCGCGTGCTTCAAGGATTGCCTCGTCGTCGGTATCCGCAAAGCCCGTGGCCTCAGCTATAAGTTCCTCGGCATAGCCCATACGGCGCATTTCCGCCTTTGCAAGGAATTCGGCATTACCGCCAAGGATAATATCCGTGCCTCGGCCTGCCATGCTGGTGGCTATTTTAACCGAGCTCTTTTTACCTGCCTGGGCAACAATCTGAGCTTCTTTATCGTGGAATTTTGCGTTGAGCACCTCGTGCTTGATGCCCTTTCTCTTAAGAAGAGCGGAAAGCACCTCGGATTTTTCAACCGAAACCGTACCTACAAGCACGGGCTGACCCTTGGCGTGGCACTTTTCAATCTGCTCAATTACCGCAAGATACTTTGCCTTTTCCGTTTTAAAAACAACATCGGGATTATCTTTCCTTATCATGGGCTTGTTGGTGGTGATTTCAACAACGTCCAGCCCGTAAATCTGACCGAATTCCTGACTCTCAGTCATGGCGGTACCCGTCATGCCCGAAAGCTTTTTGTAAAGACGGAAGAAATTCTGGAAGGTGATTGTGGCAAGGGTTTTGCTCTCGTGCTCAACCTCTACGCCCTCTTTTGCTTCAATCGCCTGATGCAGACCCTCATTGTAGCGCCTGCCGTGCATGATTCTGCCCGTGAATTCGTCAACTATGAGCACCTGATTATCCTTAACAACATAGTCAACGTCGCATTTCATAACGCCTATTGCCTTGATTGCCTGGTTGATGTGGTGCAAAAGCCCCATATTGTCGGCATCCATGAGATTTTCAAGGTTGAATGCCGCCTCCGCTTTCTTTACGCCGTTGCTTGTAAGAGTGGCGGTTTTTGCCTTTTCGTCAACAACGTAGTCGGCATCCTCGTCAACAAGGTCCTCAATATTGTCCTTCTTCATGGTTTCCTTGACCTTTGCCATTTTAAGACTCATGGCAAAGCGGTTGGCAACCTTATACATATCGGTGGATTTATCGCCCCTGCCCGAAATGATAAGGGGTGTTCTTGCCTCGTCTATGAGAATGGAGTCCACCTCGTCAACAATAGCGAAAACATGGCCTCTCTGCACACGGTGCTCCTTGTAAGTCACCATGTTGTCTCTCAGATAGTCAAAGCCCATTTCGTTATTTGTGCCGTATGTGATATCCGCCGCATACGCCGCACGTCTTTCCTCGTTCTCAAGGTCGTGCACAATAAGTCCCACGGTAAGACCCATGAAGCGGTAAACCTTGCCCATCCACTCGCTGTCACGGCGGGCAAGATAATCGTTTACGGTAACAACGTGAACACCCTCGCCCGTAAGCGCATTGAGGTATGCAGGCAGGGTTGCAACAAGCGTTTTGCCTTCGCCTGTTTTCATCTCGGCAATTCTGCCCTGATGCAGAATGATGCCGCCGATAATCTGCACGGGGAAATGCTTCATGTTGAGCACTCGCCACGAAGCCTCACGGAATGCTGCAAAAGCCTCAGGCAGAAGGTCGTCAAGCGTTTCGCCGTTTGCAAGGCGCTGCCTGAATTCGGCGGTTTTGCCCTTGAGTGCATCGTCCGAAAGAGCGGCAAATTCGCTCTCCAGCTTGAGCACCTTATCGCACAGCGGGCGCACACGCTTTATCTCCTTTGTTGAATAATCGCCGAAAATTTTAGTTAATAAACCCATGATAACTGACCTTTCCTTGTATATATTGATGAAGTTTTCTTTTCATGTTGTAAAAAAAAGAGGGATATGGTATACTCGTGTCATTAATTGAAGGGGGTTTCTTTATGCCAAAGAGAAACGATTATATTTCCTGGGACGAATATTTTATGGGCATTGCCCTGCTTTCTGCCAAAAGAAGCAAGGACCCCAATACTCAGGTAGGCGCCTGCATCGTAAACGGCAATAACAAAATCATGTCCGTAGGCTACAACGGTCTGCCCCACGGCTGCAGCGACGATGAATTCCCCTGGGAAAGAAGCGGCGACGAGTTTGAAACAAAGTATCCCTACGTCTGCCACGCTGAGCTCAATGCCATACTCAACTATGACGGCGGCAGCCTGCACGGCAGCAAGATTTATGTTGCCCTTTTTCCCTGCAACGAGTGCGCAAAGGCGATAATCCAGAGCGGGATAAAAGAGGTTTTCTATCTCTCTGACAAATACGGTGACACCGTAGGCACCCGTGCATCAAAGAGAATGTTTGACGCAGCGGGAGTTAAATATACCTGCCTCAAGCCTGAGGCGGATGAAATCAGCATTGATTTTAACCCTGACAAGGTTTAAAATTTATAAACGCACATCGAGTATTCGCCTGTTTCTTCGTCCGCTATGCGAGAGTGCATAACCTCATCGGGCGAAATAAAGCAAAAATCGGCAGCGCTGTTGTAAATGAGCGGCTCTTCAAAAACCGCAACCTCGCCCGTATCGAGCGAGCAGAACGCAACCCTCTGCACGGTAACGGAATTTTCCTGATCCCTTTCGGGGAAGACGATAACGCAGCGGCTCATATCGCCGTTTATTGCAAAATTTGCTGCGCCCGAAGCATCAATGCCCGTAAGTTCAGCACTTCTGAGTGTTTCAAGGCTTGTGAAAATGCCGTTTTTCTTATCAAAAATCACGTTGCCGTTTACAAGATAATCTTTATAAAAATCACCCTCAAAGGAAAGCTGACCGCTTTCCTTTTTGTCTTTTATCTGCTTCAAAACAAATCCGTCATCGCTCTTTTTAAAGTAGCGCAGGGCGGAATTTTTGTTTGAAGCCCACAGCCCGAGAGCTTCGCTTGCCGCTTTATCAGGCAGGGCTTTGCCTGAAAGACGGAAAATATCACAGCTCCCGTCAGCATAGCTGTAATTTCGGGAAGAGAAAAAATACTGTGTTACTCCGTTTGCAAGCATTGCATCCGTAAGCATACTCCAGTCATCCCTCGGAGCGCCGTTTACATTGACAAGGCGGTTGTTTTCATCAATCAGCAGCACAGCCTTGCCGCTTTCAAATGAATATGAATAAATCTCGGAGTAGGTGCGGTTGCTTTTGTAAAGCTCACCGTAGTCAAAGCTTAAGAGCAAAAGGCAGTTTTCCTTGGTGCCGCAAAGCCTGAAAAGGGCGTATGGATAAGCCGGATGCTTCTCGGTATCGCTGAGGAAAATCCCTGCGCCGAAGATTTTGCCGTCTTTCTCAATGTAATCAACGGCGGCTTCGAGCGTTTCGTATGCTCTTTTAACCGTAATTTTCACTTTGCCGCAGTTTTTACTAATCTTTTCAGCGCCGGAAGAAGTGAGAGTGTAAAACTCTGCCGAATCGGGCAAAAGGCTGTAAAAAACACCGTCGAGCTCACAGGGGATAAGCGTGTTTTCGCAAAAATCCGCCTGCACTGCTGCGGAATAGGCGCTTGATTGGAGCGAAAATTCCACCGTTTCGGGCTCGGTAAGTTCTTTATACTGCAGCTGAAGGGCGGTAAAAACCGCAATGCATACCGCAGCGGCAGCGGCAAGTATGCTAAATAAAATAATGTATAAGCTCTTTTTTTTCATTTTAAATATCTATCACAAGCTCCACGGGGCAATGGTCAGAGCCGAAGATTTCCTGATGGATTTTTGCATCCTTCATGCTTTCGCACAGCCTTTGTGAAACAACAAAATAGTCAATTCTCCATCCCACGTTCTTTTCACGGGATTTGAACCTGTAAGACCACCAGCTGTACTGCTGAGTGACATCAGGGTAAAAATATCTGAATGAATCGGCAAAGCCGCTCTCAAGCAAAGCGGTGAATTTGCCTCTCTCCTCTGGTGTAAAGCCGGGGTTGCCTGTGTTTGTTTTGGGATTTTTAAGGTCAATTTCCTTGTGAGCCACGTTGAGGTCGCCGCAGAAGATGACGGGCTTTGACTCGTCCAGCTTTTTCACATATTCCCTGAAAGCATCCTCCCAGCTCATGCGGTAATCAAGCCTTACCAAGCCGTCACGGGCATTGGGCACATACACTGTGATAAAATAAAACTTCTCAAACTCAAGGGTGATTACTCTGCCCTCCGTATCGTGCTCGGGAATCCCCAAGCCGTAGGAAACGCTCAGCGGCTCCTCTTTTGAAAAGACAGCGGTGCCTGAGTATCCCTTTTTCTCGGCATAGTTCCAGTACTGAAAGTATCCGGGTAGGTCAAGCTCCACCTGACCCGCAACCACCTTGGTTTCCTGCAAGCCGATAATATCCGCATCAAGAGCCTCAAAGCTTGCCATAAAATCTTTATTGAGGCACGCTCTTATGCCGTTTACATTCCACGAAATAAAGCGCTTTTCAGCCATGCAGATACCCCCTGATTGGAAATTATTAATAAATTATACCATACTTTTAGTACATTGTCACGCATTTTCGGTATTTTAATGTAACAACATTTATATTATCATTATAGGGAACATTTTTATGGATTTTTAATCATTTTAAAAACAATCTGTGAATGATTATGTTTAATTTGCTTGACAAAAGCGCCGTGTTGTTGTAAATTTAAAGTTGGTATTAGATAAGCTGAAGCCGCAAAAGCATACTGCGGTGCCGGCACTTTTATCGTAAATTTTTACTTTACAGGAGGAATTTTTCATGAAGAAGATTCTCGCTCTTGTCCTTGCTCTTTCGCTCGTATTTGCTCTTGCAGCCTGCGGCGGAAACACCGAGGACGAAACCACCACAGCAGCACCCGTAGAAACCACTCTCGCTGATGAGTCCACCACTCTTGCTGACGAAACCACCACTCTCGCTGATGAAACCACCACTCTTGCTGACGAATCCACAACTCTCGCTGACGAAACCACAACCGCAGCAGCTGATATGACCAAGGCTGAGTTTGTTGCTTTCCTCAACGCTGAAACAGCTAAAATCGCAAAGAGCGGCAGTTATTCTCTTAAGAGAGACTGCGAGTATACTGTTCCCATTGATGTTGGCAGCGCAACGGGAATCCTTAATAGCATCATCAGCGCTATCGACCCCAACTCCAACCTTAACACAGTTGTAGGCGGCTTCCTCGGAATCGGCACAACCACAGGCGACCTTCCCAAGCAGAAGGGCGATGTAAATGTAAACTACCAGCTTAAGGCTGCCAACCTTTCAGAAGGTGACCTTGCTTCCTTCAGCGCTGCAGACGGCGTTTACAGCTTCACTCTTCCCACAGCAACCAACCCCCAGAAGAACAGCTCTGCTCCCATTGCAAAGCTTACAAACGATTTCATCACTCATAACGAAGTTGCAGAAGGTATTGCCGACTTTACACAAGCAATCACCCTTAAGGAATCCAATGTAAACTACAAGAACATCAAGGTTGAGGTTAAGGTTGTTGACGGTAAAATTGCCAATATCAAGTATTCTTATGACTTCGATGCAACCCTTGCTCTCAGGGCAGGCCTTACCATCAACGGCAGCGGCGCAGCTAAGACCACAGGCGTTTACTCCGCAATCAAGTATTAATCGGTTGTAATTTTATAACAAACCATTTGTTTACAGGAGGAAATACATGATGAAAAAAGTTATAGCACTTGTTCTCGCTCTTTCCCTCGTAATCGGCGGTGCAGTTCTTTTCACTTCCTGCTCCAAGGATAAGGAAGAAGACACCACCACTACTACCGCAGCAGTTGAAACAACTCTTGCTGACGAGTCCACAACTCTCGCTGACGAAACCACTACCCTCGCTGATGAAACCACAACCCTTGCTGACGAAACCACTACTCTCGCTGAGGAAGAAAGCACCTCCGAGGAGGAAAACAAGGTTCCCGAAACCAAGGAAGAAATTCTTGCCGCTTACACAGCAGTTATGAATCAGGCAAAGAAGGATGCTCCCGCATTCAATAAGATTGAGTATCAGGCACTTCCCGGCGATGAAAACTCCAGAATCATCACCAAGGGTAAGACCCTTGTAAGCATTGTTCTCGGCGTTGCCGAAAACTTCTTCACCACCGAAGAGGATGCATCCGTTGAGGTTAAGGAGAAGGGCAACGAAATGCGCTCATGGCCTCTTGTCAAGGCTCCCGTTGGCTGTGCTCTTACCGATGCAAGCTTTATCAAGTCTGCTAAGTGTGAGGTCCTTTCAAACGGCAACCACAGAATCACAATCGTTCTTAACAGCGAAAAGAACCCCGAGCCCATCGCTGAGGGTGCTACCACCGCTCCCAGCAAAACCGGCGCTATGTTCTCTCCTCTTTCAAAGAAGGATATTGACGATACCCTTACAGGTGACGGCATTGTTACCGCTGTAATCAGGGATGTTGTCTATTCTCTTACTTACCATGACTGCACAGCAGTTCTTGAGTACGACCCCGAGACAAACCACGTTGTATCCCTTGAGCAGGTTATGTGGGTTGCAATCTCCGGCTCCGGTAGGGTAACAGGCCTTGCTTTCGAGATTGAAAAGCAGGAGCTCAAGAATACCATGAAGATTTACAACATCGAGTATTAATCGTGAGTGTTGTGAGCCTGCCTTATGCGGCAGATAACAAAATAACCCAATAAGCACCAATGGCTTGCAGAGGATTTTTCCTTTGCAAGCCATTTTTTGTATGCAATTGATTGAGCTTTGTTATTACTCAGGCAAGAGTCTGTTTTCTTTTTCTCAGATAAATCAGCAGCGATGCACCTGCCTCAAGCAGAGCGGCGCCCGAACCGATAAGCACAAATACGGGCATAATATCAATTACCTGATTGCCGAAGTTTCTTATTCTGCGGTAGCTTACGGTGAAGGTGGGATCGTCAAAGGTTATATCCTTTTCCATCAATTCAAAAAGTCCCCTTGCGTCCCACACGTGACGGTATCTGAATTCGTCATATTCCTCCTGCGATTCAAAGGTTACGGTGCGGTATGTTTCATAATCCTTGCCCGGTTCAATTATCACATAGTCGCCGTTATACCTGTATCCGTCGGGAGTTTTGCTGTACTTTGAGGTGATTTCCTCAATATCAACGGTAAGCCCATCCTCAATCATAACCCTGTAAAGCGGCTCGCCGTTTATTATAAGGTTTTTGAGTTTGTAATAATCGTTTATTGCATCTTCTGTTGTTTCATAGTAGAGTCCGAAGCCGACATCTTCGAGGAAATGCTGCTTTTCGGTTTTGATGCAGCTTACAGCGGATAAAACAAAGGGAACAGCTATGCAGATTATAAGGCTTGCCGCCATAAGAAACGCCGTAACTCTTATATGTCTGCGGCGGTAAGCGAGGAATTCTTCGGTATATGTTTCAATTTGTTCCTGACCGTTGTTGAGATTCTTAACTGCCGCATTGCGTGCAAAAAATCCTGCGCAGATGCCGATAAGAACTCCCAAGGGAAGGCTGAGCACAGTTGTGATATCAACAATAATAAGGGTGGCGGCTCCCGTTACTGCAATGCAGGCCATAAAAACAGCCGCAAAAATATAATCCGCCGCTTTTTTCTTTGCAGGGATAAGCGTTGCGCTGTCAGTGCATCCGCCGCCGATGCGGAGATTCGCATTAAAATTGTTGAATGCGATTATCTCAACTACAAGCGATGCCGCCGCCATAAGCATTACAAAAAGCAGCCCTGCCCATATAAGTGTGTAGTGCACAAAGAATTCAACCGTATATGCAAGCGCTGCCGCAAAAGCGCCCATGCTGAGCGCCGCAAGGGAAAGATTTTTAAATTTAAGAACGGTTTTTTCCAAAACATATTTTGCCCGTTCTTCTGTTTTTTGAACCTTTGGTATCTCTTCCTTTGTTATGCGCTCACCTCTGAGAAGCTCATCCACGCTAACCTCATAAAGCTCCGCTATGGCAGGGAGAATCATAATTTCGGGGCAGCCTTCATCCCTCTCCCATTTGCTTACTGTTTTATTTGAAACGCTGAGTTTGTCCGCAACCTCCTGCTGAGTGTAGCCGTTGGCTTTTCTCAGCGCCGCAAGGAATGCGCCCATGGTTTTTTTCTCCATTTTGTGTGACCTCCTTTGTTCGTTTGCAACCTTATTCTGCGCTACGCAGAGTGTTTTTTCAAGCCCCTTTCGGTAGAAATTGTCTGCGGAGCGTAGATTTTTGTGTTTATTTTGCTTTCCGGGAACAATAAACGGCTTTTTTGTGAAAAAACTTGACAAAATCAGTCTACACGTTGTAGAATGAATTTGGGTCTACAAGACGTAGAATAAAAGGAGGTTTTTTGAATGAGCGATTATCAGTTAGGCACAGTTGAAGCAAAATTTGCCGATATAATCTGGGAGAACGAGCCGCTCTCCTCGGCAAAGCTTGCCCTGCTTTCGGCAGAAAAACTCAGCTGGAAAAAATCCACAACCTATACCGTTTTAAAAAGACTGTGCGATAAGGGGCTATTTCAGAACATAAAGGGCACGGTCAGCTCTCTGATTTCAAGGCAGGAATTTTATTCGGTGCAGAGCGAAAAATTTGTAGAGGAAACCTTTAACGGCTCTCTGCCTGCTTTTCTTGCCGCATTTACTGCCCGTAAAAAGCTCACGGCGGAGGAGGTAAGCCGCCTGCGTCGCATGGTTGAAGAATTTGAGGAGGGCTGATAATGGAAACTGTATTCCTTGAAGTTTTAAATATGAGCATTGTGGCAGGCTGGGTTGCGCTTGCGGTGGCGGCGGTACGACTGCTGCTCAAAAAAGCGCCCAAGGCAATCACGGTGCTTCTGTGGGCGTTGGTGGGCTTGCGCCTTGTGTGCCCGTTTTCGTTTGAGAGCGTTCTGAGCCTTATCCCGAGTGCTCATACGGTGCCGTCGGGTATGCTTTATTCCTCGTCGCCTGCCATAAAGAGCGGCATTCCTGCCCTCAACTCAAGCATTAACCCCGTAATCTCCGCCACTCTTTCGCCGAATCCCGGCGACAGTGTGAATCCCCTGCAGGTAATTACATTTATTGCGGCGGTTGTGTGGATTATCGGAATGGCGGCAATGCTTGTTTATGCCGCAGCAAGCTATGCTTTGATAAAAAGAAAAGTGCGTATCAGCGCACCGCTTGATGGCAATATCTTTTTGTGTGACTCAATACCCTCTCCGTTTATTCTCGGCATCATAAAACCGAAAATCTATATCCCCTCGTCAATCGATGCTCATGACGTGCAGTATGTGATTGCCCACGAAAAGGCGCACCTTAAAAGGCATGACCATTGGTGGAAGCCGCTCGGATTCTTATTGCTTACGGTGTATTGGTTTAATCCCGCTTTGTGGGTTGCCTACATCCTGCTTTGCAGGGATATCGAGCTTGCCTGCGATGAAAAAGTAATAAAGGAGCAGGGTGCCGAAATTAAAAAAGAATACTCTACCGCACTCATAAATTGCAGTATGCCCCGCAAATCCGTTGCCGCCTGCCCACTCGCCTTCGGAGAAACGGGGGTAAAGGGAAGAATAAAATCCGTGCTCAGCTACAAAAAGCCCGCTTTTTGGGTAGTTGCGGCGACGGTAGCTGTCAGCATTGTGCTTGCGGTATGCTTCCTCACCAATCCGAAGCAGGAGGAAAGCATTTTCAATTCAAAATACGAAACGGCACAGTGCATATACAGTGCCGTTATATCCGAAGATAAGGAAACACGCCTGAATTCACTCATTTATGGTATCAATTCCGCGGGCTCGGTTTACAAGGATTACGGCAACGGTGAGGGCGAATATATCGGCACGCTTACCGAAACGGACTTTTCCGCCGAAGAGCTTAACAGTCTTATTGCCGACAGCGGCGGCAAGGGTGTTTTAATCGGCAAAATCGAAACCGCTTACGAAATCATAAACCGTCAGGGCGGCAGGGAATACGCTTTCCTGCAAACGGCAGACGGAGAATTATTCGCCGTAAGCTTTTTCACCAACGGCTCGGTTATGGACGTTTTCAGCCTTGTAAAAGTTTTCAGCCCTGTAAAAGTTCAACCGTCGGTTGAGGGAACGCAGAACAATGCCCTCACGCTTGATGACGTGGTTGCTCTTTCAAAAAAAGGTCAAAGCCTTGATTGGTCGGATTTTGAAAAGTTCGCCAGTATCGAAACAGGCTCGGGGCTTTATATAAGGCAATATGAAATTGACAGCATGTTTACCCTCTCAATCGGCGGCACCAATCCTGAGGAGAAGGCGTGGTATTTTTACCTGCACGCAAGCGATGAATCCGATACAATGATTGATATAAGAGACGGCGATGTGCAGCAATTTATAAATGAGCACAAAAACAATCCCGTTGTAACTCAGCTTTCGGCATCCTGGCATTGCTGCCCCGTGGGCTATACCGAAAATTCACTCGCAAGGATGTATGAATACGGCGGTGTGCCGACACACGCTGTGTATGACAGAATCAAATCACTTGCCACAGTTAAAATAGAAAACACTCAGCAGCTGCAGCAGTTTAAAGAAAAAATGAGCTCTGTCATGTATTTTGACCGCTCGTATCCCGACACACCGTCATTCAACTCAGTAAGCGGCGAATATAACGGGGAGTTCTTTACAGATTCAGCGTTGCTTGCGGTGTATACCTCTGCGCCCGACACCTCGCGCCGCCATACGGTGGAGGTTCTTTCAAAATCGCAGGGGGTTGTTTCAATCGGCATTTCCGAGATTGACTACGAAAGCGGCGACACCGCCATGGAGGGCTGGCTGATTCTGATACGTGTTGATAAATCCGAACTGCAGGGAGTAAAAGAAATCAGGAGCTTTGTAAATTCAACTCAATTCCCCAACCGTGGCACGGCGAATGCACAGCTTGTAAGAGCGTATGTTTTCAGAGCTTCCGAGCAGCCGATAAAGCCGAGCATTGCTCTTTATGACAACGGAATGTTTCAATTTACATTTTCGGCAGTCAGCAGCTATATAGGCATGGGCGAATATACAATAGAAAATGACATCTTAACTCTCAACACAGATGACGGCAGCTTCACCTATACGTTTACCGTTTCGGATGAAAAGCTGATTTTTGATGCAAAAAAATCCTCTGAGCAGCTCTGGTTTTCCGATATGCACGACGGATGCGAGTTTTTTTAAAAAATGAATATCCTTTCTGTATTCAGGTAAAACTGTTAACACAGAAATGATGCAGAAGGGATGATTTTTATGATTGAACAGGATACTGTAAAGCTCCTTCGGGAGTGCGACGCAGGGGTAAAAATGGGTGTTGAATCCATTGACGAGGTTGTGCCCTACGTAAAAAGCCCTGATTTCAAAAAGCGCCTTACCGATTGCAGAAGTGAGCACGTAAAGCTTGACTCGGAAATTCAGCAGCTTCTCAACAAATATCAGGATGAGGGTAAGAACCCTAACCCCATGGCAAAGGGAATGTCGTGGATGAAAACCAACGTAAAGCTTGCCATGGACAGCTCTGATGAAACCGTGGCGGACCTTATGACTGACGGATGCAACATGGGCGTAAAATCCCTCAACAAATACCTTAATAAATACGAAGCGGCAGATGAAGTTTCAAAGGACATTGCAAAAAGGCTTATAAATCTTGAAGAGCGCCTTGCAATTGATATCCGTGATTTTCTGTAAGTAAAAACAGCTTGCCAACGGTAAAATTAAACGCAGGGAGGAATTTGATATTCCTCTCTGCGTTATTTTTCAGCAACTGCGGCATTAATATCGGACAAGCCGATGTGGTACGCAAATCAGTCCCCTTTTGTAAGTTTGGAGGTGTTGCGCTGTGCCATAACAAGGCGTGAATAAATTCCTCCTGCTTCAAGCAACTCACGGTGAGTGCCTACCTCAGCAATCTGACCCTTTTCAATTACTACAAGACGGTTTGCGTTGCGCAGGGTGGCAAGGCGGTGCGCAATGGCAAAGGTTGTGCGCCCCTGCACAAGGCGGGCAAGCGCCTGCTGGATGGAGCTTTCCGTTTCGGGGTCAAGCGCACTTGTTGCTTCATCAAGTATGAGAATTTCGGGGTTTCGCAAAACGGCACGGGCAATGGAAACTCTCTGCCTTTCGCCGCCTGAGAGATTGTGACCGTCCTCGCCGATAATTGTGTTGTAGCCGTCAGGCAGCTTCATGATAAAATCGTGTGCATTTGCTGCCTTTGCCGCCGCAATAACCTCGCTCGGCTCGGCATTCGCTCTTGCGTAAGCGATATTGTCATAAACCGTGCCGGCAAAAAGGAAGGTTTCCTGGAAAACTACGCCGATTTTTTCTCTGTATTCGCTCTGGCGCATATCCTTTATGTTTTTTCCTCCTATGGTAACAGAGCCGTAATCCGTATCATAAAGGCGCATTATCAGGTTGATGAGAGTGGATTTGCCTGCGCCTGAGTGACCGACAAGGCCAATCATTTCGCCTTGTTTTACGGTGAGGTTGATATCCTTGAGCACGGGTTCGTATGTTTTGTAGCCGAAGCGTACATTTTCAAACACAATGTCGCCGTCAAGGCGTGCTTCAACGGGCTCGTCAATATCTTCCATGCTGTGCTTTTCATCAATTATTTCAAGGATTTTAAGCAGGCTTGTTGCCGCTTCACCCAGCCTGCGGGGCAGGGAGGACATCCAGCGCAGAGGATTGTAGATATAAGCGAGGAAAAGGTTGAATTCGAGCAATTCGCCAAGGGTTATTCTGCCTTCGAGCACCATTTTGCCGCCGAAATAAAGCACGAAGAATTCGCCGATTCCCATAAAGAATGACAAGAACGGGAAAACAAGTGCCCACGTGCGCTCATTGCTTACGCAGATATCCGCAAGGCGCTTTGAAACGGCATCAAATTTTCTGATTTCGCGTTCTTCGCTGCCGAAGGTCTTTACAACTCTTATGCCCTTTACTATATCGTGCAATACGGAATTAGACCTTGAGTTGCAGCGCCACTGCTTTCTGTACCTTACGTGGATAAACTTCCAGAAATTTGATATGGCAAGTATAACAAACGGCACGGGCAGGAAAACAAGCAGAGTGAGCATCGGGCTGATGCTCAGCAGGATTACAAGAATAACGATAAACATTATTATCTTTTCAATAAGATACATGCCCTGGTCGGTGATGAAGTTTTTAACCGTCTGCGTATCACGGGTGATGCGTGTCATAAGGTCGCCGGCTGTTTTGTGCGACATGGAGGAAACGGAAAGCCTCTGCACCTTATCGTAAACGGTAATTCTCAAATCGTTTGAGAGGGCGCAGCTTACCTTGTTGGTTGCGCGCTGGCTGAGCACCCTGAAAATCTGGCTGCCTGCCTGGAATGCGAGCATCAGCAGTACGGTTGAGATAATTCCGCTTATTGCCTCCTGCTGAGAAATGGCGGGATTGTTGAAGTAGCCGTCAACGAGCCTTGCGTTGAGCTCGGGCAGGAATGCCGTGGCGGCGGAGGCTACGGTAACAAGAATCCCTGCAAGCAAAAGTGACGGAAGATAGGGCTTTGCAATCTGATAGCCTCTTTTAAGAAGATAGCTTTTTTCAACGCAGAAAAGGCATACATCCATGCCCTTTGCGTAATGGCGTGAGCATTTGGGGCATACCCTTGTGCCGTGGTGGGAAATCTCGGTTTCTTCACCCGTTCTTATAAAGTGATTTATCACCTTGCAGAATTCGCCGATTTCCTCAACACAGCTCATGGAAAATCTGCACACACGCACGCTCTGCGCCATATCGGTATCCGAATCTTCAAACGCAAGCTCAAGCTCGCCGCAGCCCGAATACGTGCGCTCGATTAACTGCGTAACACCGTCTATGCTGTGAGAAAACACGGTTTCGCCGTCAATGGCGGCGGTAAAAATACCGTTTTCAAATCTAACTTCGCCCCTGCAAAGGTTGCCCTTTGAATCAAGGTCAAAGTGAGCTGTAGTAATCATATCCGTTCACCCCTTTCATTAACCTTAAATTACCGCAAATCAATACATATAGGGCTCAAGGAGCCTGCGGCTTTTAGCGGGGATTGAATCAAAATTGTCAATTTTGTAGCGGTTGCCGTCAAGGTCGGTTATATAAATGCTGTTTCCGTGGCTTCGGATGCTCTTTGAAACATCCTTGACGGTGAAAGATTTTTTGAACGAGCCTATCTCAACATCAAAGTAGAAATTGCCCATTTTTTCCTTGATAGCCGTGATTTTTGAAACGCTCGGGCAGTAGTATCTCTGCTCAAGCTCGGATTTGATAAATTCCTGCTGCTCTGCAGAGAAAGCGGCAACGTGCTCAATAATGCCGAGCTCATTTTTTTCAATATCGCTTATGCAGATGTAATCAAGCGGAAAATTGAGAGGCAGGCAGCGAGTGAGAATCACTCTGCCGTACTGCTTGCCGTCTATTTCGGCGCACAGGAAGCCGCTTTTGTTGAGCGAAAACACGCACGTTTCGGGGGAAACATATTCGGTTTTAAGGCTTTCGGGTGAAATTACATTCATTGAGTTTTCAAGAGTTGTGCTCATCAGTCATCCTCCCCGTCATCATCGTTTCTTTCGGCGCTGAGTACACCTATGCCGATGTTTTTAAGCGCCTCGGACTGAATTTTATATTGCTTGTAGAATTCGCCCTTTTGCTTGAGCAAATCAAAATATGTGCCGTATTCGACTATTTCGCCGTTGTCAATAACGGCAAGGTAATCGGAATCCCTGAGCGTGGACAGACGGTGCGCAATGGCTATGGTTGTTCTTCCCTCTTTGAGCTTTGTGAGGGATTGCTGGATATTGCGCTCAGTTTCGGTATCCATAGCGGCGGTGGCTTCGTCAAGAATAAGGATTTTGGGATTCTGGATTATCGTTCTCGCTATGGAAATCCTCTGCCTTTCGCCGCCCGAAAGGCTCTGACCGCCCGAGCCTACTCTTGTTTCGTACGCATCGGGAAGCTTCATTATAAAATCGTGTGCGCAAGCAGCTTTTGCCGCCGCTATAACTTCATCCATGGAGGCATCGGGCTTTGCGTAGCGGATGTTGTCGGCAACGCTGCCCATAAACAGGAAGATATCCTGCGAAACAAGGCCGATATTGCGGCGAAGCTCGGCAAGCTTCAAATCGCGCACGTCAATACCGTCAATTTTGACACAGCCGTGCTTTGCATCGTAAAGCCTTGCAATCAGGTTTGCAATGGTGGTTTTGCCTGCGCCTGTTTTGCCCACTATGCCGAGCATATCGCCCGCCTTTACCTGAAGATTCATCTTCTTGATAATGGGTCTTGCAGGCTCATATTCGAACTCAAGCTCATTAATCTCAATATCGCCCCTGAGGTCCGTAAAGCTTACGGCATCTTCTTTTTCAACTATATCGGGCTCTGCGTCGCAGATTTCAAAAACTCTCTGCGCCGAATCGGAGCATCTTGACCACCAGTTGGAAAGCCTTGATATAAAATCGGTGGGCTCCTTGAGCATTTCAAGGTAAACAACATAGCTGAGCAGAGTGCCCGTTGTTATTTCGCCCTTTGCAACCATTATACCGCCAAGGGCGAGCACAAGGGTGGTGAGTGCCATTACCACTATCTGAAGCAGAGGGAAAACCGTTGCCTCTGACATTGAAAGCTTAAGCTCAGCACGCATAAGGTCGGAGCTTAAAGAGTCAAAACGCCGGAGTTCATCATCCTCTTTGGCAAAAGCCTTTATAACTCGCTGACCGTTTATGTTGTCGCTTACGGTGGAGGAAACCTTTGAGTTGAGCACCCAGTTTCTGTGGTGCATCTTGCGGAAAAATCCGTGAACCGCCTTGATAACAACAAGTATCAGAGGCAGGGCAACAATCACGCAAAGCGACAGCTTCCAACTCATTACAAACATTATGATTATTACGCCAATCAGCGTTATTCCCTGAACGAGAGTAAACGGAATACCGTCCACAAAGAACCAGTAGATGTTGTTGGCATCGCCCGTAACTCTTTCCATGAGTGAGCCCGTCTGCTTTGAAGAATAGAATCCTACGCTCAGCCTCTGCATAGCCTGGAAGATTTTCACCTTTATATCGTAGGTGACTCTCGGCATAATGGAGGCTTCTATGTACTGCCTGAGAACGGTGAGTGCCGAGGAAAGAAGCTTTACACCGAATATGGAGAGCACAAGCACTCCGAGAGCCTTGATGAGCTCTTCAACCGCAAGACCGTCAGGGTTGGCGAGCACATCGTCATAGAGTGCCCTTGTGCTGAACTGCGGAATAATAATGGCAACAAGAGTTGTAACGAGCATTACGGAAAGCGTTATGCAAATCTGCGGAATGTAGCCGCCGAAAAACTTGAAAAGTCTTACTGCGGTGGAGGAGCTTTTACTGCACTTGGGGCAGAAATCCTTGCCGGGAGGGCAGGGAGCGGAGCATTTTTTGCAAAGCTTCTTTTCAGGCTCTTCAAGGTCGGCAGTGTCGGTAGATCCGTTATCCTTGTAAGCGTTGAAAGCCTTTGCGAAGTTCTCAAATTCCGCAAGCTTACCTATTGAAAAACGGGTAAGGCTTATCTGCTCGCCGTCCTTTTCGTAAATGAGTCTGCCCGATGAAACATAGCGCTCGGTTTTGACGCAGTCAATATCCTCAATGGGAACGGAGCTTATCTCGTTTACGTTGTACTCACAGTCAAGGTGTTTTTTCTTTTTGGTTTTTACAAGCTTCTCCTCTCCGAAGGCGAGATACAGCCCTTTTTCGTCAAAGCTGAGCCAACAGCCGCAGAATTCGGCGTTGTTGTTCATATCGCCGATGCAGCAGAAAATCAGCGAGCTTGTGTCAAGCCCTGCCGCTTCAAGGCTCTGCTTGAGAGCGGGAGGAAAGCCTCTTTTCTGCTTAGGAGGATTATCTTTTTTTCTTTTTCCCATTTTTTCACCGCCTTATATAAAAAGTGAAAGAAATTCGTTTTCGGTTAAATTGTAAAAATATCGGTTAAGGTTGATATTGCTTGCAAAGGAGCGGAGCGCTTCGGGGGTGTAGCAGACTCCAGAAAGAGCGGCTTCAAGGGATGAAATATCACAGAGCGTAAAGAAATCGCCGTAAATACGGGCTTCTCTGATTATTCCCTTTTCAATATTAAGCTTAACGTCAAACAGACCGCAGTCAAGCTTTGTCTGCTTGCTGACGGAAAAGTCCTTTTTTGAGCCGAAGTTCCAGCCGTCTTTTATATATTTTTCAGCCATGAGCTGCTTTGCGGCGGCAGCATCGGCGGCGGATACATCGCATACCTGCGCCGAAAAATCCTCACTTATCCGTTTTGCAAGCAGAGCAGTAAGGTTATGCGCCGTGAGTTTATTTTCAAGGAATGAGTTGATGTTGGCAACTCTGCTTTCAACGGATTTTATGCCCTTGCTTTCAATCTTCAGCGGATTTATACGCAGGGCTTCCTTTAAATCGGAAACGCTTGCATCAAGCAGAAGCGTTGCGTGGTGGAGCATCCTGCCGTTTTTGGCGCATTGAGCCGCACCCGAGATTTTTCTGCCGCTTACGAGCAAATCGTTTCTGCCCGAAAGGTCGGCATCTATGCCTGCCTCTGAAAGGGCACGGATAACGGGAGCGCTGAAAAATGCGTAATCGTTGAAGCGGTCGGTGGAATTCACAATAAAGGAATAGTTTATATTGCCCAAATCGTGAAAAACAGCGCCGCCGCCAGTTATTCTGCGCACAACGGGGATGTTGTTGGCTTTCACGAAATCGTAGTTTATCTCGGCGTAAGTATTCTGATTTCTGCCTACTATGACGGAAGGCGAATTCTGCCACAGCAGGAAGTATTCACCGTGTGTACCCGTAAGAAGATGCTCCTCAAGGGCAAGGTTAAAATACGGGTCTGTGCATTTGTTTAAAATTATCTGCATTGTTTGTTACCGTTTTTTATAAGCATGAGCTTTTCTTCACGGGTTAGGCGCTTTATGTGCCATTCCCTGCTCATTGCTTCTTTTTTATCTTCAAATTCTTCAAAATAAATCAGCTCCACGGGCAGACGGGTTTTCGTATATTTTGAGCCCTTACCCGAGTTGTGCGCAGAGAGACGCTTTTGCAGGTCATTTGTCCAGCCCGTGTAGAAAGTGCCGTCGGAGCATTTTAAGATGTAAGTATAATTCATAAGCGTTCAATTTCTTTAACCGTAAGCTTTTTACCGTCAACGGTAAAGCGGATTTCAAACCCTGCAAAGGGAAAGCCGTAAACCCTGTCCTTTTCGCCGTGATATGCAGGTCTGGGGTCCTGAGAAAGCACCTGCCTGAGCACCTCACGCTTGTCCTCGGGAAGAATGGCAGCAATTTCTTCAGGCAAATCCACTTCGAGCGCATATTCTGCAAGCGGAGCGGCAAAACCGCCCTGAGCCTCGGGCATACAGTCAGCAAACGGGAGGTAGGGCTTGATGTCGATTATCGGGGTGCCGTCCATTAAATCCGCCCCTCTTACCTTGAGCACGCAGCCGTGGACGGGGTCGTTTTCTATTGAGGCAAGACGCACGCAGGATATGCCGATAGGGTTGGGGCGAAACGGAGAGCGGGAGGCGAAAACGCCTACTCTTTCATTGCCGCCGAGCCTTGGCGGACGCACCGTGGGCGACCAATTCTCACGCATATTCTCCGAAAACTGCCACAAAAGCCATATATGAGTGAAGCCCTCAAGCCCTCGCAAGGCATCGGGATTTCTGTATTCTTTTTCAAAAACCACTGTTGCTTCAAGCGAGTCTATAAGATTACTTTGCCTCGGAATTCCGAATTTTGACGAAAAATCGGAAAAAATACGGGCAACGGGCTTTACAAAAAATCCCTCGGGCATAAAACATCTTCCTTTTTTGGTAATACACTAAAAGAATAGCATATTTTCTTTTGAAAAACAATAAAACAGAGAGGTTTTTTAAAGAAAAAAGACAAAAACTTTTAATGCGAAAAAATATCAGAGGGTGATGAAATGTCAAAGAAGAAAAAAGATATAGGGCTTACCCCTTCGGCGCATATAGACCCCGGCTCACCCGAAACGGCAATTGAAACCGTTGACCGCTTCGGCACCTATGAAATTCAGCCTACGGCGGATACCGTGAACGCTTTCCCTGAAATCAGGCAGGGCTTTCCTAAGAAAAACCTTGATAAATACACTTTGTTTGAGGAAAAGCGTCCTGCGCAAAAGCGCCACAGAGACGATTTGCCCGAATAAGTACAGGCACGCATCTCTGCTTTTTCAATAAAATGAAAGCGGAGGTGTTGTTTTTTGAGTTCAAAATACTGCTCATCAACCGAAATTCTCAGGCTGCTTTCGGGCACGAAGCCCAGGGCGATAGCTCAGCTTGAGTGCGAAAGCTGTGCGGCGCACGGCACGGCAATGTTTTTTGAATCGCCCTGCGGCACTTTTGCCGTTATTTCTGTAACCGACCTTGTGCGGCAGAGGGAGGCTTGTCCGCCGAGGATGCTCAGCGTTAAAATCAGCCTTGACTGCGAAAGCAGGAGCAGCACGGGCTTTTGCGCAGGGGATTTTCCGCCCTTGCTCGTCTGCGGCGACAGAGCATTCTGCGCCGTGATGACAGACAGAATGAGCATCTCGGGTATGATTGGCAGAACGCTCACGGTAGGCGACGGGCTGTTGCGCGGCACGGTTACCGAAAACAAGGCTTTCAGGTAAAAAAATCCGGCTTGTACGGGTAAGCCCCATACAAGCCGGTCTTTTACGTTATATTGATTTTAGTCTTTTATAAGAAGTATAAGCTCATTTATGATAGCCCAGAGCTTGGTGGACTTGAAGTAAAGAATAAAATTATCAAGAAGGCTTCTTTCTTCAGCCTTGAATTCAAGGTCAGCTTCGCCGTTGTCAATAACGAGAGCCTGAGAAATGCACAGGCCGCCTTCGCCGTAAAGCTCAGCTCTTACGTACTCAAGCTCAGCGGGATTCTCAACGGTTTCAAGTGCATCAAGGTTGATGGTGTGGTTGAGAACGGTTTCGCCTTCTTCGATGGTTTTTTCAGCGATGATTTCGCCGTTTGCAATCCACTTTACGGTGTGGCAGTCAACAGCGGAAATGCTTACGCTGTGATTGTCAACGGTGAGGGATTTGAACATAGGATAGGGGAGACCCTGATTCATAACGTCAAGCTCTTCAGCAGGGCCGAGGATAGCGTTTTTGCGAATCTTTCTTGTTACCATAAAGGAAGAACCGGTCTGCATGGTTTCCTTGATGTGATCAACGTCATTTTTCTCCATCATAAATATGCTGAAGGAGGAGTCAACGGTATCTTTTTCGTGAGCGTCGGTGTTGCTGAAGCCGATGATTGTTTTGCCATAGGGAAGGCAGTACATAAGAAGGTTATCCCAGAGGATTCTGTCATAGCCGGTAGTACCGTTTTCCTCATTGAAAACTTCCATGCCGAGGCAGGAGCTATACTTGAGGATAAGGTCACCGAAGAATTTGATATTTTCCTTATCGTTTACGGCATCGGGGTTTGAGTTTGTCTGAAGCCAGTCACCGGGGTGGTTGATGTAGGAAAGACCGTCGTTCTCGTGGATATACTTTATAGCCTGCTCGTAGCCGTATTCATTTTCGCCGCCGGGGAAGCCGTTGCCCTTATCGGCAGGAAGGAAATGACCGTTTACGTGGTTTTTGGTAAGGGAAATGTAGTTGAACTCGTTGCCGCCTGTAACGCAGGTCATGGGCTTGTTACGGGGCTGACCGTTTTCGAGGGGATAGCTGCCGCTTGTGATAGCTGCGTATTCTTCATCTGTAAGATGCTCGTAGGTATAGCCGATAATGGGCTGGTAATAGTAGAGGAGCTGCATGTCAGGAGTTTTATTCCATTCAACGCCTGTTATGCCGTGGTCGGAAACGCTGAGGAAATCATAATCCTGATAATAAGCCTCTTTTACCATAGTGGAAAGAGTTTCGGTGGCATCGCTGTAGGTGGAGTGGGAGTGAAGGGAGCCCTTGTATGCGCCCCAGGCCTTTTCGCCTTCCCAGATAACTTTCTCATAGGGGGATTCGATTGTGTAGCTTTCCTGAGCAAAAGCGCCTACGCTCAGGCAGGAAAGAACGGTGAGTGCAGCAAGGGCAAGAGCCATTGCTTTAAAGAATTTTGATTTCATAATAAGCCCTCTTTCAGTAGAATATATAATAATATTATCATTTTAATAGGTTGAAGTCAATATTTCTTTTTAAAGAGTTTGCCCAAAAGCTCCCAGGCAACCACAAGCTCCCTCAGATACCGCTTGTAAGCCTGCTTCGGGGTGGGGCAGGAAATACGCAGAGGTTTTTTGATGCCGCACATTTTGGCAATCAGCGCAGCACGGTGCAGGTGATAATCGCTTGAAAGAAAAGCTACTCTCAAGCTGTTTACATCCTTGCCGCCGAGTTTTTCAATAATGGGCGTGGCAAAAATGAAATTTTCAAAGGTGGTGGTGGATTTGTCCTCAAGTGCGATTCTTGAGGGAGAAACACCTTGAGAAATAAGGAAATCCGCAATTATCGCCGCCTCGGATTTCTTCTGCCCCTCACGGAAGCATCCGCCGCAGGGGATGGCGGTGACGTGAGGGTTTTCATTAAGATACCGTGCCGCCTCCTTCATGCGCTCAAGAAGCTGAGGGCTTGGAGTGTCGGCTCCGAAAACGTTACCGCCGAGAATCATAAGGAAATCGCAATCCTCGCGGAAATTCCGCTTTGCATCGGCAACAACGAAAATAAGGAACACGGCGGATGCAACAAGAGCCGCTGATATGACAGCACCGAGAATTATGCCTGTGACAACAAGAAAAACCATAGTTCCTCCAACAGAAAAAAGGCTGCCGTGCGACAGCCTTTTCTATAATTGATTAGTCGATAATCTCGCCCATGGTGGTGGGAAGAGCGGCGTTTGCTTCGTCAGTATCAATGTGCATTGCAAGTGCAAAGTTGGGGTTTACACGAACAACAACATCATCAAATACAAGTGAACGTCCGCCTGCGGATTCGATTTTAACCTTAACAATCTGCTTATCCTCAACGCCGTACTTTTCAGCATCAGCGGGGGTAGCGTGGATATGTCTCTTAGCTGCAATAACACCGCACTCAAGCTCAACCTCACCCTTGGGACCTACAAGCTTGCAAGCGCCGCTGCCTGCGATGTCGCCGCTTTCACGAACGGGAGCGGTAACGCCGATTGAACGGGCATCGGTAAGTGAAAGCTCAACCTGGCTTGCGGGGCGAACGGGGCCGAGGATTGAAACTGCGGGGAACTGACCCTTAGCGCCTACAACTGCTACTCTTTCTTCGCAGGCAAACTGACCGGGCTGGGAAAGATCCTTTTTCTTAGTGAGCTCATAGCCTTCGCCGAAGAGGATGTCAAGGTCAGCACGGCTTACGTGAACGTGACGGGCTGAAGTTTCAACAAGAACTTCCTTTTTCATAATAAATCACCTTTTATTTTAAATTTTTTACACAATAATGGTGACCGCGCAAACGGTCACCGTATTTTTGATAATTAGTAAGTAATTGTGAAGTAGTCATTTGTGGTGAAGGGGATAACAACACCGGCCTTATCAAAGTTGATTGTCCACTTAAGGTCATAGTCAGCGGTGAGAGCTCTGCCTGTTTCGGGGTCAACGGTAACAGTGCAGGTTGATGAGGGATAGTTCATTGTTGAAAGACCTACAATGCTTGTTGCAACACCGGGGATATTATCATTAACAACGCCGGGAAGAACAACGTTAAATGCCTTGGGAGCATGACCCTGACCGTGCTGGATGCTGTCTGACTTACTGTCAGCGATTGTGGAAACGGTGATAACCCACTTGCCGTCTTTTTCTGTAATCTTAGCATTCTGAACATCTGCAGCGGTGAGCTTACTTGCATAGCTTTCGCCTTCAACGGGATATACAGCCTTGATCTGATCGCCTGTATATGTTTCTTCGCCCTTGCTGTTCTTTGAAAGCTGATCGTTGAGGAAGTTCTCTGCACCGCCAAGGAGTCTGAGGATGCCGTCAACAATGCCGGGAAGAACAGGTGAACCGTTAAGGCTGATCTTTGAATATGAACGCTTTACGCTCTTTGCGTCTGTTTTAACAGAGTTAACTGCTGCGTTGAAAGCTGCAACGATTTCTTCCTTGCTCTGGGGAACTTTTGCTGCTTCGGTGGATTCCTCTTCGGAAGTACTTTCCTCAGCAAGAGTAGTGCTTTCATCTTCGGCAAGGGTTGTGCTTTCACCCTCAGCAAGAGTTGTGGATTCATCAGCGAGAGTTGTGGATTCGTCAGCAAGAGTTGTTTCAACTGCTGCGGTGGTAGTGGTGGTGTCTTCTTCCTTATCCTTGGAGCAGGATGTGAAAAGAACTGCACCGCCGATTACGAGGGAAAGAGCGAGAACGAGTGCTATAACTTTTTTCATTATGTATTCCTCCTAAGAATTATGAGCGGTAAACCGCAAGTGTAATAATTATACTGTACTGCCCGTGAAAATGCAAGATATTTTAATAAAATATATTTTCAGCAGGCAGAGCAATATCGGAATAATCGGTTGAAACGCTGAGCGCTTCAATGGTTGCGGCTACGGCAAAACGCATATCCTCGCCGATTATAAATGCGGATTTGAGCAGACCGAGCGAATAAACGGCGCTGTCATAATCGGGATAAAATCCGTGCTCTGAGAATTTTGTTGCTGCGGAGGTGCAGTCGGAATAATTCATAAAGTTTACGGAAATCTGATAATGGGAAAGGAAGGTGTCAATTGTCTGCCTGTTTTTCTCAGCAAAATCCTTGCTGGCCACGGCGCAGGAGGCAATGGGAGTGTTTTTGTTGTTGCACACCTTTTTCCATGCATCGTTTACCGAGAGGAGCACAACGTAGCCCGAATCGGATTTTTCAACGGTGGTAACATAAGGCTCAGAGAGTACGCACATTGAATTTGCAGCCTTGGCAGCTTCAAATACGTCAGCGTCATTTACCGAGTCAACCTTTATAATTTCGCAGTCAATATTCTGGCTGAGAAGAAGATATTCCATAATTGCATCGGCATCGGTGTCTTTTGCGGTGTAGATTGTTTTGCCCGTTGCGTGTTCGCCGAAATTTTCGGGGAAGCTTTCCTGAGCAGGCGCCATTACATAGAGGTTGTTGGCGGTTGTTGCAGCCACAATGCGGATTTCACCTTCGGTTTGCGAATAAAGCCTTGAAGCTCCCACAACAGAGCAGATTGCAATGTCTGCCGTACCGTCAGCGAGCGCCTGACGAACCTGAGCCTCGGGGGCTACGGTGACGTTGTATAAATCGGGATGGTCGGAAATGATTTTTTCAATTCCGAGGCGTGCAATGCCCTCGGCGCACCAGATGTTTATGAGAGGGGCGGCAGGGGTGTCGCCGCCATCCTTAAAGTCCTTGCAGGAAGCAAGAGAAAACATCATAAGCACGGCAAGCAGTAACGCAGTAAATCTCAGTGCCTTTTTCATTTTTGTTCCTCCGTTTAAAGCTCTTGAAAGAATGAGCAAATGTTGTTATAATGTGTTGCAAAGGAGCTGATTTTGTGCCAATCAAGTTTTTTGCAATGATATCAAGGATGAAATATATCAACCGTTGGTCGCTTATGCGCAACGAGCACCCCGAAAACCTCAGCGAGCATTCCTTTGAGGTGGCGGTTATTGCCCATGCGCTTGCGGTTATAAGAAATACCCGATTCGGCGGCAGCGTGAATGCCGAAAGAGCAGCTCTGCTCGGGCTTTATCACGATGCGGCGGAAACTCTTACGGGCGATTTACCCACCCCTGTAAAATATTACAGCGAGCAGGTGCGTGAGGCTTACAAGACCGTTGAGGAGCACGCAGGCGAAAGCCTTATAAGTATGCTTCCCGACGATATGAAGCCGTTTTATACCGCATTTTTCACTCCCGAAGCAGGGGATGCCGAACTATGGCAGATAGTAAAAGCAGCGGATAAAATCAGCGCGCTTATAAAGTGCATTGAAGAAAAGAAAGCCGGAAGCTCCGAATTCTCCCTTGCGGCGAAAAGTACGAGGGAAAGCATTGAGAGCATGGGCTTAAAGGAAGCGGAAGTTTATCTTGAAGAAATTCTCCCTGCTTACGATTTGACCCTTGACGAGCTGAAAAATTAAATATTCAGCAGCCGGCGGGCGTTTCCGCCGGTTATTTTTTTGTAATCGTCCTCACTTAAATCAAGACAGTCAAGAAAAGCCAGCCCGTGCTTTACCGAGGACCAAGGCAAATCCGTGCCGAAAAGGATTCTGTCAGCCGAGTGGGAATCAATAATTTCTTTTGCGGTATGCGGAGCGATAACTCCGTAGGCAAAGGCTGTGTCAAGGTACACATCCTTGCCGCAAAGGTGAACGAGAGTGTCCTGAAGCTCTGCAACTCCGCCGAGATGCGCCGCAACAACGGGAGCGCCGCCGAATGCACCGAGCACTCTTGCAAGGCGTTCGGGAGTGCAGTGAAACGGAGGATCGTAGCCGAGGTCAAAGCCCGAATGGAAAACGGTAATCATGCCGAGTTTGCCGATTTTTTCGTAAAAGGGCAGCATTCTGTCTTCGTCCACAAAAAAATTCTGATACTCGGGGTGAAATTTTACGCCTTTGATTCCTGCTTCGTGAAGCCTTTCAAGCTCTTCAAGAGCATCCTCACTGTCAGGATGAACGCTGCCGAAGGGGATGAGCTCTTTACAGCCGAGCAGAAATATTGCAAAATCATTCACCGAGCGCTGCTGATGAGTGTTGGTTGCAATGCTGAGCACCACGCCTCTGTCAGCGCCGCCGTCTTTGAGAGCGGATACAAGCGACTGCGCCGTGCCCGAATGAAAGGGAAACATCATACCCGAGGACCTTGAAAGCACATCAAGCGCTCTGGAGGCTATTTTTTCGGGAAAGCAATGGGTATGAAAATCTATAATCAAGCAGGGTCAATCCTTTCGGTGAAAACATAATTACAGATATCAATAGTATACCACAAGGGTAATATCTTTTTCAAGTTCTTGACAAGCAAATTTGAAAATGTTACAATTCATTGAATTGTTTATAATTAGGGATTTATCTTGAATTTTAACTATAAAGTTGTGTGAGGAGAATGAAAATGGGAAAGTATACAAAGGAAGATATTCTCAGGCTTGCAGATGAAGAAAATGTAAGAGTTATCCGCCTGCAGTTTACCGATATTCTCGGTTCGGTAAAGAACGTTGCAATAACCAGAAGCCAGCTTGAAAAAGCGCTGGATAATAAGTGCATGTTTGACGGTTCATCAATCGAGGGCTTTGTACGTATCGAAGAATCCGACATGTACCTTTATCCCGATTACGATACCTTCTGTGTGCTTCCCTGGCATCAGGATAAAGGTCAGGGTAAGATTGCCCGACTTATCTGCGATGTTTATTCTCATGACCGTACCCCCTTTGAGGGTGACCCCAGATATGTGCTTAAAAGAGCCATTGCTGAGGCAGAGAAGCTCGGCTACTCCTTCAATGTAGGCTCCGAGTGCGAATTTTTCCTTTTCAAGCTTGATGCTGACGGCAAGCCCACCACCGAGACCGACGACTGCGGCGGTTACTTCGACCTCGGTTCGGCTGACAGAGGCGAAAGCTGCCGCAGAGAAATCTGCTATGTTCTTGAATCCATGGGCTTTGAGATTGAAGCCTCCCACCATGAGTGTGCACCTGCACAGCACGAAATAGATTTCAAATATTCCCACGCTCTCAGAGCGGCTGACGATGTAGTTACCTTCAAGTGCGTTGTAAAGAGCATTGCGGAGCGTCACGGTCTGCACGCAACCTTTATGCCCAAGCCCATTTACGGCATTGCAGGTTCGGGCATGCACACCAACATGTCACTTTTCAAGGGTGATGAAAACGTATTTTACGATGAAAACGATAAAATCAACCTGAGCAAAACCGCTTACAATTTCATTGCAGGCATCATGAAGAATATCAAGCCCATGACTGCTGTGCTCAACCCTCTTGTAAACTCCTACAAGCGCCTTGTTCCCGGTTATGAAGCTCCCATGTATATAGCATGGTCAGCCAAAAACAGAAGCCCCCTTGTAAGAATTCCTTCCGCAAGAGGCTCAGGCACAAGAATTGAGCTGAGAAGCGCTGACCCCTCCTGCAACCCCTACCTTGAAATGGCGGCTTGCCTTATGGCAGGTCTTGAGGGTATAAAGAACAACCTCGAATGTCCTCCCTCAACGGATTACAATATCTATGATATGAGCGACGAGCAGATAAAGGAAGCAGGCATCGAGCTTCTTCCCTCCACCCTTGAGGAAGCAACCGCCGAGTTTGAAGGCAACGAATTCATTCAGAACGTTCTCGGCAGCCATATTTACTCAAAGTATCTTGAAGCGAAGAAAGAGGAATGGCTTGCTTACCGCCGCCGCATTTCCCAGTGGGAGCTTGACAGATACCTCGCAACATATTAAATTCAATGTTTAAAAGGAAAACGGCTTGCAAAGGTTTTGCCTTAGCGGGCCTCCTTTAATTTTTAGGATGATTAAAAAATTTTTAAAAAAGGCTTGATATATTTAAAATAATGTGTTAAACTGTGTGCAGAAAGATGTAGTTGACTTAAGAGTGGGCAAAACCCGCTCTTTTGTTTGCGCAAAAAACAAATTTCACTTAAAGAAAAATAAATTCCGAAGGAGGCTTACCGTGGCAGGAAAAGGAAAGGGCGGCAACACAGTAGCCGCAGTATGGCAGATAGCAGAGCCTATCGCAAAGCAGCTCGGTCTTGAGCTTTGGGACGTCCGTTTTCTTAAGGAGGGCGGCTCCTGGTATTTAAGAATTTTCATTGACAAGGAAGGCGGCATCCTTTTAGAGGATTGCGAAAATATGAGCCGTGCGCTTGACGTACCGCTTGATGAGGCTGACCCCATTGAGCAGAGCTACTGCCTTGAGGTATCTTCCCCCGGAATTGAGCGTGAGCTTACAAGGAAGAAGGCGGAG
>JAZSIQ010000124.1:0-13151 GCA_045533875.1 Acutalibacteraceae bacterium | reverse complement strand
GGTCCTTGCCGTTGACCCTGATTTTAAGTCTTCTTGCCTGAGCATCGCCGAGGTTTGAGCATGAGCCAACCTCGAAAGACTTCTTCTGTCTGGGGCTCCATGCCTCAACGTCAAAGGATTTAACCTTGTGGTCTGCAAGGTCACCCGAGCAACATTCAAGGGATCTTACGGGAATGTCAAGCGAACGGAAAAGGTCAACTGTATTCTGCCAAAGCTTTTCAAACCACATCATGCTGTCCTCAGGCTTGCAGACTACTATCATTTCCTGCTTCTCAAACTGGTGGATACGGTAAACGCCTCTTTCCTCGATGCCGTGAGCGCCCTTTTCCTTACGGAAGCAGGGTGAGTAGCTTGTGAGAGTGTGGGGGAGAGTATCCTCCTGAACGATAGTGTCAATATATTTACCTATCATGGAGTGCTCGCTTGTGCCGATAAGGTAAAGGTCTTCGCCTTCGATTTTATACATCATGGCATCCATTTCGGCAAAGCTCATAACGCCTGTAACAACATCGGAGCGAATCATGAAGGGAGGCACGCAGTAGGTAAAGCCTCTGTCAATCATGAAGTCACGGGCATAGGAGATAACTGCGGAGTGAAGTCTTGCGATATCGCCCATAAGATAATAGAAGCCGTTACCTGCAACACGCCTTGCACTGTCAAGGTCGATGCCGTTAAAACGCTCCATTATATCTGAATGGTAAGGAATTTCAAAATCGGGCACAACGGGCTCGCCGTATTTGGTAACCTCAACATTTTCGCTGTCATCCTTACCTACGGGAACGCTGGGGTCGATTATGTTGGGGATTACCATCATTACCTTCTTGAGCTTTTCCTCAAGCTCGGGCTCGAGTGCTTCAAGCTCTGCAAGCCTTGCGGAGTAGTTGGAAACCTCCTGCTTTACTGCCTCGGCCTCTTCCTTTTTGCCCTGAGCCATAAGAGCGCCAATCTGCTTTGAGATTTTGTTGCGAGCGGCACGCAGAGTATCCGCCTCGCTCTTTACTGCACGGAACTGAGCGTCAAGCTCAATGGCTTCGTCAACAAGGGGAAGCTTACTGTCCTGAAACTTCTTCTTTATATTTTCCTTAACAATATCGGGATTTTCTCTAACAAATTTAATATCGAGCATTTAAATCACCTCAGAATTGTATTCAACAGTATTTTACTTTATTTCTTTGATAAATTCAACAGCGTTTTTGATATATGAATCGTCCGCAAGCTCAACAGCACCCTTGTCCACAAGTGCGGCAGTCTGAGGCACGATGGGAAGCTTTGCAAGTACGGGTACTCCGAGCTCAGCAGCAACTTCTTCAACCTTGCTTTCGCCGAAGATATTTATTTGCTTGCCGCAGTCGGGGCATACGGCATAGCTCATATTCTCAACGATGCCGAGCACGGGAATATTCATAAGCTTTGCCATATTGTAAGCTTTTTTGACAATCATTGTAACAAGGTCCTGCGGAGTGGTTACGATAACTATTCCGTCAACGGGAAGATTCTGGAATACGGTGAGCGAAACATCGCCCGTGCCGGGAGGCATATCAACAAACATATAGTCAACCTCGCCCCAAGCAACGTCCTTCCAGAATTGCTGAATAACGCCCGAAATAACGGGACCTCTCCATACAACGGGGGAATCCTCTTTTTCAAGAAGAAGATTTACGGACATTACCTTGATGCCTGTTTTTGTAACCTCGGGAAGAAGACCCGATGCGTCTGCCTCAGCTCTGTTGGTGAGACCGAAAGCCTTGGGAATTGACGGGCCTGTGATATCCGCATCAAGAATTGCGGTTGAGCAGCCGTTTGCCTGCATAGAGCTTGCAAGCATGGATGTAACGAGAGATTTGCCAACTCCGCCCTTGCCGCTTACGATGCCGATAACCTTCTTAACATCGCTGAAAGGACCCTGAGGGATTCGCAAATCCTGCTTTTCTTCTTTTGATGAACAGTTTGCAGAGCAGCTTGAGCAGTTGCCAGTGCAGCCTTGATTTTCACTCATTTTAAAAACTCCTGTCAATTATAAATTCTATTAAATACATGATGCCGAAAATGATTGGCTGATGTATAACGTATATGATGAGCGCGTGCCTGCCGAAGAATGAAAAAAACGGCACACGGCGTTTGTAAAGCCCGTGAGGGAATTCGCCTTTTACGGCATAGATGCCCGTAAAGGTTCCTGCAAGAAAAAGGAAAATGTGCGGAAAAATCGGGAAATAATCTGCCGAAAAGAAAGTGTCGGAATAAATTCCCAAAGGGAACAAAAAGTTATATTCATAAAGGATATCGGGTATATTGAGAACTATCAGCTTCCCGAAGCTCAGCTCACCCTTTGTAATACCTGCGGTAAAAGCGTAAAAAACAGTGCAAATCAGCAGACCCCAATGCGGTGCCAACCTGTCAAGCGCAGGGCGGACAAGCGAAAATATAAGCATTGCTATGCTTAAAAAGTGCAGAATTCCGAAATAAATCTGCATACCGTCAAGCCCGAGCTTGGGGCAGATGACGGCAGTTACGAGAGTGATAAGCGCCGCAACAATAAGAAGCCTTATGCCTCTTTTGGTATTATTTGAAGAAAGCCTGCTTGAAATTCCCGAAATGAAAATGAAGATTCCTGCAAAAAACGGCTGAACGGGCATGAAAAAGTCAAGCAGAGAGGATGCTGCGGTGACCTCAAAAAAGGAGCCGATAACGAAGAATGCGTGGTAAAAAACCATGCACAAAACGGCGAAGCCTCTGATTTCGTCAAGCGAGTGAATTCTCGGCATAGCCGCCGGCGAAGCTTTTGTTTGCATAATGCGCCTTTCCTGTGATAATAATTAAATCCGTTAATAATATATTTTAGCAATACCTTAAGAAAAATGCAAGTATTTATTAACAATATAGTAATTCTTTTTATGTTGACTTGACCAAAAAATTGAAGTATACTTTAACATATATACATTTTATTGCAACGGAGGGAGAAAATATGAAAAAGCTTACGTCAGTAATTCTTTTTGTATCAATGCTTCTCGGTCTGTTTATTCCCGCAGGTGCTGCGCAGGCAGACGGGCTTCACTTCGGCGAAGACGGTACTTTTACCGTTTTGCAGATAAGCGACCCTCAAGATGACCACAATCCCGCTTACGATATGCTTAATCTTATTGACCTTGCGGTTAAGCAGTCTGATCCTGACCTTATTGTTTTTACGGGCGATATCGTTGAGGACAGCCGCATAGGTGACCTTTTTATTGACGATGAAAGCGGCAGAGAGGGCGTAACCGCAGATGATTATGCAACAACCCTTGCAAACGTTGAAGCGGCATGTGCGGCGGTGTTTGAAAAAGCTGAGAGTGAGGGTATTCCCTTTGCGGTTATTCAAGGCAACAACGATTATAAGAGCGGCATAACCAATGAGGATTGGATGCGCATTTACGGTGAATATGAGAACAGTCTTACGGCTGACGAAAGCACCGATTCAACGGGCAGAATAGATTATAATCTTGAAATCAAATCGTCAGACGGTAAGACCGTATTTAATCTGTGGCTCATGGATACTGAAAAGGGCTCGGTTAATGAAGAGCAGCTTGCCTGGTATAAGGCTGAGAGTGCAAAACTTACTGCGGAAAACGGCGGTACTCCCGTGCCTGCCTTTGTTTTTCAGCACATTCCCACCGATGATATCGGCAATCTTTTTGAAGAATGCAATATCTGGGATGAGGGTGCAAGGCTCAATAGCGATGACGGTATTAAATTTTACCGCCTCAATAAGGAAATAGCCAACGGCTACAATGTGTCCAGCGTAGCCCCCGGTACCGTTACGGAGCAGTTCAAGGCATGGAAGGAATGCGGCGATGTTGTAGGTGCATACTTCGGCCATTGGCACACAGAGGGCTACACGGGCATTTATGACGGCATTGAACTCGGCTTCACCTACGGCTGTGAGTTCGCAAAAACCGGCCCTTACGGAGTAAGAGTTTTCACTCTTCATGAGGATGATATTCTCAATTATGACAACGAGCTTTATGTTTATGAGGGAAGCGTGCGCACAGACAATGCAAAACTTGTAAAGCAGGTTGATGAGCCATATACCGTTTACGACAATCCTGTTGAAAAGTTTTTTGCATCCTTCGGCAATGTTTTTGAAGTGTTTGCCATGATAGTAAAGGGCTGGTTCAGCTGATTTAAAGGAAGAGTGTATCCGTGATAGAAAAATTAACTGTTTTTGCAAGAAATGTTGTATTTAAAATATTAAAAAAAGATTCCTTCCTCGGTTCTGTTGCAGACAGGATGTTGACCAGGGAACTGGTAAGCTATGTTTTTTACGGTATATTCACAACAGTCGCCAATCTTGTCGCATTTATAGTAAGCACTTTTGTTTTTGATGCGGTTGGCTGGCAGGGTGTGCTATCAACTCTTTTTGAAAAAAGGGGCTGGCAGGAAGCTGCAAGCATGCTGAGCAAAAGAGGCAGCGAATATCTTGATTCAACCGTGATTGCATGGTTTGCAGGCGTGGCTTTTGCCTTTGTTACCAACAAACTTTTTGTGTTTGAATCAAAAAGCTGGGCGCTCTCGGTGGCAGGCAAGGAATTTATAGGCTTTGTAAGTGCAAGACTTTTATCGCTCGGGGTTGAGCTTTTCGGAATGTTCTTATTGGTGAGCATTGCGGATTTTAACGAGTTATTTTCAAAAATCCTGATTGCTGTGTTGGTTGTTATCATCAACTACGTTTGCAGTAAGCTTTTGATTTTCAGAAATAAAAGAAACGGAGATGGAAAAAATGCAGGAAAAGTCGCCTAAACTCAGTAAAAAACAAAATGCCGTGCAGGCGGTAAAATTTGCGCTGTTCTCATGCTCTGCGGGTATAATTCAGACAGTGTCGTTTACTCTTCTCAATGAGCTTATGTCGTGGTCTTACTGGCCCAGTTACCTTATAGCGCTTGTTCTTTCCGTGCTGTGGAATTTTACCCTTAACCGCAAATTCACATTTAAATCGGCAAGTAATGTGCCCATTGCGATGCTCAAGGTAGCTTTGTTTTACTGCGTGTTTACCCCTGTTTCAACAATCGGCGGTGAGGCTGTTACAAATGCCGCATTCTGGAGTGAGCAGTTCAGGGAATCGGGCTGGGTTGAGTACATAGTGCTCGGCGGCACAATGGTTATCAATCTTGTTACGGAATTCTTCTATCAGAAATATGTGGTATTCAGAGACTCCGGAAGCAAAAATGAGTCAGAGGAAAAAGAATAAAGAAGATAATGTTCAATAAACCGAAACGGCTGTCACCGGCGAAGGGTGACAGCCGTATTTTTTTATTGCGAAGTAATATGGTTCACGAACGCAACGCGTGAGGGGTTCTTATTACGAAGCAACAAGGTTCACGAACGCAACGCGTGAGGGGTTCTTATTTATGGTAGAGTTTTTTGTTTTCGTAATCAGGCTCGCAGGTGATGTCGATACCGAGCTTGCGGAAAATCTCCTGGTCAGTCTGTGAAAGAATGACGGTTGAGTGAGCCTGAGCACCTCTGAGGAGAGGTACACTGTCAAGCGCAAGAGCGGCATCGGGATTTGCGGTTGCGCTCATTGTAAGGGCGATGAGCGTTTCGTCTGTGTGAAGCCTGGGGTTGCGGTTTTTGAGAATATCGGTTTTAAGCTTCTGTATGGGCTCGATTATGGAAGGGGAAATCATCAGAAGCTCGTCAGGCAAACCGCTGAGTTTTTTCATTGCGTTGAGCAATGCGGCAGATGACGCACCGAGCAAATCGGAGGTTTTGCCTGTTATTATGGTTGAATCGTTAAGCTCTATTGCAACTGCGGGTTTACCGCCTGTTGCGGCGCTTCTTTCAAGAGCGGCCTTTATAACTCTGCGATTGTCAACGCTGATACCTGCCTGGTTCATGAGATTCTCAATTTTGGAAGCGGCTTCTTTTGAGCCTGTGCCGATTCTCAGGTCATTGAGAGCGGCGAAATATCTGCGGATAATCTCATCATAAGATGCCTGACGCACAGCTTCTTCGTCACAGATGCAGTAGCCTACCATGTTTACGCCCATATCGGTGGGGGATTTATAAGGGCTCTTGCCTTCGATTTTTTCGAAAATTGCGTTAAGTACGGGGAATACTTCAACATCACGGTTGTAGTTTACGGTAGTTTCGCCGTAAGCTTCAAGGTGATAGGGGTCAATCATATTTACATCGTTAAGGTCTGCCGTAGCTGCCTCGTATGCGAGGTTTACGGGATGCATTAGGGGGAGATTCCAGATGGGGAAAGTCTCAAACTAGGCAAAGCGAGCCTCGTTGCCCCTGAGATTCTCATGATAAAGCTGCGAGAGGCAGGTGGACATCTTGCCGCTGCCGGGACCGGGGGCGGTGATAACAACGAGAGGTCTGCTGGTTTCGATGAATTCATTTTTGCCGAAGCCGTTTTCGCTGACAATATGTGAAACATTATAAGGATAGCCTTCGATTGCGTAATTGAGGAATACCTTTACTCCGAGTCTTTCAAGCTTGGTGCGGAATGCGGTCGCTGACGGCTGACCCGAATACTGTGAAAGCACAACGCTGCCAACATAAAGTCCGTTTTCGCGGAAGGCATCAATCAGGCGCAGAACATCGGTGTCATAGGTGATGCCGAGGTCGCGGCGGATTTTGTTGCTTTCAATATCGCCTGCGTTGATAACTATTACAATTTCAACATCGGAAGCAATGCTTCTGAGCATCTGGAGCTTACTGTCCGGTGCAAATCCTGGAAGAACTCTCGAGGCATGGTAATCATCAAAAAGCTTGCCGCCGAATTCAAGGTAAAGCTTGCCGCCGAATTCCTTGATGCGCTTGCTTATCTGCTCAGATTGCCTGCTGATATATGCATCGTTGTCGAATCCTATTCTTTTCACCGTGCAACACCTCTTCTGAATTACTGTTTCAAACTATAACATTATATTATATATTGTGAACAATTTCAAGCAAATCTGTAAAATTTAACCGTAAAACAAAAAAGAACGGAGCGGTATTCCGCTCCGCCCGATGTATTATTTTTGAAGTTCAACGGAATAGGAGTACATATTATCGCCTTTTGTACCCTTCGTGCTTTTGCTCTGCTTAAGAACAACGGTCTGCGACGCCATCTCTGCACCGTCACGGTAATATGTGGCGGTGATTTTTACTTTCTCGGCGGCCTCTTTATCAAGCGGACTGTCATAGCAGCTCCAGAAAACGGTTGTTCTGGGCTTGAGAGATGCCGATTGATCCTGATAAACCGCCGTTTCATTTTCCCAAGTGGAGATACGGCCTGCATCAGCGGTTATAACCATTTTATCAGGCACGGTATAGCCGTGCTTAGGGTTCATGCTCTGGTTGTAATCAAAAAGAATCGGGATGCCGTCAAATGTAGCGGTAGACTCATTTCTGTCATAATAAGGGAGTTTTACGGACTTACCTGCAACAAGCTGGGTAGTGAGAGCCTTATACAGAAAATCGCCCGAATACACATAACTCTTATCGTTTGCGGTAAAAACGTAGGTATAAAAATCAGGAATCATTAAATTTTCCGTATCAAGGGTAGGTGCTTCGGTTTTATCCGTTACATTCTGCTGAGAAGTCGTCTGCTCCGCCGTGTGTTTGTCTTTGTCAAAAATATCTGTTGTAAACTTAAGTGTGATAATTGTAATACAAGCGATAATACCGACTATAGCAACCGTAAGCAGAGCAATATATTTTCGTTTATTCTTATCATCCATAATATTATGCTATCCTGTGACCGTCCTTAAGCTTTACCTTACCGACGAAGGGGATTTTAAGGAAGCCTGTGATATCGTCGCCGTCAATTGAAACGCTGAGGTTGATATCTTTACCGGGGAGAAGACTTGTCTGAACAACAGCGTCAATGTCGTTACCGTCTTCCTCAACTGAAATAACGGTGATGTCAGGTACGTCAAAATCAGGGATGATAACGTCAAATCCGTATTCGCCGTTGTTGTCGAAGATTTTTACCTGAGCAGTACCTTTAAAAAACATTGTGTCAACTTTACATTCCCAAGTGCCTATACCAATCATAAATAATTCTCCTTTGCAAATAAAGTAACAGTATTATATCATACCGCATAAAGAATGGCAACACCCCAAGAAAAAATTGACAAACAAATCTCTTTGCTATATTATATATATACCTTTTATATATGCGCTTTTTGGGCACTCACCTCCGCAGGTGAAGGCATAAGTTGAGGCCTTGGTTTTACAAGGAAAAAGAACTTTAAAATTTTTTCAAAAAAATTGCAAAAAGGTATTGCAATTGACAAATATATGTGATATTATACTTAAGCACGCGTACGGACCAAAGGGGGAAATATGCCCTTTTCATCAAGTAACGCGTAAATGATATGCGATGATGCGAGAGGTGGCTGCACCAGATGCAGGGAATTTTCGCGGAGTATGTCCGATTTAAAACCGGGCGAAATTGT
The DNA here is from genome assembly GCA_045533875.1 of Acutalibacteraceae bacterium. Classification (GTDB taxonomy): domain Bacteria; phylum Bacillota; class Clostridia; order Oscillospirales; family Acutalibacteraceae; genus CAG-177. The sequence continues at coordinate 4,725 of JAZSIQ010000124.1, read as the reverse complement.
GTCCTTTTGCTGGGTTGCCGTTCCCGGGCAGCTTTGCGCAAAGGGATACCCATGTGCAAAAATCGTTCCTCCCGGAAAATATTGTTTTTCCGGTTTTAAAAACGGAAGGCAAGAAACACCCGGGTTAGTGTTACGAAATTTGCAAAGGAAGGCCCGCCAATCTTAAGGAGGCGTCAGTTATGGCAGTAAAGGGAAAAATCAGAATCAGACTCAAGGGCTACGATCACAGCCTCGTTGACAAGGCTGCAGAAACAATCGTAGAAACCGCAAAGAGAACAAACGCTCAGGTATCGGGACCGGTTCCGCTGCCCACCGAGAAAGAGATCGTTACCGTTCTTCGCGCAGTCCACAAGTATAAGGACTCCCGTGGGCTCTTCGAACAGCGCACACACAAAAGGCTTATCGACATTATCAGACCTTCAGCAAAGACAGTTGAAGCTCTGACAGGTCTTGAGCTTCCCGCAGGCGTAGAAATCGAAATCAAGCTTTGATTTCACGTTTAGCAGGTCATGTTGACAGTAAGGTCAACCAATAACCTAAAGGAGGAAAGCATAAAATGCAAAAAGCAATCATCGGCAAGAAAATCGGTATGACACAGATTTTTGATGCAAACGGAAACGTAGTTCCCGTAACAGTAATCGAAGCAGGCCCCTGCAACGTTGTCATGAAGAAGACAATCGAGAATGACGGCTATGAAGCAGTACAGCTTGGTTTCGGTGATGTAAAGGTTCAGCGTGTCAACAAGCCCATGAAGGGTCACTTCAAGAAGGCTGACACAGCTCCCAAGAAGACTCTCAGAGAGTTTAAGCTTGACGATATGGCAAGCCTCAATCTCGGCGACACCATCAAGGCTGACGTTTTCGCAGCAGGCGAAAAGGTTGACGTAGTCGGCACCAGCAAAGGTAAGGGCACAGCGGGCTCTATCAAAAGATGGGGATTTGCCAGACTTAAGGAATCTCACGGTACAGGTCCTGTTGCAAGACATGCAGGTTCCCTCGGCGCCTGCTCCGACCCCTCCAGAGTTTATAAGGGAAAGAAGCTTGCAGGTCACCTCGGTCACGAGAGAGTTACCATTCAGAATCTTGACGTTGTCAAGGTAGACGCGGAAAATAACCTCCTTGCTATCAAGGGTGCCGTTCCCGGCCCCAAGGGCGGAATCGTTCTTATCCGTGATTCAGTTAAAAAAGCGTAAGAGAGGAGTAGAGAATAATGCCTAACGTATCAGTATTCGACATGACAGGTAAAGAGCTTGAGAAGATCGAGCTTGCAGAAAGCATTTTCGGAATCGAACCCAGTATTTCCGCTATGCATCTTTGCGTAGTCAGCTATCTGGCAAACCAGCGTCAGGGCACACAGTCTACCCTTACACGCTCGGAAGTCAGCGGCGGCGGCAAGAAGCCTTGGCGCCAGAAGGGCACAGGCCGCGCAAGACAGGGCTCAACCAGAGCTCCCCAGTGGTATCACGGCGGAATCGCTCACGGTCCCAAGCCCCGTGATTATCAGAAGTCCATCAACAAGAAGGTCAGAAGACTTGCTATGAAGTCTGCTTTCTCAGCTAAGGTAGCAGACAATGAGCTCATCGTTCTTGATTCCCTTAAGCTTGACGCTATCAAGACCAAGGAAATCGTTAAGGTTATCGGTGCTCTCAATGCTGGCAAGAAGGTTCTCTTCGTTCTTCCTGAGAAGAATGACGTAATCTACAGAAGCGCTCGCAACATCGCAGGCGTTAAGACAACTCTTGTTCAGACTCTTAATGTTTATGATATCCTCAACTGCGACACAGTCGTAGTCCTCAAGGATGCCATCAGCAAGATTGAGGAGGTTTACGCATGAGTAAATTAGCACAGGACATCGTTCTTCGCCCCATCATCACTGAGGCGAGCATGGACGGCATCGCAGACAAGAAGTACACCTTCGAAGTTGCTAAGGATGCCAACAAGATTGAAATCGCAAACGCTGTTGAAACACTTTTCGGCGTTAAGGTTAAGAAGGTCAACACCATCAACTGCAAGGGCAAGTTCCGCAGAGAGGGGCTTCATCAGGGCTACACCGCTTCCTGGAAGAAAGCAATCGTAACCCTTACCGAGGATTCAAAGACCATCGAGTTCTTTGACGGCCTCCTTTAATATTAAACAATGATTCCGGCGGCAAGGTATGGAGAATGACATACTCCGCAAAGCCGCTATTAGGAGAGTGAAACAAATGTCAATCAGATTTTATAATCCGACCGGTAACGCAAGAAGAAACATGTCGGTAACTGATTATTCCGTACTCTCAAAGGTTGCTCCCGAAAAGAGCCTTCTTACTTCTCTTAAGAAGAACTCCGGCCGCAACAGCTACGGAAGAATCACCGTTCGTCATCGCGGCGGCGGAATGCGCAGAAAGTACCGTATAATCGACTTCAAGCGCGCTAAGTTCGATGTTCCCGCAGAAGTTAAGACCATCGAATACGATCCCAACCGTTCAGCATTCATCGCTCTTATCGAGTACACAGACGGCGAGAAGAGCTACATCCTTTATCCCGACGGACTTAAGGTTGGCGATACCGTTATCGCCAGCACCACAGCCGATATCAAGCCCGGCAACGCACTTCCTCTTACCAACATCCCCGTTGGTACGGTTGTTCACAATGTTGAGCTTTATCCCGGCAGAGGCGGTCAGCTTGCAAGAGCTGCAGGTAACAGCGCACAGCTCATGGCTAAGGAAGGCGTTTACGCACTCCTTCGTCTGCCCTCAGGTGAGCTTCGCAATGTTCCCGTAGGCTGCATGGCAACAGTCGGTGTTGTAGGCAACCTCGATCATGAAAACGTTAAGATCGGTAAGGCCGGCCGTAAGCGCAACATGGGCTGGAGACCTACAGTTCGCGGTTCCGTAATGAACCCCTGCGATCACCCCCACGGCGGTGGTGAAGGCAGATCACCCATCGGTAGACCCGGTCCTGTTACACCTTGGGGCAAGCCTGCTCTCGGTTACAAGACCAGAAAGACCAAGAAGGCATCTGACAAGCTTATTGTTAAACGCCGTAACGACAAGTAATCGAGAAAGGAGCGAAGATAATGGGCAGAAGCATTAAAAAAGGACCCTTTGTGCAGCCTAAGCTGCTCGAAAGAGTTGAAGCAATGAACAAAACCGGCGAGAAGAAAGTTCTCAAGACCTGGAGCCGTGCCTCCACAATCTTCCCTGCTTTTGTCGGTCACACATTTGCAGTTCATGACGGACGCAAGCACGTTCCCGTCTATGTTACAGAGGATATGGTAGGTCACAAACTCGGTGAGTTTGCACCCACAAGAACCTTCAGAGGCCACGCCGGCTCGAAGACATCCAATTCTAAATAATCGGCGAAAGGAGTGTATTAACAATGTCAGAAGCAGCAAAGAACGAAGTTGCAGTTGCAACCGCTAAGGCAACTTACGTACGCATTGCTCCCCGCAAAGTGCAGATTGTTCTGGATATCATCCGCAATCAGCCCGCAGACAAGGCTTTGGCAATTCTCAAGTACACGCCCAAGGCCGCGTGCGAACCCTTAATGAAACTTTTGAAATCCGCTATGGCTAACGCTGAGAACAACTACAACATGGACCCCGCTCGTCTTTATGTTGCAGAGTGCTCCGTAAGCCAGGGACCCACCCTCAAGCGCATCAGACCCAGAGCTCAGGGCAGGGCAGCTCGTATAAACAAGAAGACATCCCACATCACCCTTGTGCTCAAGGAAGCAGAATAAGAGAGGAGGAGGTTAAACTATGGGACAGAAAATTAATCCTACCGGTTTAAGAATCGGTGTTGTTAAGAACTGGGAATCACGTTGGTATGCAAATCCCAATAAGTTCGGTGATATCCTCGTTGAGGACTACAACCTCCGTGAGTATCTTCTCCAGCTTCTTAACCGTGCAGGCGTACCTAAGGTTGAGATCGAACGCGATGCAAAGCGTGTTTACATCACAATCCACTGCGCTAAGCCCGGCATGATCATCGGCAGAAACGGTGAAGAGATCGAAAAGCTTAAGAAAGTTTGCACCGACAAGCTCGGCGGCAAGGAAGTTTCAATCAACATCGTTGAAATTAAGACTCCCGATCTCAATGCACAGCTTGTAGCTGAGAACATTGCTTCCCAGCTTGAAAGAAGAATTTCTTACCGCCGCGCAGTTAAGCAGGCTCTCGGCCGCACAATGCAGCTCGGCGCAAAGGGCATCAAGATTCAGCTTTCCGGCCGTATCGGCGGCGCTGAAATCGCCCGTACAGAAACCAGCCACGAAGGCACAGTTCCGCTTCAGACTATCAGAGCTGACATCGACTATGGCTTCGCAGAGGCAAAAACAACTTACGGCCGCATCGGCGTTAAGGTTTGGCTTTACAGAGGCGAAGTTCTCCACGAAAGCCGTAACACTGAGCGCAGAAACAACCGTGACGGACGCAGATTCAACCGTGACCGCAACAACGGTAATCGCGACAACCGCAACGGCAACCGCGGTAACAACAACAGACCTCGCAGGGAAGGGGGAGACCGCTAATGCTTATACCTAAGAGAGTTAAGTACCGCAGAGTTCAGAGAGGCAGACTTAAGGGTAAGGCCCATAAGGGCAATACCGTCACCTACGGTGATTTCGGTCTCATGGCTACTGAGCCTGCATGGATCACTTCAAACCAGATAGAAGCAGCCCATGTTACTGTGACAAGATATATCAAGCGTGACGGCCAGGTTTGGATCAAGATTTTGCCTGATAAGCC
>JAZSIQ010000050.1:0-13449 GCA_045533875.1 Acutalibacteraceae bacterium | reverse complement strand
CACAATTTCAGTATTTTTTTCAACAGGAAGCAAAGTTTTTGTTGAAATCGTTGATATAGGTATAAAAATGTGTTAAAATTATTATGCTAATTAGTATATTCTCGGAGGGGTATATATGATTTATGATATTGCTGTTATCGGCGCAGGCGTTGTAGGCTCGCTTATTTCAATGCAATTGAGCCAATACAACCTCAAAACAGTTCTTATTGAAAAATGCAACGATGTGGCAATGGGAACTTCCAAAGCCAACAGCGCCATTGTTCATGCAGGGTTTGATGCAAAGCCCGGTTCACTCAAGGCAAAGCTCAATGTTGAGGGCACTGCAAAAATGAAGGCACTCTGCGAGCGCCTTCATGTTCCGTTTAAGCTTACAGGTTCTCTGGTAGTCGCCTTTTCTCCTGAGCAAAGGGAAACGATTGAAGAACTTTATGAAAGAGGTATTAAAAACGGCGTTGAAGGAATGGAAATAATAGAGCAGGACCGTCTGCGTGAAATTGAGCCGCAAATCAATAACACTGCCTGCTGCGCTCTGCTTGCAAAAACCGCAGGCATAGTATGCCCTTACGAGCTCACCGTTGCCGCCGCAGAAACCGCAGTTATTAACGGTGTTAAGTGCGAGCGTAATTTTAAAGTAGACGGAATTGATTATGACGGCTCTGTTTTTACGGTATACGCAGGCGAGAAATGCATAAAAGCAAAGTATGTGATTAACTGCGCAGGAATTTTCAGCGGCAAAATTGCTGAAATGATCGGCGATGATTCAATTAAAATTATATCACGCAAGGGCGAATATATGCTCCTTGACAAATCAATGGGCTCCCTTGCAAACTACGTCATTTTCCAATGCCCGAGCAAAATGGGCAAGGGAATCCTTGTCACCCCCACCGTTGACGGAAATCTGCTTCTCGGACCGAGCAGCATTGATATAGATTCTTATGATGATGTTTCGACAAACTCAGATGTGCTTGATTCCGTGCTTGAAGCGGCAAAGCTTTCCGTACCCTGTGTAAATACACGCAACGTTATCACTTCCTTTGCAGGTCTCAGGTCACACCCTGAAACAGGTGATTTTATTATCAGCGCCAGCGAAAAGAATCCTGCTTTCATAAATGTAGCAGGAATTGAATCGCCCGGTCTTTCAGCCTCCCCTGCAATTGCGGAATATGTTGAAAATATTATGCTTGACATTCTCGGTGATGTTGAGAAAAAGGAAGATTTTATTCCTGCAAGGAAGGCTCCTGTCCACTTCCGCAACATGACCAACGAAGAAAGAAAGGCTCTTATCGAAAAAGACAAGCGCTACGGTACTGTAATATGCCGATGTGAAACGGTTACTCAGGGTGAAATCCTGGATGCAATTCACTCCCCTATACCTGCAACGGATATAGACTCCGTAAAACGCAGAACGAGAGCCGGCATGGGACGCTGCCAAGGCGGCTTCTGCGGCTCAAAGGTTGCTCAGCTTATTGCCGAGGAACACGGTATCCCGCTTGATGAAGTAACAAAATTCGGCGGCGGCTCAAAGCTGCTTGTCGGTAAAACAAAGTGAGGTGGCTGTGATGTTGAACTACGATATAGTTGTTGTAGGAGGCGGCCCTGCAGGCATGGCTGCAGCCATAAAAGCAAAAGAATGCGGCACAGACAGTATACTCATCCTTGAGCGTGCCGAAACCCTCGGCGGCATCCTCGAGCAGTGTATTCATACAGGCTTCGGGCTTCACTATTTCGGCGAGGAGCTTTCAGGTCCCGAATACGCCGACAGGTTTATTGAAAAAGTAAATGAACTTGGTATCGAATACAAAACCGACACCATGGTTCTTGATGTATCAAAGGACAATAGTGTTATTGCCGTAAACAGCACGGACGGTTTGCTTGAAATCAAGGCAAAAGCGGTTATACTTGCAATGGGATGCAGAGAGCGCCCCAGAGGAGCACTCAACACCGCAGGCACACGCTGCTCAGGTATAATGACCGCAGGCACAGCTCAGAAATTCGTCAATATTGACGGTTACATGCCGGGCAAAAAGGTTGTAATTCTCGGCTCGGGCGATATCGGTCTTATTATGGCAAGAAGAATGACACTTGAAGGAGCAGAAGTTAAATGCGTATGCGAGCTCATGCCCTACTCAAGCGGACTTACAAGAAATATTGTTCAGTGCCTTGACGATTTCAACATTCCTCTGCACCTCAGCTGCACGGTAACAAGAATTCACGGCAGCGAGCGCCTTGAGGGCGTTACCATTGCCAAGGTTGACGAAAACCGCAGACCGATAAAGGAAACCGAGCAATATATAGAATGCGACACTCTGCTCCTTTCGGTAGGTCTTATTCCCGAAAACGAGCTTACAAGAGCGGCAGGAATTGAAATTGACCCCGTAACGGGCGGCGCAATCGTAAACGAAGCAAGGCAGACCACTCAGGCGGGTGTTTTCGCCTGCGGAAATGTATTGCACGTGCACGACCTTGTAGATTATGTAACTCTCGAGAGCTACACCGCAGGCGAAGGTGCGGCAAAATATGCCCAGGGTAAGGTTTCAAGCGAAAAATATGCCGTTACAAAAGGACAAGGTGCGGTGCGCTATATAGTACCGCAGAGAGTCAACCTCAACTGCGGCGAAGATGTTAAACTCTATTTCAGAGTTGGCGATGTTTTCAAAAACGCAAGCGTTGTTGTAAAATGCGCAGGCAACGAAATCCTCAGGCGCAAAAAAATCCGCCTTGCTCCCGGTGAAATGGAGAGCGTGACGGTTAAGAACGAAACACTTTGCGCAATGAGCGAAGGCGATATCATTGAAATATCCGTGGAGGTGTAAGCATTGTGAAAAATATAATTTGCGTTGCGTGCCCTATGGGTTGCGCCTTAAGCGTCGAAATATCCGATTCGGGCGAGGTTTTGTCTGTAACGGGTAACACCTGCAAAAGAGGTATTGAGTACGCCAAAACAGAGTGCACCAACCCTGTAAGGAGCTTCACCTCAACCGTAAAGGTATCTGGCGGAATCTTTCCCGTTGTACCCTGCAAATCGGCAGGCAATATACCCAAGGAAAAGCTGCTTGACTGCGCGGCAGAAATTGCAAAGATTACCGCAACCGCACCTGTTAATCTCGGCGATGTTCTGATAAAAAACATCCTCGGCACAGGAGTTGATATTATAGCAACCAACCACTGCCCCGAGGCATAAAAATTAATCTTTACCATATACAAGCACACCGAATTCAAGCTGGGTTTCAAGCTGTGTAAGCGCAGCAACCTTAGCCTGGTCGGCTGTGCTTGTTTTATAATAATAAGGAGTCATTTTGAAAAGATTCATTATATCCTCATTATTATCAAGCTGAAGGGTTAAGCGTATTTCACGCTTTTCCAGAATTCTGAATCCTTCAACCTCAAGCGCTTCAACCTTGTTGGGGTAAACCTTATCGTATATATGCTCTTTAAACGCCAGCAAATGATTCTCAAGCGGCACCGCCCTTATAAGCACTCCGTTATCGCTGAGCACCCTTGAAAACTCCTCAGATGCGCAGGGAGCAAAAACATTAAAAATCATGTCACACGAGCTTTCGGCAAGAGGCAGATTGAAAACGCCTGCCGCCGCAAGCTCAATTTTTTTGCTCCTTTTTGCGGCATAAATAAGTGCCTGCTTTGAAATATCAATCCCTGCCATGCGCACCCGTGCACCGGAAGCCTCAAGCGCTTCAAGAATTGCATGGGTATACCACCCTTCACCGCATCCTGCGTCAAGCGCCGTCACCTTTTCTTTTGCAAAACGCACTGCGGTATCGCACAGAGCATCCCTCAAACAAAGATAATACCCTTTATCAAGAAAGTCCCTGCGGGAAGCAACCATAATCTTATCGTCCCCGTGGCGCTTGGCTGAGGACTTTTGCGACATGAGCAGATTGACATATCCCTGCTTCGCAATATCGTAGCAGTGCCTGTTTTCGCACTTAAGCGAAGCACCTTCATTAGTAAGCGGTTTTAAGCATACCGGACAAACAAAAACCGACATCACACTTTCACCCTGTACTTTTCAATTTCACTAATCATATAGCGGCCTATTTTTGCCATAAAATCATAGCAGTTGCTTATGAGTTCAAGCGGAAACTCGTCAAGAAAACGGTCTGCCTCATAAGTAAAATTACCCTTATAATCAATCTCACCGAGCGCTCTGAGAATTGAATCCCAATCCATATCGCAAAGGTAAGGAATGGTGTGAGTATCATTTTTAAAGTCATTGTCGTGAATATGAAGCGCCGTTACACGCTTATTCCCCATTTCTCTGAGCATTTTCGCTGCATCGTCCCCTACCAGACCGCAATGCCCTAAATCAAGACAGGCTGTAAAAAGCTCTGGGTCAAGAGCATCAACATAGCGGTTGAAATCCTCAGCAACGCTGCAGATATTGGGAACAATCTTTCTCTTTCCGTCAACCTCGGCTGAGCCCCACATATTTTCAAGTGCAATCTTTACCCCGTATTCCTTTGCAAAAGGAGCCAGCTTATTGTAATAATCAATATTGAACTCAAACTGACCCTCACCGATTGCGCTGGGATGAACAACACATATTTTCACACCGAGTTCAGCCGAAATCTCAAGGGATCGCTTTATACGGTCAAAGGTTTTCTCGTTGTAATTATCAACATTATTCACTTTGTAGGACGGGAATGGTGCGTGGCTCTGCTCAAAGGTTTTGCCGTAACCGTCAGCAATTTTACGCAGGTTTCTCACATGGGGCAAATACGAGGAGGAGTTGAGAATATTATCATCATGCTTCATTGCAAACAACGAATAATCAATACCGTCAAAATCAGCCTCACAAATCTTTCTGACAGCAATTTCATCAGAAAATCTGGTTGCCACAACATCCGTCTGAGTTACAAGCTTCATACCGACACCGCCTTTTATTTTTAATAAATTTTACCACAACAGCTCTTCAGTTTCAACATAATAAATAAAAATACGGAGAAACAAAATACTGTTTCTCCGCTTTCAATTTTTATAAACCGATAAAATCCAGAAGACCGTAGGAAAATGCAGTCATGATAAGATTTGCTATAAGCACGCCCAAAGCTATAAGCGGCAAGGAAATCTTCAGCCTCATATCCATAAGTGCAGCAACAAGAGCCCCGGTCCATCCGCCTGTGCCGGGCAGAGGAATTGCAACAAAAAGTAACAGACCAAAGCCTTTCCACCGAAGAGCCTTATTACCTTTGTTTGCCGAGCTTTCTTCAAGCTTCCTGACAATTTTTGAGAAACCCTTTTTATTACGCAGAAAAGCAAAAATTTTTCTGATAAAAAGCAGGATAAACGGAATGGGAATCAGATTGGCAATATAGCATATTATGAAAGCTCTGACAAGCTCAACATCAAGCAGCTTTGCCGCTATCATTCCGCCCCTGAGCTCAATCACGGGAAGCATGGAGATAACAAAAATGATGATTTCTGACGGTAACTTACCGTCAAACAGCTCAACAAAATAATCTGCGAGCATTTCAGTCATTTTTATGCCTCCTTAATCAAGCTCACACCAGCTTTTGGTTTTTAATAAATTCGTTAGCGTTGCGAAGAATGTTTCTGTCATTGACAAAGCGAAGCATTTCCATTGCTCTGTCATAATTAAGCCAAATATAATCTTCGATTTCTTCCCTTTGGATGATTGTTTGCGTATCACGGGTTTTCGCAAGATAAATTATTACCGATTTTTCTACCTTACCCTGAATAGTGTATTCGGATTTTGAGGCAAACTGAGGAATAATCTGGATATGTATTCCCGTTTCCTCAAGCACCTCTCTTTTTGCGGTTTCCTCAGAGGTTTCGCCTTTTTCAACATGACCTTTGGGAAATCCCCAATGTGCGCTTCTTCTGTTTTTAATCAGAAGAAACCTCAGCTCTGAATTGATAATTCTGTAAACTACCGCACCGCATGAACGTTCATAAAGGCACTCAAGCTTATAATCCCTGCCCTTTTCAGCAAAAGCAAGAGCATCTTCAATCTGGTAGGAAATGAACTTCATATTTTTGGGAGCAACCACGTAAACAGGTGCAGACCCGTCCGCACGCCTGATTACGCCTATTACTCTGCCGTCAAAGGTTCTTACAAGATGGTTAATTCCCATAATGTAAGCGCCCGATGCGTTGGAGTCATACCTCTTTTTTCCCTCGATGACTCCGAAATTGAGCTGGTAAGTGAATCCAAACTGTCTGTTCAGGGAATGGATGGGGTTGGTAACCCTGACTCTGACATATTTGCCGAGCATCAACATTCCGCCTTTCAGAAGGGCATACGCCCAAGATAAATACTTTACTATTATAAAGTAGTTGTTTCTTAAAAACAAGCTTTTTTTAATTTTTTCTTAATATTTTTACCATGTTTTTATATTACTTACTCTATACACTTGATTTATCATTATTAACTATGGTAAAATGTCCATATTAGCGGCTTGATTTTTACAGGAGGTGCGAACAAAATGAAAAAAATTCTTATAGCGGATGACGAAGCCCTCATCAGAAGGCTTGTTTGCGATTTCCTGAAAAAAAGCGGCTACGAAACAGTAGAAGCAGACAACGGAGAAAAAGCCATTGAAATTTTCAACTCCTGCAAAGATATTGACCTTGCCGTGCTTGACATTATGATGCCTGAGCTTGACGGCTGGGAGGTTTGCAGAAGAATCCGCAGAGTTTCAGATATACCCGTGCTTTTCCTCACCGCAAGGAGTCAGGAGTTTGACGAACTCAACGGCTTTGAAGCCGGCGGTGACGATTATGTTACAAAGCCGTTCAGTCCTTCTGTGCTTGTTAAAAGAATTGAAGCGCTTCTCAAGCGTTCCGAGGGGCGTGAAAAACCCGCAGATAAGCAGGAAGTTGTTACAATTGATAACCTTTCAATCAACATCCCTGCTCATGAAGTTACTCTTGACGGAGCAAAAACGGATCTTACCATTAAGGAATACAACATTCTGCTCAAGCTTTCCTCCAATCCGGGAAGAACATATTCAAGAGAACAGCTGCTTGACGATATATGGGGCATTGATTTTATCGGCGACCCAAGAACAGTTGACTCACACGTTGCAAGGCTGAGAACAAAGCTTGGCAACTGGGGAGAAACACACCTTAAAACAATTTACGGAATAGGATATAAAATCGAGGTGAACAAGAATTGAAACAGAAGGGAAAGGCAAAATTCAGGCTGAGCAGAATACGTGTTCGGCTTTTTGCTTCCATTGTTGCAATTCTTACAGTTTGTTTCCTTGTTATAGTGCTTGCGGCTGAGCCCGTGCTTTACAATGTTCTTGTTGCCCGTACCGCCGGCTCTCTTATCAAAATATCCGAGAACATTGACCGTCTTACGCCAAACAGCGTCACTTATTATTTTGAGCTTTATTCCCTCTCAGTAAACAACAACGTTACTCTCGAGCTCATAAACCCTGACGGCTCCCTCTCTTACCGCTCGGCAGAGGGTTCATCACCTCAGAGCAGCAACCACTTCCCCTCCTCAAATTCAAACGAATCGGAATATGCCAATACGCAGCAGGTTCTCTCTTACGATTTTGACATTGACGGTTCCTACGAAAAACGCAGAAAAATCGCCACAAGCGCTGAATATCTCGTTTTTTCAAAACAAATATCAACGGGTGAAACGCTGCACATCTTTTCCCCTGCTGCAACAATTGACAGCACGGTTGAGGTGGCGACAAACGTATTTACTTTTATCTGCCTTTTTATTGTTTTGCTGACTCTTATATTCGTTTATTTCTATGTTGCAAAGTTCACAAAGCCGCTGGTTGAAATGAACGATATAACCAAGGACATGGCGGCGCTTAAATTTGAAAGGCGTTGCAGGCCTTACGGTAATGACGAAATAGGCGAGCTTGGCGAAAGTATAAACATGCTCTCCTCCACTCTTGATTCAACCCTTGTTGATTTGCAGGAGAAAAATATTCAGCTTGAAAAGGACATTGAGCACAGGCTTGCTCTTGACAACGCAAGAAAGCGTTTTATCAACAACGTTTCACACGAGTTAAAAACGCCCCTCGCCATAATTTCAGGCTATGCAGAGGGTCTTTCCGCAGGCATCAGCAATGACCCTGAGGTAATAAACGAATACTGCGACATTATTCTTGAAGAAAGCAAAAAAATGAACAGTCTTGTTGTTGAACTGCTTAATTTATCAATGCTGGAGAGTAAGACACAGTCGCTCAATCCCTCCAATTACTCTCTTTCACAGCAGATTAACGATATGCTCAGCCATTTTTCACTGCTGTTTTCAAACCATTCAATCAACGTGATTGCTGACATACCCGATAATCTTAACTGCTACGCTCAGCAGGATAAAATCGAAATCGTTCTCAAAAACTACATTTCAAACGCTGTATTCCATTGCACCTCACCAAACAACATCATAATCAGTTGCAAAGATTGCGCCAACCGCTGGCGTATAAGCGTTTTCAACACAGGCAAACATATTGCCAAGGAAGATTTTGACCAGCTTTGGGACAGTTTTTACAGAGCTGACCATGCTCACAGCAGAAGCGAAAGCCGTTTCGGGCTCGGGTTATCCATTGTAAAAGCCATAATGGAGCTTCACGCAATGCCCTACGGAGCGATTAACTCGGACGGCGGCGTTACCTTCTGGTTTGAAGTTTTAAAAGAAAAAGACTGAGGAACACAATATGGTTAAAAAAAATAAATCCTCATATTTATTAAGGCTTGCTGCTCTTCTTGCGGCAAGTCTTGTGTTGCTTTGCGCCTGTTCATGCACAGGCTCGCACTCCAAGCAATCAGTATCAACACTCAACACCATTGCCCCTGCCGACATTGACCCCGTACTGCACCACAGCAAAACAGAAAATGCGCTGAGTGTCAAAGCAGCGGAGTCGGGACTTATCCAGCTCTATGTTGATCCTGAAAGCTGCTCTTTTTCAATTCTTGACACGGCAGGCAACCAGTGCTGGAGTGCTCTTCCGCTCCTCTCCGCAGATGCAGATTCCGCTTCAATCCAAAGCACAGCAAGCATGGTAAGCCTTGATGTGCTTGCAAATACAGATATTTATAAGCTTAATTCGCAGGATAATTCTCTTGCTTTTTCAACAGCCAACTATGAGCTGACGGAAAACGGAGCGATTTTCACTTACAACCTTTTTCCCGATGCTGTTACTGCCTCTAAGCAGACTTTTGAAAAAAGCGACATCGCCTTTTGCGTAAAAATGGCCGTCACCCTTGAGGACGGCAGCATGAACTTAAGCTGCACATACGACAATCTTTCAAACAACCCTGATGCAAAAATCATAAACCTTGATGTTCTCAATTATTTCGGCGCTTTCAATCAGTCCGAAGAGGATGACTTTGTACTTGTACCTGACGGATGCGGCGCAATAATCAAAACCGCCGTTTACGATGACTCGTTTGAGCCGCTCTCCTTTGCTGTTTACGGTAACGATGCCGCAAGCGGTCATGAGCACGACCACAGCGCATGTATCCCTGCATTCGGTATGAAGCACGCTTCATCCGCTTTTGTTGCGCTGATTACCAAAGGCGATGCTCTCGCCTGCATAAATGCAGACAAAGCAACCAACTCAAGCGAATACAATATAGTAAACGCTCAGTTCTCCGTTACACCTTATGTGTACGAAGATGAAAAGCTCTATATTTCGGATGAAAGCTATTCCTCCGAGGATGGAATTGAGCTTTGCTACCGCTTCCTTTCCGGCTCAAATGCCACATATTCAGGCCTCGCCTCTGCCTGCAGAGAACAGCTTATAAGAAACCGTGTGCTTTCAACGAGAACGGTTGAGTCCGGCGGATATCTCCCCATGAACCTTACAGTTATAGGTGCCGCCTATTCAAACACAACCGTTAATACCGGTTTCCTCAGAATTCTCACCGATTTTGAGCAGGCGCTTGATATGCTCACCCACATGAAAAACAAAGGCATAAATGGCGTAAATCTCCGCTACTGCGGTATTTTTGACGGTGGAACAAACCAGAAAGAAATTGATTCCTCCGCAGATATTCTCAGAAGACTCGGTTCCGAAAGCGGACTTGAAGAGCTTTATTCCTATGTGGATTCACAGAATATGCAGCTTTTCCTTGATGTCAATCTGCTTTCTTCATCTTCAGGTTTTTCTTCAAGCGAAAATGCCGTTGACCTTCACGGAAACAAGCTTAAGGCAAACTTTGAAAACAGCCTGTCCAAATACATCGGCAATGAAGTATTCTCCAAAACTCTCCGCAATCCCTCGGGGCTTGACCAAACAGTTAAAAACCTCTTAAAGAACACCCGATATTACTCTTTCTCGGGCTTTTGCCTTAACGATATTGGTACAACCTTATACTCAACCTACGGTTTAAAGCCTTTCAATGCCTCTCAGACCGCAAATATCATATCCCAGTCAATTACTCCCCTTACCACAAACAAACCCACCATGACCGTTTACGGCAACTTTTACGCTATAAAAAATGTTGATGTAATAGTTAACCTTCCGCTTGAAACATCAGTTTCCGAAAGCGGCTCATACATGGCTGTTCCGTTTGTTCAGCTCATACTTCATTCAAGCATTGATTATTCCGGCAAGCCGCTCAACCTCTATCACGACCCTCAGGAGGCAATGTTGCGCCATATCGAATACGGTGCCTGCCCCGGATATGAATGGTGCTATGAAAAAATCTCTTCCGAAGAGAATTCAGATTTCTATTACGATTCATGGATCAACTCAGCCGCTGATTTTTACTCTAAGGCCAACAATGCTCTCGGTGACTTGAGAGATGCAAGAATCGTTGACCATTCGCAGGTAAGTGACGGCGTTTTCCTTACGGAATATGACAACGGTGCACTTATATATGTCAACTATACCGACAAGGATTTTGACACTAAGGGTGTAATAGTAAACGCAAGAGATTTTATAAGAGTAGGTTAAAAAAAATAAGCTGAATCCGTTTTTGTTGACTTATTGTTTAAACACTAAACTGAAAAGGAGTTATCAACATGCCTTACATCAACACAACCGTAAACACAACCGTTACCAAAGAAGCGCAGACCGCAATTAAAACAAGGCTCGGCAAAGCTATTTCGCTTATCCCCGGCAAAACCGAAGAATGGCTCATGCTTTCATTTAACGAAAACAAAGATATGTACTTTAGAGGAAGCAACGAAAAGCCCCTCGCTTATGTTACCGTAAGCCTTTTCGGCTCGGCAAGTGACAGTGCATACGATGCTCTTACCGCAGAAATCACCGAGATTGTCGGCGAAGAACTCGCAATCGAGCCCTCCTGTATCTATGTTAAATATGAAGAAATTAACCATTGGGGCTGGAACGGCGTAAACTTCTGATAATGAGCAAAGGTAAACACGAACTGATTCTGATTGCAACGGCATTGATTATTCTCGGAGCAATGGTTTTCTTTGCAAGCTTCAGCTCACCCAATTTGTATTCTTCAGCCCTGCCTTCAGAAAAGCAGACTTACGCATTCCCCTCAACCACCGTTTCTTCCTCTGCAGCCGATGTTTTCAACGAATACGATATTGATGCCGAGTATCCGTCAAAAGACTACAGCATTGTCAATATCAACACTGCCGATATTGAAACTCTCTGCACTCTTAAAGGCATCGGAGAAACCAAAGCAAAGGCGATTATCGAATACCGCAACGAAAACGGTAAATTTCTGACCGCATACGACCTTGCAAACGTAAACGGAATAAGCAAAGCAACAGTTGAAGAAAATATTGACAGGATTACAGTATAAAAAATCCCTCCCGCCGGAAAATTTCCGCAACGGGAGGGATTTGTGTTTTGTTTGATTAATCGTCTACATCCATGTCAACCGCAGCATCGTAGATAGCTTCGATTTCCTTTGAAGGCTTCTTGTCAATAACAGTAACAATTACCGCAAAGATTGCACCAACGATGAAGCCGGGAAGAAGCTCGTAAACGCCTGTGCTCTCAGTAAGGAATATAAGCCAAAGCACATCAGTAACGGCACCTGCCACAACGCCTGCAACAGCGCCCTTGTATGTAAAGCGCTTCCAGAAGAGTGAAAGAATAATAACAGGACCGAAGGATGCACCGAAGCCGCCCCATGCATTTTCAACCATGCTCATAATGCTCTGAGCACCTTCCGCTTTACTGCTTGCAATGAAATAAGCAACAACAGCAATAGCCAAAACAACTACTCTGCCAATCCAGAGAACTTCCTTATCGCTTGCCTTTTTACGTATGCAAGCCTTATAAATATCACTTGTGAATGAAGATGAAGCAACAAGAAGCTGGGAATCGGCCGTGCTCATTGCGGCGGCAACTATTGCGGAAAGAAGAAGACCTGCAATAAAGCCGGGGAATATGCGCTTAACGATTTCAACAAATACAAGCTGCTGATTACCGGTGGGAACAAGCTCTGCGCCGATATATGCTCTGCCGAGGAAAGCGATGGCAATAGCTGCGCCGAGAGAAAGAATAACCCATACAATACCGATTGTGGCAGATTTCTTTATCATTTTGGAATTCTTGATAGACATAAATCTTACAAGAATATGGGGCATACCGAAGTAGCCGAGACCCCATGCAAGACCCGATGCAATTTCCTGCCAGCTTGCAGCAAAGGGATTTGCGTTGAAGATGTTTTCACTTCCGTCCGGGTTAAGGAGAGGAGTGCTCAGCGCAGAAAGGTCAACATTCTGAGCAAAAAGAAGCATAAAGGGTACTGCAAGAAGAGCTGCAAGCATCATAAGACCCTGGAAAAAGTCAGTCCAGCAAACAGCCTTGAAGCCACCGAGGAAAGTATAAAGAATAATGATAACAGCAAAGATAATGAGCGCTGTACCCTGTTCAAGCGAAGGAACAACCTGAGTGAAAACCTTTGCGCCCGCAACGAAGCTTGAAGCAACATAAACGGTAAAGAACACAAGGAAAACAACTGCGCAGATTATCTGCAGAACGGGGCTTGTGGTTGCAAAACGGTTTGAAAGATACTGGGGAAGAGTGATGGAGTCATTTGCTGCCTTTGAAAATCTGCGAAGTCTTTTGGCAACAAAAATCCAGTTGAGCGCAGTACCGAGAGCAAGGCCGATACCGATCCATACCTGACCCATGCCGAAAGCAAGGATACTGCCGCGGAAACCCATAACAAGCCAGCCGCTCATATCGGAAGCCTGAGCACTCAGCGCAGTAACCCAAGGACCCATGCTGCGTCCGCCGAGGAAATAATCCTTTTCGCCGCCGCCCTTGGAACGCCAAAAGAAGAACATACCGATTCCGAGAACAACAACAAAGTAGAGAATAAATGCCGCAAGTGTTGAAGTAATCATAATATAAAACCCTTTCTTATAAATATGTGCCATTGTAACACAACAAAAACAAGAATGAAATGCAGAACGAAGTACAGAATGATTCTGACACTTATTCGATTTCATTCTTGATTTATGTTGATATATATAAGTTTTTTATCGACAAAACAACAGAA
>JAZSIQ010000183.1:0-5693 GCA_045533875.1 Acutalibacteraceae bacterium | reverse complement strand
TGTTGAAGATGTTCTCGGCGAAAACGTTTCGGATTTCAACGGCAATACCGCCGAACTCAGCCCAGAGAAACAGTCCGAGCTTTCAAGCGAGCTTGGCAACATCAACGCCGACCAGGAAGACGTAAAGGGCTTCTGGGAATCCGTTTTCGGTTCGGATGAATCTCCCACGGTAAGCACCACCGCTGCCGCAACAACAACTACAACAACCGCCAAAAACACAACTACCAAAAAGCAGCCCAACCAGACCGAAAAACAGCCTACGGTACATGAGGCTACCACCCAATCAACCACAGTTCTTTCCACTCAGAAAGTTTCTTCGGTTGCTTCCGACTTCATTACAAACGTAAATAATGCCACCGCTTCTTTCTCCGATTGCGTTGCTACTGAGGACGGCGGCTTTGTGGCGGTAGGTGCAACCCTTGAGGATGATTCAGCCGCACTCATTGCAAAGATTGACAAAAAAGGCAATGTTGACTGGGTTGACGAAATCAAGGGCAACAACCTTCTCGCTTTTGAATGTGTTGAAGTTCTCGATAACGGCTCAATCATTGCCGGCGGATATTCCATTGCTACTGATTTGCCAGACCTTGAGGGCGGATATGCCTGCACAGACACCATTGACGGTCTCATCGTAAAATACAACAAGCGAGGCGACAGACAGTGGGTCAAGACCATAGGCGGCTCAGGCGACGATTCAATCTACGCTATTGAGGAAGCGCCCGACGGTTCAATCTACCTCGGCGGCACCACTTCGTCACGTGACGGCACCTTCAGCAAAATCACCGCCGATGCCGCATACAGATTCTCCGCATTCATCGTAAAATATACTGACAGTGATTTTGACAGAATTCTTGACGAAGGCTGCAAGGCTTTCAGTACCTCTTTCAGCTGTCAGACCAACGACCTTTCCTGCGCTGACAACGGTGACCTTTTCGCGTCTGTTTACGCAGTAAAGACTGACGGTGACCTTGCAACAATAGGCACAGGCACAACAGGCGCAGGTAAAACAATCGTTCTTAAATACAACAAAAACGGCGCTTACCAGTGGAGTCAGATTTTCTGGGGCAGCGGTCAGACCAAGCTTCCCGCAATCCTCGCCACAAACGACGGCGGCTGCATACTCGGCGGCTCATATTCCTCAAAATCAAACCCCGGTACAGGCACCTTTGATGGAATTTATAACGGCGGCAACAGCGGTACACCTGACGGTGTTGTTATAAAGCTCAGGTCTGACGGTAAGATTTACTGGAAAGAAATGTTCAACGGTTTTGAGCAGGATGTTATTGAAGATATTATTGAAACCGAGTCCGGCTATGCAGTTGTCGGTCACTCCACCTCAGTCAACCGTGACTTTGACGCTATGGACAACAAGGGTGATTACGACATCTTCGTTTACACCTTAAGCCCTCTCGGCAGAAAGCAGGCTATGACCTCCCTCGGCGGCAGTAATTCCGATAAGGCTCTTGCCGCTTGCCTGCTTGAGGACGGAAGTGTTGCTCTCGCAGGTAACACCTGCTCCGATGACGGAAGCTTTGCAGGTCTCACCCCCGCAGGCTCCAAAACTCAGGCTGCAGCCACCGTTGCAAAATTCAATCTCACAATAGCAGAATAAAGTCTCATCAACATCAAAGCTGCTTCACCGTTTGGTGAAGCAGCTTTTTATATTGCAATGAAGCATGAGGTTTGATATAATATATTAAAACTGATAAGGAGCGTTAACGTATGACTTTTGCCGATATTAACATCCGTGACCCGTTTGTGCTGTGCGACGGCGGAAAATACTATCTCTACGGCACAAGGGGCGAGACCGCCTGGGTTTGCGCCACGGGGCTTGATGTGTACGTAAGTGATGACCTTAAAACCTGGAGCGATGCTCACGAATGCTTCAGCTTGCCCAAAAACTTCTGGGCAGATAAAGAAATCTGGGCACCCGAGGTTCACAAATACAACGGCAAATTCTATATGTTTGTCACCTTCCGCTCCGTGGAAAGGAACAGAGCAACGCAGATTCTTGTAAGCAACTCTCCCATGGGTCCGTTTCTTCCCTTTACTCAGGATGCAATTACTCCCGTTGGCTGGCAATGCCTTGACGGCACATTTTATACCGATAAAAACGGCAAACCCTATATCGTTTTCTGCCGTGAATGGTGCCAGGTACAGGACGGCGAAATCCACGCCATGCCGCTGACAGACGACCTTTCTGCCGCCGCAGGCGAGCCCTTCCTGCTTTTCAAGGCTTCATATCCCGATTGGGCGGACAAATCACGCACAACCTTTATAACAGACGGTCCGTTCATGCACCGCACGGCAGACGGCACCCTGCTCATGATATGGTCCACGATGACACCCAAAGGATACGTTCAGGCTGTTGCCGTTTCGGATAACGGCGAAATTGACGGCAACTGGAGCCACCCCGCTCCGATTTTCGAAAATGACGGCGGTCACGGCATGATTTTTGAGGATTACAACGGCAAAATGCACCTTATTCTTCACGCACCGAATGAAAATCCCAAGGAAAGACCTGTTCTTTTTGATGTGAAAGAAGAAAATGGTATGCTTATTATTCAATAAAATTAATCTCCCGACTTACAGCAAATGTAAATCGGGAGTTTTCTTTTTATTCAAAGAGTGAATCCAAATCCGTGTCTGATAAAAATACCGCCGCATAAGAAAGTGTCAGATGAAAAAGGGATGTATTGCGCTTTGTTTCCTTGCCCCAGCTTTCAAAGGTTGTTGTGGCACCCTCTCTGAGCATCCTCAGCCATGCGCCCTCATCGCAAAGCAACTGTCTTATAAGCTCATTATTTCCCCTGCGCACAAGCCCCATGAGAATCGGAAATGCCGTAAACATCGAAACGCTCGAAATTCCGCGCTCGGTTATCATTCTGACTATGGTTTCTTCACATGCCGAGTCGGGGCAGAGTGAAAATGCAAACGCAAAACAGTTGCTTATAAGGCTCGTGTGGGAGGTGGTTGCTGAATCCGTAAACAGGTGCCTTTTCGCATCATAAAACGCTTTGGTAAAAGCCTGTACCAGCGGCTTTTCGTCACGGTACTGCTCTTTACCGAGAATTTGCGCCGCCTTGTTCAGCGTGCGCACAGCTTCAATATAATATGAATTCATTACAGTGTGCGGCTCTTCACAGATTTTGCCTGCGCTGATATCAACATCATACCCGTCCCTGAAATTGTCGGGCCACTCCACAACGCACCATTTATCAAGGTTGCTTATAAGATAATCCTTCTCGTAGTTCGCCTTGTAAGCATCAACAAGCCTTACTGCCTTTTCATAGTTACACTCAAGATACTTCAAATCGCCCGTAACCCTGTAATGCCACAGAATCAGAAAAACCATTATAAGCGGAAATTCCGCTATTTCCTGCACGAAAGAACAATCCATACACGTTACGGCTGTATCGCATATAAAAACACTCTCAAAGGCATCGTCAATGAGTTTTCTCGCCATACTGTCATCGCCCGAAAGGAGCAAGTGAGTAAGTGCTGTATAGCATCCGTCACCAAGGTAAAAGCCCTTCTCACGCTCCATGCAGTCCTGAATAACCTCCTGCACTCCGTAGCGCTGAGAATTAACGCAAAGCTCCCATACAGCCTCAAGCCTTGCATCGCCTTTATATTCCTCACGCAAATCAGTCTTTAACCTGAACGGATAATGCCTTGAATTAAAGTATACCTCTTCAAGTGCTGCGCCCTCAGGCATTTCAAAAAATGCATAGCGGAATGACTTGTAATCAAACCAATCAAGTTCGCTTGTACCCTCGCCGAGAATCCACGGCTCCTCATAGATACAGTTTGCCCTCAGGCGGAATCTGAGAGTTGAATCCTCCTCAAGCTCCTGCGCCTGGCGTATAATCACTTTATCGCCACACATACCGCTTACCCTTGCGCACAGATAACCTACATAAATTTTACCGAAATCAACAAAAATTCCTTTTTCTTCTTTTCGGATTTCAACAGGGTCAATCCGCTCAAAAACAAGCTGCTTGCTCTTTTGCTCGGTAAGCACTCTGTCATTGCAGGTATGCAGTTTTGCGTTTTCCCATGCGGTACAGTCATAATCAGGGCGTTCAAAGCCCGTGTGAGCGCTTCCTGAGTCATATTGCTCCAAAAACTGAGTATCATACCCTGCGGTTGAAAAGTGCCTGTAGCCCGAATGTACGGCAGTTTTGAAGCCTTCATCGCTTCTAAGGATATTTTCGCCGTCCAGCTCCAAATCCATTATAAAGCCGTGGCGGTTATCGCCACTTTGCCATACACGGTTTATAAGCCCCTGATATAATGTGTGCACAGCAACGGTATTTACTCCCTCATGCATATATTGCGTAACATCAACGGTGTTGTAATTATAGCATTGGTGATAGCACGGAGCAGGGCCTTGAGTTACAAATCTGCCGTTTATGTAAAGCTTGTAATAATCGTCCGCAGTAATAAAAGCTTCCGCTTTTTCAAACACACCCGAAACCTCAAAATCCTTCCTGAAAAGGATGTGCCTGTTCAGATGCTCGGTGCAGTCGGGCTCAAGCCTGTCAAGCTCTCTGCCAAACACATTTCTCGGCTCAAGGCGGTAAAACTCACCGTCAGTTATCCATTTACCTTTAAAATGATGCATGCAGCCACCTCACGCAGTAATTCTGTTTGCTATGAATTTCAGGAATGCCAATATTATACCATACCCGTTTAGTCAATACAACCGCCACATTTTGCAAAAGAAAAAGCTGCCCCGCTTTTAGCAGGACAGCCTTATTTCACATCAATCGGGATAGGAGATAACGTAAATTGCAATGTCTCTTCTGCCCCATTCGTAGCACATATCCACAGTATCGAGGTAAAGGTCTACCATGGTGTTTGAGTTGTTTACAAATCCGCCTGTATCGGCAGCGATGCAGTAGCCGTAAATATAGTTACCGTCAAGTGAAACTATATAAAGCTCTGTGCCGTAGGGGAATTTGTTGGGGTCAACCGCTACGTGACCCTGGCAGGGTTTTCTGCCTGATGCTGTTGCAGGGTCGCCTGTGTAGGCGGTGGACTCACCTTCATAATAATCAACATACTCAACAGGAAGTCTGTTATCGTCAAGCTCAACGTAAGAGGGAGTTGCAAGGTCGGAAATGGGAACTACTCCGTCCTTAAATTCAACAAGGGCAGGACGCTTCCTGGAGCCGATTTTGACAACTTCGTCAACAGCTTCCTTAACAACCTCTTCATCAACAACCTCAGTTGACATAAACTCACCGTCAACATACTTGTCGCTGTAAGTTATTTCCTTGATACCGTCAATACCCTTTGTTACAACCTCGCTCTCGCCTTCGTAGAGTTCATCGGTTGTTTTGGTTACGGTTTCATAAGCGTAGGACTCCGTCTCAACTCTTTCCTTGTACTCAACACGGCCTACGGTGATTACCGCCTCATCCACAAGAGGAGTAGTTGACTTGTGGCTGATTTTATCTTCATCACTTACGTCAATACCGGCCTTTTCAAGTACCTCTTCAACGGTAGCGCCTGTGGTATAAACCTCAGTCTGCTCACCGTCTGCCTCAACTTTTACCTTGAAAGCTCGTTTGATAACAACCTGCATACCTGAGGAAAGATTTTCTTCAAGTGAAATGCTGGTTTCATCCATCTCGTTAAGAGCAACTCCGCTGCTCTTGAGGGTGTTACCGACTGTGGAATAACCG
>JAZSIQ010000107.1:0-81692 GCA_045533875.1 Acutalibacteraceae bacterium | reverse complement strand
GCTGTGCTGTTGGTAGCCGCACTCTCTGCAAGAGGAGTTTTTTTCATCGCTAAAGCTTTTTCGGAACCCCTGGCACAGCCAGGGGTTTTCAAATACAATAAAAAAGCGGAAATTCTCGACGATTGAGAATTTCCGCTTTTTTATTTTAATCGTTAATACATTTTGAGCAGCTTGCACAGTCTCCGCAAGCGCCAATTGCCCCGTTTTCCTTGGCAACGGCAAGCATGAGCCTGATTCTGTTTTCCTGATTAACTCTTGTTGCGCCGGGGTCATAATCTATGGGCACAATGTTTGAGTCAGGATACATCTCCTTGAGCTTTCTTATCATACCCTTACCTACTATATGGTTTGGCAGACATCCGAAGGGCTGAGCGCACACAATGTTGCCGTAGCCGCTTTCTATAAGCTCCATCATTTCAGCCGTAAGAAGCCAGCCTTCGCCCATCTTGCAGCCTGCACCTATGATTTTGGTGCATTTTTCCTTGATGTGCGCATAGGGCGCCGGCGCAACAAACGAGCTGTTTTCTTTAACAGCGTTTATAAGCATTGATTCAATTGCGGTAAGGAAGCGCATTGCCACCTTCATTGCAATCTTTTTGATTTTTTTACCGCCGTAAAGCTTGATATCCTCCAGACGGTTATCGGTTTTAAAGAGGAAAAATCCAAGCAAACCGGGTACCATAACCTCGCATCCCTGAGAAAACAGAAATTCCTCAAGGCGGTTATTTGCAAGGGGCGAATATTTAACATATATTTCGCCAACAACGCCAACCTTTACCTTATCAGTCTTTTCAAGAGAAATCTTTGTAAAGGATTTGGCGATATCGGCAAGATTCTTTTTCATTTCTTTAATGGAATAGCCCTTGCCGTTTCTGAACTGCTCGCTGATTTCATCCGTCCACTTCTTTACAAGAGCGTTGGATTCACCCTTGTTGATTTCGTAGGGCTCTGTCTGATTCTTAAGCAGCATTATCAAATCGCCGTAAATCATTGCGCAGAGCATTTTGAGCGCCATGGTTATGCGGATTTTAAAGCCGCTGTTTTTCTCAAGCCCCGAAAGGTTAAGGGAAATTACAGGCACCTGAGGATAGCCCGCCTTTCTGAGCGCTTTTCTTAAAAGATGAATATAGTTTGAAGCTCTGCATCCGCCGCCTGACTGAGTAATAAGCAGGGCAGTTTTATTAACATCGTACTTGCCGCTGTTAAGAGCATCTATAAGCTGACCTACAACAAGCAAAGCAGGGTAGCAGGTGTCATTATGAACATATTTGAGGCCCTCGTCAACAACCTCTCTGCCCTCATTCTGAAGCAGCTCAACCTTATATCCGTACTGACCGAACACATTGATAAGCATGGTAAAATGGATGTTTGCCATATTGGGAGCAAGAATGGTGTAATCCATCATGTCCTTTGTAAATTCAACTCTGTTTTCGGGATTCATTCATTCTCCTCCTTATCTGCCTGTTGCCGCAAACAGGCTTCTGAGTCTGATTTTTACGGCGCCGGGGTTTGAAATTTCGTCAATCTTAATCTGGGTATAAATCCTTGAATTCCTTTCAAGAATCGCACGCACCTCATCGGTAGTGATAGCGTCAACGCCGCAGCCGAAGGACACAAGCTGAACAAGATTTATATCCTTATCCTTTGCATCGCACACATACTTTGCCGCCGCATAAAGACGGGAATGGTAGGTCCACTGGTCAAGCACATCTGTGGGGAATTTTTCAACAAGGCTGCTGACGGCATCCTCGGTAATTACGGCGGCGCCGCAGTCGCAGATAAGCTCGTCAATGGAATGGTTAATCTCTTCATCAAGATGATAGGGTCTGCCGCAAAGAATAATTACGGGCATTCCCTTTTCCCTTGCCTCTTTAAGCATTGCCTGACCCGTAGTCCTCAGAGTATCCATATAGTTGTGATACTCAGCGTATGCCGCATCACAGGCCTTTTTAACTTCTTTAAGCGAGAACTCACCGAGCTTTTCATTTAAAACAGCGTGGATCTTAACCGCAAAATCCT
The DNA here is from genome assembly GCA_045533875.1 of Acutalibacteraceae bacterium. Classification (GTDB taxonomy): domain Bacteria; phylum Bacillota; class Clostridia; order Oscillospirales; family Acutalibacteraceae; genus CAG-177. Next base: position 79,673 of record JAZSIQ010000107.1, on the reverse strand, counting down.
TAGGTCTGTGAAGTCCGAAATAATCGCTTATGAAGTTAATCTCCTTAACCTGAGAAACATTTGAGCGGATAACCTCGGGGTAATACGCAACAACGGGGCAGTTATAGTTGTTATCGCCAAGCGATTCATCAATATTGTAAGTCATGCAGGGGTAGAAAATATGCTTTATTCCCTTTTCAAGCAGCGCTTCCACGTGACCGTGGAGGAGCTTTGCCGGGTAGCACACCGTATCCGACGGAATTGTATGCTGACCCTTTACATAAAGCTGCCTTGTTGAAGCAGGTGAAACCTCCACACCGAAGCCGAGCTTTTTGAAGAAGGTATGCCAGAAGGGCAGAAGCTCAAACATATTGAGCCCCATGGGGATTCCTACCGTATCCTTTTCACCTTCAAAAGAGGAATACTTTGCAAGGAGTTCTTTCTTAAGTGAGAACATATTTATGCTTTCAGCCTTGTTTCTGCCCGAAACAGGCTTGCTGCACTTATTGGAGCCGATAAAGCTCCTTGTGCCGCAGAAAGTATTGATAGTAAGTCTGCAATGGTTACTGCAGCCCTGGCAGGTAACATTTTTAATTTTATGTTCAAAGCTTTCCAGCTCTTTTTCGCTGATAAGGGTGCTCGCTGAGGTTGCCTTTTCCTTTGAGTAAATCGCCGCACCGTAAGCGCCCATAAGTCCCGAGATATCGGGTCTTATTACATCCCTGCCTATCTCCTGCTCGAAAGCACGCAGTACGGCATCGTTAAGGAAAGTGCCGCCCTGAACAACAATGTTCCTACCGAGTTCATCCGCACTCGCCGCTCTGATAACTTTATACAAAGCATTCTTTACAACGCTTATTGAAAGACCTGCCGAGATATTTTCAATTGATGCGCCGTCCTTCTGAGCCTGCTTTACGGAGGAATTCATGAATACCGTACATCTTGAGCCAAGGTCAACGGGCTTGTCCGCAAACAGACCGAGGCGTGAAAAATCGGCAATACTGTAATCCCAAGCGGCAGCAAATGTCTGCAAGAACGAGCCGCAGCCTGAAGAACACGCTTCGTTAAGGAAAATGTTATCAATAACCGAATTGCGGATTTTAAAGCACTTTATGTCCTGACCGCCGATATCAATAATAAAATCAACATCAGGCTTGAATACCTTTGCGGCAGTATAATGGGCAACGGTTTCAACAATACCGAAATCCACATTGAATGCGTTTTTGATAATCTCCTCACCGTAGCCCGTAACAGCACTTGAAGCAACCACAGCCTGAGGATACTTTTTATAGAAATCAACAAGGAACTGCTTTACAAGCTCCACGGCATCGCCGCTGTTGGGTAAATATCTGCTGAAAATAAGAGCGCCGTTACTGTCAACCGCCGCAGCCTTTACGGTAGTTGAGCCTGCATCAATACCTATGTAAACCTTTTCGTTTTCAGCCACATTCTCTTTTAATTTCACCTTGCTCTTGCTGTGGCGCTGTAAAAAGGCATTGTACTCATCCTCACCGGAAAACAGCGGCTTTGCGCTGAGGTATTCGCCGTTTTCTTTAAGGGATGCGATTTTTTCTGTTACCTTTTCAATATCAATCACTTCGCCGCTTCCTGAATAAGCCGCTCCGAGTGCAACAAAATAGAGAGCATTTTCGGGGCAGACACCCTTGACTCCGAGCTGCTCGTCAAAAGCTTCCCTCAATTCAGAAAGGAAGTGCAGAGGACCGCCGAGATAAACAACGTTACCCTCTATTCTTCTGCCCTGAGCAAGACCCGCAACAGTCTGATTTACAACAGCCGCAAAAATACTTGCGGACACATCAGGCTTTTGCGCGCCCTGATTAAGCAGCGGCTGGATATCCGATTTTGCAAAAACGCCGCATCTTGATGCGATTGAATAAATCTTTTCCTTCTGCTTGGCAAGCTCGTTCATCTCGGTAGGAGTTACCTTGAGAAGAGAAGCCATCTGGTCTATAAATGCACCCGTACCGCCTGCGCACGAGCCGTTCATGCGTACCTCAACCCCGTTTGTGAAAAACAGGATTTTTGCATCCTCTCCGCCAAGCTCAATTACGGCATCCGTACCGGGCAAAAGGCGTGAAACGCTGACTCTTGTTGCATAAACCTCCTGAACGAAATCGAGACCGAGGGTATTTGCAAAGCCCATACCTGCCGAGCCCGAAACGCTCAGAGCGCTGTTTTTAAACTGCGGATGTTTGCTGATTATATCGTTAAGCATCTGTGCGCTTTTCTGCGCAATGTGAGAAAAATGCCTTTCATACTCTTTATAAACTATATTGTTTTCGTCGTCCACGGCAACGCATTTAAGCGTTGTTGAACCCACATCAAGTCCTATTCTCATCTTTACTCCCTCTGTTTAAGCTTCTTTCCTTTTCTCTTCTTCAATGCTTGTTTTCATAAGCTTTTCAACATCTTCAAAAAGCCTCTGATTGGCTTCAGATACCGTCATATTATCTGCCTTGAAAGGCTCGCCGTATCTTATGGTGAGGTTCTTTGTTCTGAATTTGTAATCGCCCGTCAGACCGAACGGCACAATATACGCACCCGCTTTTTTGGCAAGAGCTACAGCGCCGGGCTTAAAATCAAGCAGAAATGCATCTGTTTTGTTCCTTGTGCCCTCGGGAAAAATTCCTATCGCACCGTCTTTTTTGAGAACTTTCATTGCAGACCTTATGCATGAGGTATCGTTGTTGCCTCTGTCAACGCTTATGCAGCCCGCTGCCTTGAAAAACCATGCAAACTTACCGTCAAAATACTCTTTTTTCGCCATATAGTGAATCACCCTTTTTGTTGCCGCAATGGTGATACACTGGTCAAGGATATGCTTGTGATTCCCCGCAATAACTACGGCACCGTCTGTGGGGATTTTTTCGGCACCTATGATTTCAGGTCTGTAATACAGCCTGAAAACAGGGCGCATGAGAGCGGTTATGATTTTATAACCCAACTCCCTTTCCTCGGGTTTCTTTTTCATTTTTGTTCCTTCTCCTTAAATTTTTGCTGTACAAACTGCAAGGGCACACGCACAGCGCATACCCTCATTTGCAGGCTGATTTTCATTACACTCAATTACTATTCCGTACAGATTGCTTCCTCGGTTGATTTACTTTTGTGCTTGACAGATATAATAAATTTCAAAGGACGTATATGACCGGATGTGCTTTTTTTTGCACAGAATTCGACTATTTCTTTTTTGGACTGTTCATGCAAATATATCGAATTCATAACACGGCGATATTCATTAATGCTGTTTCTATTTGTCAATTGAATCCGTCCTTTCAATTTCTTTTTTCAGCTCCTGCCTTGCGTACTGAAGACGCTTTCGCACGGCGGCAGGGGATATATCCAGTATCTGAGCTATTTCGCGCGATTTGTAACCTTCGATGTAAAATAAATCCAGCACAATCCTGTATTTTACATCAAGCTTTAAAACAACATTCAAAGATGAAATATCCGCATCCTCAACGCCTATTTCCTTAAGCTCGGAAATATCCGTACATTCTCTTCTTGTGTTGTAGCGGCACATATTTTTGCTTGTGTTGGTTGCTACTTTTATGAGCCAGGCTTTTTCGTGGTCACTGTCACGGAAAAGCGGTGCTTTGGTCATGTATTTCAAAAAAGTTTCCTGCAAGGCGTCCTCTGCATCCTCACGGTTGCACAGGATGCTGAAACAAATCCTGAAAAGCATTTTACTGTATTTTTGAACAGCATATTCAACATACCGTTTTTCTTCATTGTAAAAGGCCGTAACGCTACGCAATCCACCGCCTCCTTTTTTAAGTAATATTATTTTTAACATTACATAATATAAAACACCTTAAATCTCTTTTTTGTGATAAAATATTTTATGAATTTTTTGTAAATTGATGACGAATAAAAACGCACGGATTTATGTGCGGATTTTAAAAATCAAAGTGTTTGTGCATAAGAGAGAGCATCGTCAATATTGGGAAGGAAGTTTTCTTTGCCGAGTTCATCGTAAAATCCTGCCTTTTTCATTACCGAAAGAGGCTGCTCGTTGGTATGGGAAAGGATGAGATTCAGTCCCGACTTCTTACAGGTTGAATAAATTTCATAAAGAGCACGCATCGCCGTTGAATCAAGTGAGGGTACATTGCGCATACGCAGAATAACATTTTTTATTCCCTCATCAACGGGAATCGAATTGAATTTTTCGCTCGATGCAAAGAACATAGGCCCGTCAAACTCCACAACAACGGTATTTTCGGGCACGGTTTTAAGGCGTTCGCTGTCAGGCGCATTCTCAGTGTTCTGAGTCCAGATTCTTACGTTTGCAACGTCCGCCATTCTCTTCATAAAGAGAACAACGGCAATAATCATACCAACGGCTATTGCAACCACAAGGTCAAACACAACGGTAAGAACAAAGGTGATAACAAGAACAATCATATCGCTCTTTGGTGCTGTTTTGCAGATTTTAACAAACTGCCTCCACTCGCACATATTATAAGCAACCATAAAGAGAATCACCGCAATAACGGGCATGGGGATCCACGCCGCATAGGGCATAAGCACCATGAGCACAAGCAGAAGCACCGCCGCATGAACCACCCCTGCAACGGGAGTACGTCCGCCGTTTTTAACGTTTGCCGCAGTTCTTGCAATAGCGCCCGTGGCAGGAATTCCGCCGAACAGACCCGAGCATATATTGCCGAGGCCCTGCGCAATAAGCTCCGTGTTGGAATTGTGCTTATCGTTTATCATGCCGTCAGAAACAACGCAGGAAAGCAGAGATTCAATGCCTGCGAGAATAGCTATCGTGCAGGCGCTGGGGAGAAGCTCCTTCACAGTGTCAAGGCTGAAAGAAGGAAGTTCAAATGAAGGAAGCGAGCGTGAAACAGAGTAAAGGTCACCTACCGTATTCACCTGCAAATCAAACACCTTGACCGCAACCACTCCCAAAATAACCGCAACAAGCGAGCCGGGGATTTTCTTGCTGATTTTGGGCCACACAATGAGGATTGCCAGCGCCGCAGCGCCTACAAGCAAAGCCTGCCAGTTAAAAGTGCCTATGGATTTTACAATAGCCTCAGCCTTTTCCGCAGTTTCAACCGCGGGCATACCCTCGGGGAAGGTAAGACCGAGAAAATCCTTGACCTGACCTATAACAATTGTGAGCGCAATACCCGAAGTAAATCCCGTAGTAATGGTATGCGGTATGTACTTTATGAGCGAGCCAAAGCGGCACACACCCATAATTATAAGAATAATACCTGCCATAATTGTGGCAACAACGAGTCCGCTTGTGCCGAACTGAGCTACAATACCTGCAACTATGGTTGCAAAAGCCGCCGTGGGACCTGAAATATTTACATTGCTGCCGCCGAGAAATGCTATAACAAAGCCTGCGATTATGGCGGTGTAAATGCCCTTTTCAGGCGAAACACCCGAAGCTATTGCAAGCGCAATCGAAAGAGGCAGAGCAATTATTGCAACTATAACTCCTGCTACAAGGTCATTTACAAACTGCTTTTTACTGTAACTCCTTAAGGTTGAAAACACCTTTGGCTGAAATATATTCATAAAATTACTCCAATAAAAAAGAATCCGAACTTCCCGGAACGGGAAATCCGAACTCTAATTATATCCCTTTTTCCTGCGCTTTCAAGGTTTTTTCGGGAGTTTTTTCAAAAACGTCAGTTTGGGCGAAAACCACAAATATTTCCGCTCTTTTTTGTGAAATATGATAACGAATTTTCGCCCCTTATACGCACCTTTTACTGTGAAATAACGGTTGTTACGGTTGTGGGAATGGCGGCGTCTTCATCAATCTCTTCATCGGAAGCTACAATCACAATCTCATTTACACCGTCCGATGTGAAAGCATAATCTCCCTCGGAATCGTCGAAGCCGAAGCTTACCTTTACCTCTTTTTCACCACCGGGTAAATCCACGCCCGCTTCGCCTATATAGTAAACGTTACCCTCTTCGTCAACCTCTTCTGTTACGTTGATTTGAGCATCTACCTTTTTACCGTTTACAAACACGGCTATTCTTTTGGAAAACGCTTCAAATGTCTCGCTGACAGCATTTGAAACCGACTCACCAATCGCCCCGTCTGTTGCCGCATTCGCCGCAACAGCCACGCAGCTTAACACGGCAATAACCGCCAACACAACGGCAATAACCCTGCTTGCTTTTATATTTTTTCTTTTTTCTGTCATATCCGTTATCCTTTCTTCAAATCCGTCGGAAGGTCGGATATTTGAAAATGCCTGCCTGTATTCCTCTTTATTCATCTATCCTTTCCCCCAATCTTTCTTTTATTTTTGCCCGTGCACGGCTGAGTCTTGTTTTTGCCGCCGACTCATTGATACCAAGCAATTCTGCAATTTCTTTTATCGGCAAATCCTCATAATAAAAAAGATGAACCACCGTTCTGTACTTTTTCGGCAATGACATAACGGCATCAAACAGTTCCTGCTGCGAGGAATCGCCGAAGCAATCAGGCGAAGTAAGCTGACAATTCTCGATATTCTGAAAGCTCCTGAAAACCGATTTTATACAGTTCTTACTTTCGTTTACACATACTGCGGTAAGCCATTTGTCAATATGTTCTCTGTCAGAAAATTCTTTATCATATTTCCAAAGCTTAAGGAACACATTCTGCACTATATCCTCAGCATCGTATGTACTTTTTGTAAAAGAAAAAGCAATAAGAAAAAGCCTGTGGCTGTTCCTGCTTACCGCAATGCGAAATTCTTCATTTGTCATCGATTCACCGCCTGTCTGAAAGGTCCTTTCACTATTATAACAATTCACGGCACAAAAAGGTTACACGTTTTACCGAATACTTTTAAAAAATTACCGAACGGCCCATTTTTATTGAATTTTTTCTGCGGCAAGATTAGAATACAGATGAAAGGAGGACTTTCATGAAACTCAGAATTCTGATAGACAAACAGCAGGAGGAAAAAATTCTGATTTATGCTCACGAAAAAACTCCGCTTATAGAGGAAATTGAACGCCTTATTGAGGACAGTGTCCTCGGCTTTACGGGATATGAGGAAGATTCTCAATTCAGGCTCAATCCTGCCGATATTCATTGCTTCACCTTAGAGGACGGCAGGCTTTATGCGCTCACCGATTCGGGCAAGCTGCTTATAAAAATGCGCCTTTATCAGGTTGAGGAAAAGCTCAGCGGCAATTTTGTGAAGATAAATCAATCCTGCATTGCAAACGTTAAAAAAATCGCCCGATTCGACTCCTCCGTCACGGGCACGCTGCGTGTAATTTTCAAAAACGGATATGAGGATTACGTATCACGCAGGCAAATTAAATCCGTTAAAGAAAGGTTGGGTTTATAATGAACAAATATCTTAAGTCTTTTTTGCACCGCGGTCTTTTATTCGGCGGCTTCGGCCCCATTGTGGCAAGCATTGTTTTTCTTGCCGTCTCGTATACGGTTGATAGCTTCAGCCTGAGCGCACGGGAAGTGCTCATCGCCACGCTTTCCACCTATCTGCTTGCATTCGTTCATGCAGGTGCAAGCATTTTTAATCAGATTGAGCACTGGCCGCTCCCGAAATCCCTGCTGTGCCATTTCGGCATGCTCTATGCGGCTTACAGCCTTTGCTACACGGTGAATTCATGGATTCCTTTTGAACCTAAGGTGCTGCTGATTTTCAGTCTCATCTTCATAGCCGTTTACTTCGTTATATGGATCACCGTTTACCTGTGCGTGAGAAGCACAACAAAAAAATTAAACGGACGCCTCGGATAAATTCACGGCAACAGAAAACGGCTTTACAATTGATTTACCATGTATCTTCTGCTATAATGATTAAAAATCATCGGAGGCAAAGCTATGCAGGAGTTCATAAAATTTATATATACGGTATTTACCGTTATTTCGGTTTTCTTTTCATCCCTTTTATCCCCCGCACCTCTCATCCCCGAAACCCAGGGGCTTGACTTAACGTATCTGCAATACCCGAAAGAGGCGGTATTGACCCTTGAGCAGGCAGGTCTTACCGAAGAGGAATTCACCCACCGTGCAAGCGCAGAGCACGCAGAATACGTTCAGTCCGGCGGATATGACGATATAGGCGGAGTTATCGTTTCCCCTTATTACACCGCAAAAATCGGCAGCGCCGATATCCCCGTTTATGCCTCCATGGTGTTCCTTCGCTGCGAAGATACAGGCACTCTGCACTCCTTCTCGGAGGTCTATGTGGAGTCTGATGCAGACTTTTCTTTTAACATCGTGCTGACCTCAAAGGATGTAAAGCTTAAAAATGCTATTGTTTTGCCCGAATCCCTCGGAGTAGGTGCGCAATGCAAAAACGGCGTTGTAACCGCTTCAATCAGCAAACCCGGTATTTATACTTTCCTGTTTAACGGCGCTCAACAGCTTTACGGCTACACCCTTTTCGTTCGTGAAAAAACAGACGAGGATGCCGAAATTGCCATGTATATTGAGCAGTACGGCGAGGAAAATGTAACCGTATTCGAGCCGGGAGTTCATGAGCTCGATTACATCAATTTTGTTGAGAAGGACAATCAGGTACTCTACCTCAGGCAGGGTGCATACCTTGTTGCAAAGCATCACTACGATATTCAGAGCGCAGAGGATGAAAACCTTTATATGGAAGAAAATGCCGCAACAGACAACGCAATCGGGCTTACACGATATCCGTTTATCAACTTCTACAACTGCAACAACATTGTAATAACGGGCCGCGGCGCAATTGATATGACTCGGCTTGACCGCCGTGAGCGCCGAGGTGTTGTATTTACCTATTGCAACAATGTTTCCGTCAGTGATGTAAAAATCATCAATTCCCCCGAGTGGTCTTTCATCTCCTACTGCTGCCGCAACGTATCCGTTGAGCAGGTTGACATCCTCGGTTACAGAGGCAACGCAGACGGCTTTGCTATATGCAACACGGAAAACGCAGTAATCAACAACTGCTTTGCAAGAACGGCAGACGATGAATTTGAAGTAAAGGCACTCGGCGGCACCATGGGCACCAACAACGTAACCTTCACCAACTGCATAGCCTGGGGCGGTTATGCCAGATGCTTCGGTGTCACAGGCGAGGTTTGCAAAAAGATTTCAAACATAACCTTCCGGGACTGTGCCGTTATCTACCGTGACGGAATATGGGATAATGACCGTATCGGTTCGCTTGTAGTTGTGGCGGAGCAATGCGAAGGAAGCATTGACGGGGTGCTGTTTGAGAATATTGAGATTTTCCGCGATGAAGGCAGAGCGATTCTCGTGAAAATCTACGATGAAGAAAAAGAGAATTTTGAAATCAAAAATGTGGAGTTCAGAAATATCTCCTACACTTCATATATGCCCTCCAAAATAGACGGTACGGGCAGCGATACCAACACCGTACAAGTCAAAGCGGAAAATATAACGGCAAATGGCAAAAAGCTTTCAGCGCCGGGCTTATCATTCCTGACGGGCAAATTCTGCGATGTTGATTTTTCATAACAAATCATTTACTCTATTATAAAATCACATCCAGATAAAAAACAGCATAAAATCAGTTCATCTGCGGTTTTTACGGATATATGTACGGCAAGATGTTATGAGCTGTTTGTTGCAAAGGAAAACGCCGCCTTGAATTGACGGGATATATGAAAGAATTAACGGTTACCGTCAGAACACCCAACATCTGCATGGAAAACATATATATCAAATAAACAATTAGATTAAAGGACTGTCTCACTAAGATAAGCGAGGCAGTCCTTTTCTTTTTCGGATATCTGTGCATATTGATCAAGCACACAAAATCAGATTTAAATTTCATGCACCGCTTTCATCAGGCTTGCTTTATAAAAAACAAACTGTTAATCCGTGTTCCGAAAGCATCCGAAAATCAGTCTCTCTGGTTGTTCTGGTTGTTTTTCTGGTTCTGGTTGTTCTGATTGTTTTTCTGGTTCTGATTGTTCTGATTATTTCTCTGATTCTGGTTGTTCTGATTGTTGTTCTGTTTGTTGTTCTGGTTGTTTCTCTGGTTCTGATTGTTATTCTGGTTATTCATGATTTCACCTCCTTAATCATTTTCAAGGATAGTTTATCTCAAATGCGGCAAACTATTCACAACAGCAAAAACAGAAAGGAAACAAACATGCTTCTGATTAAAAACGGACTATTGCACACAATGGAAGACAACACACCGACACATGCCGACCTGCTTATAAAAAAAGGTAAAATCAAAAAAATCAGTAAAAACATTATTCCTGATGAGGATACAGAAATTTTTGATGCACAGAATCTTAATGTTTATCCCGGGTTTATAGATGCTCACAGCCACCTCGGTATTGCCGAAGAAAAAACAACAACCCAAAATGATACCAGCAATGAAAACACTTTCCCCACAACGCCTACCGTAAGAGGCATCGACTGTATAAATCCCATGGACAGCGCATTCCACAATGCGCTTGCAGCCGGCATTACCGGCGTTATGGCAGGACCGGGCAGTTCAAATGCCATCGGCGGACAATTTGCTTTCATAAAAACGTACGGACGGCGTATAGATGATATGATAGTGCTTGCCCCATCGGCCATCAAAATAGCCTTGGGTGAAAATCCGATAAACTGCTACGGAATTAACGGCAACACTCCCGCAACACGAATGGGTACAGCCTCTCTTATAAGGGAAGAGCTTTTTAAAGCACAGCAATATTTATCACAAGACTCATCGGATGCAAAGGATTTTTATTTTGAGTGTTACAGAGAATTGTTTGAAAAAAAAATACCTCTTAAAGCACACGCACACAGAGCAGACGATATTTTCACAGCCATAAGAATCGCAAAAGAATTCAACCTTGATTTGACAATAGACCACTGCACGGAGGGACATCTTATAGCTCAGGAGATTGCAGAAAGCGGTTTTCCCGCAATTGTAGGTCCGTCACTTGCTTCAAGGAACAAAAAAGAAGTCGGTTTGTGCGACTTCAAAACAGCAGGAATTTTACACGATTCAGGTGTGACGGTAGCAATAACCACCGACCACCCTGTTTCACGCATCCAGTATTTGCCGCTGTGCGCAGCACTTGCAGCAAAAGAAGGTTTGGGTGAAACAGCGGCGCTTCGTGCAATCACTATTGATGCCGCCCGTATATGCAGAGTTGATGGCAGACTGGGAAGTCTTAAAGAGGGTAAAGATGCGGATATTGTTATATATGAGGGTAATCCGCTCGAAATAAACTCCTCGGTCAAAGCTACTATAATAAACGGCAACATCGTCTGGCAAAGTGAAAAATCCTAAAAAAACAAAATCACTTTTGACTTGAATTTGACTTGCATATTTAAAAATAATTACCAAAACAAGCAAAAACAGCAAAAAAATTAAAACAAAACCGAAAAAATCAAAAAGCCCTGAAATCCTTATTTATCAAGAATTTCAAGGCTTTTTGCTTGGTACGATTGTTAATAACGGATTTATTGAGGATTTGCTTTAAGTGAAATGTTTTCTTACGAAAACATGAAATAATCCTGATGGATTGTGAAATTTAATGCTGACGCATTAAGTGAAATTAAATCCACTCACCGCCGCAGCGATTTCACTCGAGCAAATCGAGAATTTCACATTGCAGAGCAATATTTCACCCACCCGACAGGGTGGATTTAGTTGACAAAAGCAGCTTGAAGGCTGCTTTTGTCTGGCCCGCCCGAAGGGATTCGAACCCCCGTTCTTCAGAATCGGAATCTGCTGCGTTATCCAACTGCGCCACGGGCGGATATGAAGGGGGTGACGGGCACCCCTGTTTTTATTGCGTTTTATATTTTATTATACTGTTTGATTATGCGGGTATATTCAGCAAAAGTTATTTGATTTTTGTGATAACCTCTACGCCGTTGAAACTGTCAATAAACTCCTGAACTGCCTGTGCTGAAGGCATTGCCGCAGAGCAGCTGTGAGCGGAAACAAGCATTGATGCAGAAGCTGTTGCGAACTCCAGCGCCTTATCAACACTCTTGCCCTGAAGGAGTGAATAAATGAATGCGGAAGCATAACCGTCACCGCCGCCGAAGCCCTTAAGCATCTGCACGGGGAAAATGCCTACTTTGTAAGCCGTGCCGTCATTAAGATAGGCGCAGGAGCCCTCTTTGCCGTGCTTTATGATAACGATTTTGTTGCCGTATCCGAACCAGCGTGCCGCCGACTCCTCATCGTTTGCGCACTTGCCCTCGAGAGCCTCGGTAAGGTCAAATTCCTCTCTTGAGCCGAGAATTATATCGCTGTTTTTAGCGGCGATTGAATAATAGAGCGAAATTTCATCGGCATTTTTCCACGTATAGCTTCTGTAATCAATATCAAAAATCACAACAACGCCGTTTTTCTTGGCAAGGAAAAGGGTTTTGAGCGCAGCTTCCCTTGAGGGGCTGCAGCAAAGAGCAGTACCCGAAATAACAACTGCCTTTGCGCTCTTTATGTATTCTTCGTCAACATCGTCAACGCTTACCTGCAAATCGGCAACACCGGCACGGTACATAAGGATGCTGCTCTGAGTGGGGCTGAGGATTTCGGTAAAGGTAAGACCGAGCTTTTCGCCGTTTGTGCACCTTGAAACATGGGATACATCAATACCGTCATTTTCAAAATATTTGGTTACATAGTCACCGAACTGGTCATCGGAAACCTTTGCGATAAAACCGCATTTTGCACCAAGGCGTGCAAGACCTACTGCGATATTGGCGGGTGAGCCGCCTACATACTTATTGAAATTACTGCTCTCGTAAAGAGGACGGTTCATGTCGGTAGGGTTAAAATCAATGGCGATTCTGCCAATCGGGATAACATCAAGGGGCTTGCTTGAATCAAAATTAATAAAGCTCATATTCCTCTTCCTTTCAAAATTCATCAAAGTATGCTTTGCCTGCACATCCGAATATTTCTATATGCTTAAGGGCGTTTTGATATGCGCCCTCGGTTTCCGCCGTCTGCAAATCATAATAGCCTTTGATTTTGCCCGATTCATAAGCATCCCTTGCCGCTTTTTCAACCGAATCAAAGGTAGCGGTAGCTATGTTGATTTTGCTGATGCCGAGCTGAATGCACTTTTTAAAATCAGCTTCGCTTATGCCCGTGCCGCCGTGAAGCACCAAAGGCACATCAACGCTGTTTGCGATTTTCTCAAGAATATCAAACCTGAGTTTCGGCTCTTTTTTATAATTGCCGTGCGCATTGCCTATGGCAACGGCGAGAGCCTGGATTTTTGCTTTTTTGCAGATTTGTATTGCTTCCTCGGGGTGGGAGCAATTTACCGCAATATCCTCGCTGCCGTCCTCGCTGCCGCCGACACAGCCGATTTCGCACTCGGTATCTGCGCCGTACTCCTCGGCAATCCTGCGGATTTTAGAGGACATTTTAACATTCTCCTCAAAAGGAAGATGGGAGCCGTCAAACATTACGGAGGAAAAACCGATATCCAGCGCCTGGCGGATTTTTTCTTCTGTTTTTCCGTGGTCAAAATGCACCGCAACGGGCATTTCGCTGTTTTCAGCCGCAGCAACCATAAGCGGACCTATCAATTCAAGCGGAGAATGGTTGAGCCTTACCTCGGCTATCTGAATTATTGCAGGGCTCTGAGTTTCCTCAACCGCTTTGAGCACACCCTGCACCATTTCCATATTCGCTACCGAAAAGCTTCCCACGGCATATCCGCCGGCTTTTGCTTCTTCAAGAAGCTCACTCATATTTACAAGAGGCATATTGCTCCCTCCTTTAACTGTCAATTAAATATTGTAACATCTTTATTGAAACATCTCAATGCAAAATATAAATTTTTATTTATGGTGATTTTGTTTGATTTTCAATAAAAACATTGCACATTTTTATGTAATTTATTATAATATAAAAAACTGTTCTCTCTTTGAAAATCAAAATTAAGGGGGCAATTATGGCATACATACGAGAAAGAAGCGAAGAACGCACGGGTTACCAGGCAAGCGCAATGCTTTATGACAAAATTAATTTTCAGTGCGACTTCATTATGTGCTACGGTGCAAACGAAACCATGGCCGACCGAATCGCCGCCGCAAAAGAAAACGGATATGTTGTTCACCTTATGACAGGTATTGCCTGGGGCGGTTATGTTGATTACCTTGACGGCAAATGGGACTCCCGTGAGCACTGGGACGAAAGCCAGACCGATCGCTACGGCAACGCCATTCTTCACGGCGAAAAAACGCCCTATATGGTGCCCACGGTTTCTTTTGCGGATTATCTGAGCGAAAAGCTGAAAATTGCCGTTGATGCAGGTGTTGAGGCTATCCATGTGGAAGAGCCCGAATTCTGGGACAGAGGCGGTTATTCGGAAGCCTTCAAGCGTGAATATCTGCTTTTCTATAAAGAGCCATGGATGCCGCCACATACAGATTTTGACACACGCTACAAATCCGCTCAGTTAAAGGCATATCTTTATAAAAGAACCATCGAAAGGGTAAGCGCTTACCTTAAAGAATACGCTCTTACCAAGTATAACAGAGTGCTGCGTTTTTATGTGCCTACCCACAGTCTGCTCAACTACACTCAATGGAAAATAATGAGCCCCGAAGGCTCGCTTGCTCAATCCCCTGCGGTTGACGGATTTATAGCCCAGATATGGACGGGTACCTCCCGTGAGCCTAACTGCTATGAAGGAGTAATCAAGGAGCGCACCTTTGAAACAGCCTATCTTGAATACGGCGTAATGCAGGAGCTTGTAAAGGGCACGGGCAAGCGCATGTGGTTCCTTCATGACCCGATTGAGGATAACCCCATTTTTGATTGGAACGATTACAGATATAATTATTTTAAAACAGTAACCGCCTCCCTCCTTCATCCGAGAATAAATCACTATGAAATCTGTCCCTGGCCCAACAGAGTTTTTGACGGCACCTACCCCAAAAACAGCCCTGAAGCAACCGCAATACCTGAGGACTATGCAACTCTGCTCAACAACAATTTCCAGACTCTCGGCGACGTGGAATGCTGTGAACCGGACGAAAATCTGAGAGTCGGTGTGCTTATAAGCGACTCGGCGCTTTATCAGAGAGATTTCCCCGACTGTGCAAATCTCGATGTTAAAGAGCGTGTGGGCACGGTGCTTGTTGAAGAAGAAGACAAAATCAGGCAGTTTGAAAATCTTCTTTTTAAAGGCAAGGGCAATAAAGAAATGCAGCTTGAATTTATAAGAAGCAACGCTTTCCCCCAATTCTACGGGCTTTGCCTGCCGCTTCTCAAGCACGGAATTCCCGTGCGCCCCGTGCTGCTTGACAACGCAGGGCGTTACCCCGGTTATCTTGATGACTGCGATGTGCTTGTGCTCAGCTATGAATTCATCAAACCCGATTCGCCCGACTTAAACACAGCCCTTGCAAGCTGGGTAAGGTCAGGAGGCATACTGATTTATGCAGGTGACGGCACAGACCCTTACCATTCAATCAAAAGCTGGTGGAACAACAAATATCCCTCACCCGCAGAGCATCTTTTTGAAGCGCTTGAAGTTGCGCCGAAAAAAGAAAAAGAGATCGTTTCCGTTGGTGCAGGTGTTGTGGGCTTTTGGAAAATCACTCCCGCAACCCTTTGCTATTCAAAAGAAAACGCCGATGAATACAGAGAATTTTTTGCACGCGTTCTGGATTTCAAGGGCAAAAGCATCAATAATAAAAACCACCTTATCCAGCGCAGAGGCACATATATTTCCGCCGCTGTTTTTGATGAAAGCTTCAGCGATGAACCGCTTATTTTAAACGGACTGTTTGCGGATATGTACAGCCCGAAATTCGATATAATAACCGAAAAAACGGTAGCCCCCGATGAAAACACCCTTCTGTTTGATCTTGACAAAATCGGCGATGAAGCCCGCATAATCGGCACTTCGGTCAGAGTTCTCTCGCTTTCGGACAGCGGCGAAGAAATCACCCTGAAAGTCAGAGGAGCTTCCGATTTCAAGGCATACATAAGGGTAAGAGTTCCACGTCCCTGCACCTCGGCACAGGCAGATTCATGCGATGTTTCGTGCGAATATGACGAAAGGTCAAAAACAGTACTTCTCGGCTTTGACAGCAAGGATACCGAAATAAATATTAAAATAAAATAAGGAGAATTCAAAATGAACTTTTTACTTTCACTTCTCTCCGGCGTAATCAGCGTTCTTTTCTTCTTCACCTCCGTTTTCTCGCCCGTTTTCGGTCAGAAAATCAAAGCGAAGGATGAAGATGCCGTAAATCTCACCTTTGCAACCATTTCCGATACCCACATCAACGGCAGCCCCGCCCGCAACACCATGCTTACCCACGGCTTTGAAGCGCTCAGCCGGGATGATGTTGACGCCATTATTCACGTTGGCGACATGACGGATAACGGCGAACAGAGCGAATTCGAGAATTTATACGAATGCGTCAAAAACGGTGTTGACGGCCCCATGTTCCTTCCCTGCGTGGGCAATCATGACACCTGGAGCGACCTCGGACCCGAGGCCTCATACAGCTATTTTGTTGATTACTACAATGAGTATTCCGGCAGGAAGCTTGAAAAGAATTACTATTCTACCGAAATTAACGGCTACAAAATCATCATCATGTCAAGCGAGGGTGACAGCACAAGAGCTGACATCTCCGCAGAGCAGATAGCCTGGCTTGATGCTCAGCTTGCAGATGCCACCGCAAACGGCATGCCCGCTTTTGTTTTTTGCCATTGGGTAATCGCAGGCACCAACGGCGAAGCCGAGCTCTGGCCCGAGGATGCCACAAGCAGACAGAGCGCTGAGGTTGAAGAGGTTCTTCAGAAATATAAAAATGTTTTCTATTTCTCGGGTCACATCCATGCAGGCTTCAGAGGCGGCCTCACCCAGAAAATCCTGGGTCACGCAAGCGTTGAAACCCACAGCAATGTCCATTACATCAACCTTCCCTCATATATGTACTTCAACGCCGAAGGCGGTAATCTTATAAGCGGCTGCGGCTACATAGTTGAGGTTTATGATGACTGCGTAATGCTCAGGGCAAGGAACTATGCCATGGAGCATTGGATGGGTATATACGATGTGACAATCGACCTTGTTTAACAAAAAATTCACGGCTGCGGATACGAACGTATCTGCAGCCGTGAATTTTCTTGACATAATTTAATTTAAATCATATAATTATATATTAGACTGGTATATTATCGGCATAAAATATCATTGGAGGCCTCAGGAGTGAAAAAATATTTCAGAAGAACATGGCTGAATATTGACACGGACGCTTTGCGTGAAAACTACGGCGAAATCTGCCGCAAGATTTCTTCGGGTGCTAAAATCATGGCAGTTGTAAAAGCTGATGCCTACGGTCACGGTGTTGAGTATATCGTTAAAGAGCTTGTCAAACTCGGCTGTGAGTGGTTTGCCGTTTCAAATCTTGAAGAGGCAATGCAGGTTAAAAGCGTTTCACCCGAAAGCTGTGTGCTTATTCTTGGCTACACTCCCCCCGAATACTCCGTATCCCTTGCGGTAAACGGAATTTCTCAGGCGGTCTTTAATCCCGAATATGCCGCTGCGCTCTCTGCCGATGCCGAAGAAAACGGCGTTGAAGTAAGAATACATATTAAAGTTGATACAGGCATGAGCCGCCTCGGCTTTATGTTTCACGATTCCGAGCTTGATGCCGCTACGGCGCAGGATATTGCAAACGCCTGCTCCCTCCCCGGTCTTTATCCTGAAGGAATATTCACTCACTTTGCACTTGCCGATGAAGAAAACGGCGAGATTTTCACCCGCCTGCAATATGACCTTTTCTTAAAGCTTATTCATGAGGTTGAGGCTCTCGGTACTAAATTCGAATTAAAGCATTGCTGCAACTCCGCCGCAACTGTCATTTACCCCGAAATGCAGCTTGACCTTGTGCGCCCCGGCATTATTCTTTACGGTCTTGCGCCCTCAGAATATGTGGGCAGCCACATTCGTTTAAAGCCCGTAATGCAGATGAAAACCGTGGTTTCCATGGTCAAAACCATCCCTGCAGGCACCCCCATAAGCTACGGCGGCACCTTTGTTTCCGATAAACCGATGAAGGTTGCAACCGTACCTGTAGGTTATGCTGACGGTCTGCCACGCAAGCTTTCAGGCCGTGCGTACATGGTTGTAAACGGCAAAAAAGTGCCCGTACTGGGCAGGATATGCATGGACCAATGCATCCTCGATGTTTCGGATATTGAGGATATTCACGAGGGAATGTCCGTAACCGTTTTCGGCAGCGATGTTATAACGGTAGAGGATATTGCAAAAAAGTGTGACATGATAAATTACGAAATAATCTGCGGCATCAACAAGAGAGTTCCCCGTGTTTTCCGTGAGGACGGCGGCGTTATCGCTATTTCCGATTACCTTGAAACCTGATTTTCAGAGTTTACAAAATATCCCCAATAAGTTAAAACAATATTCATACAGGATTAATATTTGGCGGCTATACTTCAATCAGTCGGAGGTCAAAGGGAGCCGCACCCTTTGCCGACTCTATAGTCCCGACCGCATGGGACTACAATACCCCTCCTCAATTCAAAACCCAATGCAAAAGGAAAAGCGTCCTCGTAAAGAGGGCGCTTTTCTGATGCAAAAAAACACGGGCTGTCTGTGACAACCCGTGTTTATATTACATTCCTCTGCGTGCTACGCAGTTTTCAAGCTTTATTGCTTCATAAACGCCTTCGTCAAACAGTTCGCATACCTCACGGTATTTATCAAGCGAAAGGCTCTCAAGTGTTTCGCCGCTCTTTATGCAAAGGGCTACAATCTCGCCCGTTGCCTTGTATGCATCTCTGAAAGGAAGTCCCTTTGAAACAAGGTAATCAGCGCAGTCAGTTGCGTTTATAAATCCGCCTGCCGCCGCTTTTCTCATATTTTCGGGAATAGCTTTCATCGTATCAATCATGGGGATAAGAGTATCCACGCAGATTTTGACGGTATCAAAAGCATCAAAAATCGCATCCTTATCCTCCTGCATATCCTTATTGTATGCAAGCGGTAAGCCCTTCATAACGGTGAGAAGAGTCATAAGGTCGCCGAAAACTCTGCCCGATTTGCCTCTTACAAGCTCGGTGATATCGGGGTTTTTCTTCTGGGGCATTATGCTGGAGCCGGTTGAAAAAGCATCGTCCAGCTCAACAAATTTGAATTCCCAGGAGCACCAGATTACTATTTCCTCCGAAAGCCTTGAAAGATGCACCATAATTATTGAAAGCACGCTTGCAAGCTCAAGGCAGAAGTCTCTGTCCGACACACCGTCAAGGGTGCTGAGGGTATAAGAATCAAAGCCGAGCAACTGAGCGGTCATCGCACGGTCAATGGGATAGGTTGTGCCCGCAAGGGCTCCGCTGCCCAGAGGAGAAACGTTCATCCTCTTTTTTGCATCGGCAAGTCTGCCAAGGTCACGCTTGAGCATTTCAACGTAAGCGGTAAGATGAGCCTTGAAGGTAATGGGCTGCGCTCTCTGAAGGTGAGTATAGCCGGGCATAATTGCGTCCTTATATTCATCACCCTTGTTTTCAATGGATGCTATAAGCTTTTCAACAAGCTCATAAAGCGCATCGCATTCTTTTCTCAGATAAAGGCGAATGTCAACCGCTACCTGGTCGTTACGGCTTCTGCCTGTATGCAGTCTTTTGCCTGCGCTGCCGATTCTCTCGGTAAGAGTTGCCTCGATAAAAGTATGTATATCCTCTGCATTGGGGTCAATAAGCAGAGTTCCGTTTGCAATTTCCTCTTTAATTTCGGCAAGAGCGGTGCAAATCTGCAAAGAATCCTCTTTTGAAATTATACCCTTGGCGGCAAGCATTGTTGCGTGAGCGATGCTGCCTGTAATATCCTCCTCATACATCCTTGAATCGGTTGCAATGGAGGAGTTGAAATCGTTGGTTTTTTTATCCGCTTCCTTTGAAAAGCGGCCTGCCCAGAGCTTCATATTTACTCCTTTCAGTAAACGCAAAGAGTGGCTGCATCCTGAATGCAGTCACTCTTTTTATATTTAATTACTTAATTGTTTCTTTCAGCTTCAAGGATTGCTCTTACCTTGAGAGGAAGACCCAAGAGGTTGATGAAGCCTTCGGAATCCTTCTGGTTGTAAACCTCATCCTCATCAAAGGTTGCGAATGCTTCGCTGTAAAGTGAATAGGGAGAGGTTACGCCTGCGTTGATGATGTTGTCCTTGTAGAGCTTAAGCTTAACGTCGCCTGTTACGGTCTGCTGAGTGGAATCAACAAAAGCGGAGATAGCTTCTCTGAGAGGAGTATACCACTGACCGAAGTAAACAAGCTCTGCAAAGCGGAGAGCAACCTGCTCCTTATAATGCTGAGTATCTCTGTCAAGGCAGATGGTTTCAAGCACTTCGTGAGCTCTGTAAAGGATAGCGCCTGCAGGATTCTCGTAAACGCCTCTGGACTTCATGCCTACAAGACGGTTTTCAACAAGGTCTGCAAGGCCGATACCGTTTGCGCCGCCGATTTCGTTGAGCTTTGTAATCATCTCAACGCCGCCCATCTTAACACCGTCAAGTGCTACGGGAACGCCCTTTTCAAAGGAAATGGTAACGTATGTGGGCTTGTCGGGTGCTGCTTCGGGAGCTACGCCCATCTCAAGGAAGCCTTCCTTAAGATACTGGGGTTCGTTTGCAGGGTCTTCAAGGTCAAGACCTTCGTGGGAAAGGTGCCAGAGGTTCTTATCCTTGGAATAGTTGGTTTCACGGTTAATCTTAAGAGGAATGTTGCGTGCTTCTGCGTACTCGATCTCCTCTTCACGGGACTTGATATCCCAGATTCTCCAGGGAGCGATAATCTGCATCTCGGGAGCAAAAGCCTTGATAGCAAGCTCGAAACGAACCTGGTCATTACCCTTACCTGCGCAGCGGTGGCAGATAGCGTCAGCGCCTTCAGCCTTAGCGATTTCAACGATTCTCTTAGCGATTACGGGGCGTGCAAAGGATGTGCCGAGGAGATAATCCTTCTCATAAACAGCGCCTGCCTTGAGGGTGGGGAAAATGTATTCGTTTACAAACTCTTCCTTAAGGTCCTCAATGTAAAGCTTGGAAGCGCCGGTCTTTATTGCCTTTTCCTCAAGACCGTCAAGCTCAGTGCCCTGACCTACGTCGCCCGAAACAGCGATAACTTCACAGTTGTTATAGTTTTCCTTAAGCCAGGGGATGATGATTGATGTATCAAGACCGCCGGAATATGCGAGAACTACTTTTTTGATTTCTTTCATGATAATACCTCCGATATTTTTTGACAATGGTTAGATTATACAGCAAATATTCAGAAAGTCAAGCGCTTTTTGAATTTTTATTCACTGTTTATGAATTTTTATGAAAATATGCTGAAAAAGAATTCATTAAATCCGCATATTTTATCACGGCATATAAAGGCCGACCTTTTTCTGTACCTTTGCAAGGGTACGCTGAGAAATTCTTGTTGCCGCCTCTGCACCCTGCTTTGCAACCTCGTTGAGGTAAGCCTTATCGGCAATGAGACGCTTGAAGTTATCCTGAACGGGGCGGAGTTCTTCGATTACAGACTCTGCAACAGCAACCTTGAAATCGCCGTAGCCCTTGCCCGCAAATTCATTTTCAATCTCTTCAAAGCTCTTGCCGGTGCAGCAGGAGTAGATTGCCATAAGATTGTTGATGCCGTCCTTACCGTCAGCATATCTTACAACAGCCTCGGAATCCGTAACGGCAGACTTGAACTTCTTGAGAATAACCTCGGGAGGGTCAAGCAGCGAAATGGATGCCTTGGGGTTGGGGTCTGACTTTGACATCTTCTGGGTAGGATCCTGAAGGCTGCTTATCTTTGCGCCTACCTTGCCTATGAAAGGCTCGGGAAGCACGAAGGTATTGCCTCGCATTGTATTGAAGCGGTCGGCAATATCCCTTGCAAGCTCAAGGTGCTGCTTCTGGTCAGCTCCTACGGGAACAAAATCGGCCTGATAAATAAGAATATCCGCCGCCATGAGCACGGGATAGTCAAACAGACCAACGGTGATGTTGCCTGCGTGCTTTGCAGATTTCTCCTTGAACTGAGTCATTCTTGATGCTTCGCCGAACTGAGTATAGCAATTAAGAATCCATGCAAGCTCGCTGTGTGTGTGAACATGGCTCTGGAAGAAAACAATATTCTTCTCAGGGTCAAGACCGACAGAAAGCATAAGCGCAAACATCTCAAGCGACTGCTTGCGAAGGCTTGCAGGGTCGGGATGGATTGTAAGAGCGTGCAAATCGGCAACGCCGTAAATGCAGTCATAATCCTCGCTCATATTCTTCCAGTTCTTGAGCGCGCCGAGGTAGTTGCCGAGGGTGGGCACCGCCGTGGGCTGGATAAGACTTAAAACTCGCTTTTTGCGTTCAACGGGTGTATTTTCCATAATTTATAACAATCCTTTCGGTTATTATTCATAAGTGCGTGCAACATCGGCAAGAATTTTAACTCCCTTTACGATTTTTTCATCGGAGGGGGTTGAGAAATTCAGGCGGATGTACTGGGTTTTTGCGCTTTCATCGCAAAGGAATGCAACTCCGGGCACAACAGCGGCGCCTGCAGCGGCAGCCTTCTTGCAATAATCAAGCATATCGATATGGTCAGCCAGCTTGCACCACACAAACAGACCGCCTTCGGGGCGGATATACTCAACAAACTCGCTGAGTTCTTTATCAATGCAATCACAAAGAAGATTGAGCTTCCTGCGGTAAATATCCTTGATTTTAAGAATATGAGCTTCAAAATCACACTCGGTAAGCCACTTGTAAACAATAAGCTGAGAGGAAAGCGGAGTATGAACATCCTGAGTCTGCTTTACAACAGTCATTTTGGATATAAGCTCCTTGTTTGCGCACACAAAGCCTACTCTGATGCCGGGCGCAACAATCTTTGAGAAAGAGCCTGCATAAACCACAATACCTTCCTCATCAAAGGTCTTTATTGCGGGCACATCCTCGCCCGCAACCCTTGTTTCGCCGTAAGGGTTATCCTCAAGCACAAGCACGCCGTATTTTTTGGCAAGCTCATAAACTGCCTTTCTCTTCTCAAGGCTCATCGTAACGCCTGAGGGATTCTGGAAATTGGGGATTGTATAAATAAACTTTGCATCGGGATTATTGATAAGCGCTTCTTCAAGGCTTGCAATATTCATACCGTCCGCCTCAACAGGTACACCTACAAGATTTGCGCCGAATGCTCTGAAGCAGTTGAGAGAGCCGATGAATGAGGGCTCTTCGCAAATTACGGTATCACCGTAATTAAGCATTGCGTGGGAAAGGAGGCTCATAATCTGCTGAGCGCCCGAGGTAACCATAACCGCATCATTCTCCCCGAAAACACCGTAACGCTCCCTGCAGAGCTTTTCAAGCTCGCTGATAAGAGGCACATAGCCCTCGGTTACACCGTACTGGAGAGCAAGCACGGGCTCATTCTCAAACACATCGTTAATTATCTTTTTTACATCGTCAACAGGGAAAGCATCGGGTGCAGGGTTGCCTGCCGAAAGGGGCACGGTATCGGTACCTGCGGTGCTTTTAAGAATTTCACGGATAAGCGAGGGCTTAAGCTCAGCTATACCCTTTGAAAACTTATATTCCATTTATAAAACCTCCAACGAAAGCGAATTCATTTACTAAAAAATTATTATATAACGCTTTTATTAAAAAGTAAAGTATGTTATAATCAATTTTGTTTAAAAGGAGGGTGATTTTGTGGCAGGAAATTTTGATTTTGTTCTTTTTGATTTTGACGGAACGGTTGCCGATACCTCAAAAGGTATTTTCACCTGCGCATCAATTGCAGTAAAAAAGCTCGGATTTCCGCCTCTGAGCGAGGTACAGCTTCGCTCCTTCGTTGGTCCTCCCCTGCTTGACAGCTTCATGCGCACCCTTAGCATTGACAAAGAAACCGCAGAGGAAGCCGTTAAGATTTACAGAGCCAACTATTCCGAAAATGGAATATATATGTTTGAGCTTTACGAGGGAATGGATTCGCTTATACGCACTCTTCATGCAAACGGAACAAATCTTGCAATTGCCAGCGCAAAGCCCGAGAAGTTTATAAGAAAAATCATTGAGCATCTCGGCTACGGTGAATTCTTCGGGGCAATAAGCGCCCCCGACTTTAAAAATACGGATTCTAGCAAAACCGCCCTTGTGGAATCCGCCTGCGCTCAGCTTAGTGCAGACAAAAGCAAAACGGTTATGGTTGGCGATAGACATTTTGACATCCTCGGCGCAAGGGAAGCATGGGTAAAAAGCATAGGCGTCACCTACGGCTTCGGGAGCAAAGAAGAATTGGCGCAGGCTGGCGCCGATTATATAGCGGACAGCGTAAAGGCTCTGGAAAAGCTCATGCTTTGATGAAAGAAAAAAGCACCGCGAATCTTGCGATTCACGGTGCTTGAGTTTTGCAAGTTAATTAGTCCTGATTCTGCTTCTTTGCAAAGCATTCGCTGCAGTAAACAGGTCTGTCCTCACGGGGCTTGAAGGGAACTTTTGCTACGCCGCCGCATTCGTCACAGGTAGCTTCAAACCATTCGCGTTCTCCACGGGCAACATTCTTGCGTGCATCACGGCAAGCCTTGCAGCGCTGGGGCTCATTTACGAAACCCTTTTCAGCATAGAATTCCTGTTCGCCGGCTGTGAAAATGAATTCTTCGCCGCATTCCTTGCAGGTGAGTGTTTTGTCTTCGTACATTGTTTTTAACCTCGCTTGAAAATATTTTTGCCCTAGGACGGAATCGCACCGTCACCTTTGTGATTGAACAACGCTCTGCTTTAAGCTACGGGGGCATATCAAAGTTTTGCGCGCAATTTTTTCTTGACACGCTGAAGGGCATTATCGACTGTTTTTTCGCCTACTCCGAGGGAAGCGGAAATCTGAGCATAGCTGCAACCTGCGAGCTTGAGATGAGCTACCTTCTTTTCAAGCTCAGTAAGCCCTGCCTTGCTTGACACCAGCTCCTCAACCATAGCGGCACCCGCTCGGGTATCTACGATATCCTGAGGGTCGCTCGCACAGGCCGAACTGCCGTTTTCCTCATTCTCAAAGCCTATTGCCGATGAGAGCGCAAAATTCTTTGCGTTGCAATGCAGACGAACCGCCGCTATAATGCGGTTATTAATGCAAACATCCGCATAAGTACGGAAGGATGCGCCGCCCTCGGGCGAAAAGGTTCTTACTGCATCAAGGAAACCGAGCATGCCCTCCTGAATCAAATCCTCATTAAACAAGCGAAGCTCTTTGGCTTTATAAGAAGCTGCCTTTGCCGCTGCAATAGGGGTAACCTCCGCCACAAGCTGAGCCATGGCTTTATCGTCACCCTGCTGGGCGAGAAGGACGAGCTCTTCTACCTTTAATGAAGATTTTTTTGCACGGGGCATAAAAACACCTCGCAAAGCCCTTAATTGAGTAATATCATAATAGAAATTTAAACATTTGTCAACAACAATTTTTACTTATAACAAAATTTTTGTTACATTTCCACATAAATTCACCGTTTTTTTGTTTCTTTGAGCGAAAGCATTGATTTTAAAGCAATGCAGCCCTCACCACAGCCTGCCTGCCGTAGCGTTTTCTGAGCAAGTCAACGCTCTCTTCAAGCCGTTCTTCACGCACCGCCCTGCTGTAATCGTAATCAAATTCAAGCTGAAAATCCACCCCGTCACACACAAGCCTTGTTGCCCTTATTCCGATTGAGCGCACCTGCCTGTGCCACTGCCAACTGCTTTTGAACAGCCTGAAGCCCTCGTTGGCAAGCTCCTTTGCAAGGCGGGTGGGCCTTTCAAGCTTCATGCTCTTTTCGGCGCAAACCAGCATACTGTCCCGTATATGAATCTGAATTCCGCCCGCAAGCAAGGAACAGCTTCTCAGCTTTTCCGAAACCTCTTCGCAAAGACCAAGCAGCACCCTGTAAACCTCAAGGTCGCTTTTCAAATCCTCCCTGCCGGTAACGCTTTTGCCTATGCTCTTTGCCGGCGGCTGCTCGCTTTCCCTGATAACGGGTGAGGCATCCATACCCATTGCATTTGCATAAAGCGATTTGCCGTTTTTACCGAGCACCGCCTCCAGAACGGAAAGCCTCGTGCGGCAAATATCTCCTATCGTGTAAATTCCAAGGCGCTGAAGCGTTGCAAGAGTGCTTTTTCCCACCCACAGCAGGGATTGCACCGGCAGCCCCCACACGGTATCTTTGAAATTTTCTCTTGTGATAAGAGTTACTCCGTCAGGCTTGTTGAGGTCACTTCCGAGCTTTGAAAAGCATTTGTTAAAACTTACTCCGACCGAAACCGTGATACCGATTTCTTCCTTTATTCTGCGGTTTATCTGCCTGGCTATATCCTCTCCGCTGCCGAAAATAAGGCGGCTGCCCGTAACATCGAGCCAGCATTCATCAATTCCGAAAGGCTCAACCATATCGGTATAGCTATCATAAACAGCTCTTGCCCGCCTTGAGAATTCAACATATCTGTCATAATGCGGTTCAACCGTAACAAGCGAGGGGCAAAGTTGCTTTGCCTGCCAGATTGCCTGAGCCGTTTTTACCCCGTATTGCTTTGCAAGCTGATTTTTTGCCAGAACGATGCCGTGGCGCTCCTCTTCGCTTCCGCACACAGCCATCGGCACCTTGCCGAGTTCGGGTCTGTAAAAAGTTTCAACGCTTGCAAAAAAATTATCAAGGTCACAATGGAGTATCTCCCTGTCTGACATTTTTCTTTCCTTCTTTCGAACATTTGTTCGATTAGAATATATCACACTTTGTTTTCCGTGTCAACAGGAATTTTATGCTTTTGTTTTTTCCGCTATTTAAATCGGTTTGTAAGCCGGTGAAAACTAAAAATAATATTAAAACAGGAAAAGGTGCGGATAAAATTTGGAAGAAAAAATAACAAGAGCGTGGAAAATAGTTATAATTCTTGCTCTCAACACGGTGCTGCTTATGTTGTTTTCCTCGCTCTACGAAAAAGAAAGCATAAGCGTAATTTCACCCGGCGCCAACGGCGAAGAAGTGAGGCTTCTGCAAGAAAAGCTGAGAGATTCAGGGTATTATAAGGGTCAGCCTGACGGCGGATATTCGCTTGAGGTACGCCGTGCAATCAAGGATTTTCAGGAGGAAAAAGGCATCCCCGCCACGGGCAAAGCTGACTGTGAAACGCTTTTTCTGCTTGGTCTCAACTGTGTACAGAGCGATTATTTTTCCGTTGAAGTACAGCTTACGGCAAAATATATACAATGGAAATGCGGCGGTAAAAGCTATGCTGAAAAGCTGAAAACAGGAGAAAAGCTGATGAGTAAAATCGCTCTCGGCAACCGTCCCGATTCTGTGAGCGAATTTCTGTTTTTACCCGAATACGCCGATTTTTACCGTTCAACCGCCGATATAATCCCCGACTGCGCCTCGCACAAGGCGGCATACGTTTGCCTTAACAGGTACTGACCACTTTACAATGCAATGTTTTTCTGTTATAATTCAAAAATAACATTATAAACAACACTCGGAGGACTTCTTTATGGAAAAATATCTCGGCGAAAACATCAAGAAGCTCGGTTTCGGTCTTATGCGTCTGCCCAAAACAACCGTTGACGGCAAGGAAATAATTGACATTGAGCAAACCAAGCAGATGGTGGATGCCTTCATGGCAAACGGATTCACCTATTTTGACACCGCTTACAGCTATAACGAGGGTGAAAGCGAAAAAGCGGCAAAGGCTGCGCTGGTTGACAGATACGAAAGAAGCAGTTTCCAGCTTGCAACAAAGCTTCCGTCATGGGAGGGCGTAAAAACAAAAGAGGATGCTCAGCAGCTCTTTTATACCTCTCTTGAGCGCACGGGAGCAGGATATTTTGACTATTATCTTCTCCACAATCTCGGCGGAAACCGCACTAAATTCTATGATGAATTTGATATTTGGAATTTTGTATTCAAGAAAAAAGAGGAAGGACTTATCCGCCATGTGGGATTCTCCTTCCACGATAAAGCCGATGTGCTTGATGAAATTCTCACCGCCCATCCAGAGGCAGAATTCGTTCAGCTTCAGATAAATTACATTGACTGGGAAAGCCCCGATATTGAAGCACGCAAATGCTACGAGGTTGCACGCAAGCACAACAAGCCTGTAATTATTATGGAGCCCGTTAAGGGCGGCAAACTTGCCTCTCCCGTTAAAGAGGTGGAAGAAATTTTCAAAGCAGCCGACCCCGATGCCTCCTGTGCATCCTGGGCAATACGCTTTGCAGCATCATTGGACGGAATAATAACCGTTTTGTCAGGTATGTCAACCCCCGAGCAGCTTGAGGACAATATCTCTTATATGAAAGATTTCTCTCCTCTCTCCGACTGTGAACGCAAAACCGTTGAAAAAGCGGGCGAAATCATGAATTCACTTGCCAATATCCCCTGCACCAACTGTGAATACTGCGTTGAGGGCTGCCCTGCAAAAATTAAAATTCCTTCGCTTTTCAAGGTTATGAATACATACAAAATGTACGGCAATCTTGAAAACGCAAAGGGCGGTTACAACAGGAACACCGAGGATGCGGGCAAGGCATCGGAATGCCTCAACTGCGGACTGTGTGAAGAGGTCTGCCCTCAGCATATAAAGATAAGAGAAGAGCTTGCAAATATTGCAAAAGAACTTGAATAAAATTGAATTGACCGTAGCTCCGTTTGTTGAGGAGTTACGGTCAAATTTTATTTATTTGAGTTTTTTAAATATTCCCGATTTGTTTATTGCGTAAAAAAGAGGAATTCCGCCTGCGAGGCACACTGCAAGCTCGCCCGCTCCTACCTGAGCAGCGCTGAGCGCAAAGCCTGAAAATGTGGCATCCGAGCCGAGAAAAAAAGTCACCTCTGCGCCGATTATAAGAGCATTGAACACAACCGGCATAAGTATCGAAAAAAGCGGAAGCTCTTTGATTTTAATGTTTCTCAGCGCCCTTGCCGAAAAAGCCGCAAGCAAGGTTGCAAGCGAGCCTATCAGAATATCCCACACACCGTAAGGGCTTGAAATATTGCCGAGTATACAGCCCACCGTAAGCCCCGGCACAGCCGCGGGAGTAAAAACGCTGAGCACGGTAAGCGCCTCCGAAAAGCGGAACTGAACCGCTCCGTATGCGATGCCGAACACCGCACTTAGCCATGTTGCCGCCGCATACGCCGCAGCTATCATGGCACCCTGCGCAAGCAGGATGACTTTTTTGTTCTTATTCATTTTTATTCTCCTTTAGTTTTGATTCGATGCACAAAGCATCAGTCAGGAAGGTCTCGAACTGACTTTTTATATAAACACCGCAGAGGGCGTAAAGCACCTCTTTCTTAAAGATACTTGATAAGCGCCTTCATGTTTTCCTCCGCAACGCTCGCCTTAAATGGAGATGCGGCATACATTTCGGGGGTGGTAACTCCGCTGTAAACAAGAGCGCAGGGAATGCCGTGATTGCAGCCGATTGCAATATCAGTTTCAAGGCGGTCACCTATAAATGCAAGCTCTTCAGCCTCGCAACCGAGGAAGTTCTTAACATAATCAACCGTTGCGGTCATGGGCTTGCCGAGCACAACGGGTCTTCTGCCCGTTGAAGCGGCAAAAAGCTCAATCATGGAGCCTGTGTCAGGCATATATCCGTCCGCCGTGGGGCAGTTTTTATCGGGATGGGTGGCGATATAATCAACTCCGTCTGCAAGGAACCTTACCGCATCCCACATTTTCTGATAGGTAAGAGTAGTGTCAAAACCGAGCACCACAACATCGGGGTTATCGTTTACAAGCTCAATTCCCGCCGCAAGAAAATCGCCCGTAAGTCTTTCATTGCCGAGCAGAAAAACACGCTTGCCTGCGTAATTTCTTTTAATATAATCAATTGCAACATGGGAAGAAATTATAACTCTTTTTTCATCAACGGGAAAGCCCATTTTTTCAAGCTTGCTGCGGCAAACCTCAACATTATTGGAGGAGTTATTTGTGAAAAAATAAAAATCCCTTCCGCTTTCACGCACGGCTTTAAGGAATTCATCCGCACCGGGGATAATGGTGCCGTCAAGGTAAAAGGTGCCGTCCATGTCAACTATAAAATACTTTGTTTTCTCAAAAATGCCGCTCATAACTACTGTCCTTTCCGCAATCAATGGAAAACAGTATATCACAAAAATCCTTTTATTACAAGCGAATTGACTATATTTTCGCAAATTCGATTCCCGTGTAATAATGCTCAAGAATTTCCTGCCAGCCGCTCCCCTGCCGTGCCATGTAATCCGCCGCATACTGGCTCATTCCCACGCCGTGACCGTAGCCGAGGGTTCTGAATCTGAAGCCTGCTTCGGTATACTCAACAGTAAACGACGCACTTTTTAACCCGAATGCTTTTCTCACCTGAACACCCGTATATTTTTTGCCGCAGATTTCAAGGGTTTTCACATATCCGTCGGAATTTTCCTCAAGCTTTCCGAGCCAATCCTCCGCATCGCCTTCGGGTTCGGCGCCAAGCTCTCCCATACATTCTTCAAACTGCTCAACTGTATAAATCACAGTGTCCGAATAATCGGGTGAAAGCTCATCACCGGCGCTCGAAACACTTTGCAGGTAAGGGATTTCGCTCCCCCACAAGCCCTTTGCGCTCTGTGTTTTTCCGTTGCTTATGCCATGATAAACAGCAAGCACGGGCTCACCGTCATACACCATGTATATGCCGAGCACATCATCCACCGCAGCCGATATTTTCTTTTCGTATTCATCAAAATTCTCACCGAAACGCTCCTGCCTTTTTCCCTTGCCGTGATAAGCCTGATGAGTGGCGCTTGAATCCGTGATATCAGCCCCTTTAAGGGAATCGTTTTCGGATTTTCGGTTTTTATTTCTTGTGTAAAGGGCGTAAGTATAGGCGGCAACCGCCTGCGCTTTTATCGCCTCCTCATGGCTCAGAGGGGAAATTTCCGCCGCAGTAACACCGATAAGATACTCTCTCATTTCTATCTCCTCAACCTTGCCCGATGCCGCCGCAAGCACGGCAATAGTATCGGCATCCTCCTGCTTTTCGCTTGCCGCCTGCGTAACCTCCTCACGGCTTCTCTCCTCCTTACCCAGAGCCGCCGTGGGAGCTATCACCATAGCAAATGCCACTATCATGCATATCACCGCATAAATCCTCACTGTTAATCATCCTTTCTTCTTGACTTTTATATATTATAAGGTGTATAATATAACGCAATTAACTTGGAGTAATATCCCTTTTACAAGGAGGCTATAAATTGGGTATCGAATTCACTACCGAGCATTCAGGCTCACAGGAACTCACACTTAAAGAATTATGCAGTCAGATTAAGGAATATAACCGCATTGACCCTGCCGATTTTGAAAGATTCAGAATCAAAAGAGGCTTGAGAAACGCTGACGGCACGGGTGTTATGACAGGCATTTCCAACGTATGCAGCGTTGACGGTTACTATATTGACGACGGCGAAAAAATCCCCAGGGAAGGCCGACTCAACTTCAGAGGAATCAACATGAGCGATATAGTCGCAGGCTGTGAAAAAGAAGACCGCTTCGGCTACGAAGAAATCGTATGGCTTCTGCTTTTCGGCACTCTGCCCGATGAAAATCAGCTTGATTCCTTCACCCGTCTGCTTGCGGCAAACAGAGAATTGCCCGAGGATTTCATTGAGGATATGATAATGAAGGCTCCCTCGCCCGATATCATGAACAAGCTTGCACGCTCCGTGCTTGCTCTTTACTCCTACGATGAAAATCCCGATGACACTTCAGTTGAAAATGTTCTTCGCCAGACCATTCAGATAATCGCAAAAATGCCCGCTATAATGGCATACGCTTATCAGGTAAAGCGCAGACATTATTACCACAAGAGTATGTACATTCATCAGATTAAGCCTGACCATACCACCGCACAGGCGGTGCTTAACTCCATCAGGTCTGACAGAAAGTTCACTCTTGAGGAAGCAAAACTGCTTGACGTTTGCCTTATGGTGCACGCAGAGCACGGCGGCGGTAACAACTCAACCTTTGCAAACAGAGTTCTTACCTCCAGCGGTACCGACACTTATTCCGCAATTGCGGCAGGAATAGGCGCTCTCAAGGGACCCAAGCACGGCGGCGCAAACATCAAGGTTACCGACATGGTTTCGCACATCAAAAACGGAGTTGAAGACATTTCAAACGAAGGTCAGGTTGCGGATTTTCTGGCAAAAATCATCAAAAAAGAAGCAGGAGACGGCTCAGGTCTTATTTACGGTATGGGTCACGCTATCTATACCCTTTCTGACCCGAGAGCAAAAATCCTCAAGGCTCACGCAAGGGAATTCTCTGCAGGCACCGAGTTTGAGGCTGAGTTCAAGCTTCTTGACCTTATCGAAAAGCTTACTCCTCAGATTTTCACCCGTTATAAAGGAGAAAGAAAGGTTATGTGCGCAAACGTAGACCTTTATTCAGGCCTTGTTTACAAAATGCTTGCTATCCCTGAGGATCTTTTCACCCCCATCTTCACCGTTGCAAGAGTTGCGGGCTGGTCAGCCCACAGAATTGAGGAATTGCTCACAGGCGGCAGAATTATCCGTCCGGCTTACAAGAATCTCAACAAGCCCGAAAAATACGTTCCTCTTTCAAACAGATAAAACAAACTACTTTAATATTGATTGGCGGTGCAGCTTATGAAAAACAAAAATACAGGTTTCCTTATTTCAACAATCGCCTTCTGCATTGTTGTGCTTATTGCGTTACCTTTAAGAACATATCAGTTCCTTGCAGGTGTTCTTGAACCCGGCACAGGCTTCTTCAGCGGCGAGCATTGGAGCATTTATGCCCTTTATTTTGCAACTGCTGCAGGTCTGGTTATCAGTATTGCGGCAGCTCTTATTTACAAAAAAGAGCTCGGCTTTGACCGCAGCGTTGAAAAGCGACCCGGTCAGGGCATACTCTCTCTTGTTGCGGCAATCTCCGTGCTTTTTGAAACAGCGCTGTCGCTCAACAGTCTTATAGGCATGGTTGCTTATCAGGATGTTGATGCTCCCGGCACTCCCATTCTCGTAATCGCTGCGCAGTGCATTTTCGGAATTCTTACCGCTATTTATTTCGTCGTTTTCGGTCTGAGCGTAATTTCAGGCTCATCCAACGCTTCGGAGTATAAAATCATCTCCCTTTCCCCCGTTGTGTGGTGCATGTTCCGCCTTGTTTACCGTTTCACAAGAACAATAAGCTTCATCAAGGTTTCCGACCTTCTTTTCGAGCTGTTTATGCTTGCGTTTATGCTTATGTTCTTTATGGCATTCTCTCAGCTCAATTCCAAAATCGAATCAAAAGGGCTTGACTGGAAGCTGGTAGGCTACGGTCTGCCCGCCGCAACCCTTGCTTTAATTTGCTTTGTTCCCAGATTTATTGTATTACTCAGCGGCAATCAGGAAATGCTTTATGAGTACTCAAACGTTGAATACTGCGATATCGGCGTTGCTCTTTTCATCCTTTCAGTTGTATTCACAAGAATCGGCTGGACAGGCGGAAATGCCGATGCAAAGGAAGAAGCGCTCGCTGAAAACAGCGAAGAATAATATTTTTTGAAAGCGTATTTGTAACTATGAATTTTACCGAAATGCTTGACGGCATGCTGCTTTCAGCTAAGCAGGTTGCCATTTTATACATTATAGTGGCAGTCGGATTTATTGCAGACAAAGCAGGGCTTTACACCGAAAAAACAGCCCTTAAATGCACCGACCTGCTGTTCTATATTGTAACCCCGTTCAAGATAGTTGAATCCTTTATCACCCTCGAATACACACCCGAAACCGCAAAAAAGCTGTTTATCGCCATGGGCTGCGGAGCTCTGCTTCACATTGTGGCGGTTGCGCTGTGCTCGGTTTCCTTCAACCGCTCACCCAAAGACAAGGCGGCAATCTACAAATACTCCTCCGCTTACGGCAACTGCGGCTATATGTCGCTGCCTCTCGTAAGCGCAATAGTAGGGCCTGAAGGTGTGTTCTACTGCTCTGCGGTAATTATTTCTTTCCAGATTTTCAGCTTCACCCACGGCATATACATTATGAGCAAGGGAACTAAAATCGAGGGCGCAGAAAAGGTTGAAATCAATTTCAAGAAAATCCTGCTCAATCCCGGCGTAATTGCCGTTATAATCGGTCTGCCCCTCTTCCTTTCGGGAATCACCGTGCCGGAGGTTATCCTTAAGCCCTCAAGCTATATTGCAAGCCTTAACACTCCGCTTGCAATGCTCATGTTCGGCACATACATGGCTCATGCCGATTTCAAATCCATGTTCAAAAACTGGCGTATCCTCAGCGTTGCAGGGCTCAAGCTTATTGCCCTGCCCGCAATAATGATTGTTATTTACAAACTCTTCTCAATAGAAGGTGCGCTGCTCACCTCGCTTGTTATAAGCTCAAGCGCTCCGCCTGCAAATAACACAGTTATGTTTGCGGCAAAGTACGGATGTGACACAGGCCTTGCCTCTCAGGTTGTTTCGGCGGTAAGCCTCATGTCAATCCTCACAATTCCGCTTATGATAGGCATTTCGGGAGTTATCTGATTATGAACGATAAAATAGCGCAGATTATGCATTGCGCCGCTCCAAAATTCGGCATTTGCAGTTTTGACAGTATAAAGGATAGACTTATCGACTGCAGGGCAAAACGTCTTGTTCCCGATGATGCCAAAAGCGTCATAACCGCAGTTTTCCCCTATTTGCTTGAAGAAAAGATTTACGAAAATTCCAACATTTCAAAATATGCCGTGGTAAAGGATTACCACAGCGTAATTTCCGCAAGGCTTGAAAAAGCCTGCGAAAAGCTCAGAAATGCCTTCCCCGGCGAAAGCTTTGTCTTCTTTACGGATAATTCCCCCGTGCCGGAGGTCTGCTGCGCCGCTTTATGCTCACTCGGCGTAATCGGCGATAACGGATTACTCATAACCCCCGAATACGGCTCGTATGTTTTTATAGGCGAAATCGTTACCACTCTCCAATGCTTCGGTGAGGAGTTTAACACAGGCGAATGCCTGCATTGCGGCAAATGCTCCGCAGCCTGCCCGTCAAAAACTTTGGGCTCAAAGGATTTCGGCTCCTGCCTCTCTGCCGTAACTCAGAAAAAAGGCGAACTCAGCGAAGCTGAACAGGCGCTTATAAAATCAAGCGGCTGCGCCTGGGGGTGTGACATCTGCCAGAGCGTTTGCCCCATGAATTCCAACATAAAGCTTTCGGAAATAGAAGAATTTATCCTTTCCGCCGTACCTGTTATTGATGCCGATTCCTCCATTGAAGGCAGAGCATTTGCCTGGCGCGGTAAAAAGGTAATAGAACGCAACCTTGCCTTATTTGAAACAGATATCTGAAAGGAGCTTTAACCATGAAGCTTGTAATTGCAATTATCAGCGATGACGACTGCGGCGGCGTTCTCGGCGCTCTTTCGGAAAACGGACTGAGCGCTACAAGACTTTCCACCACGGGCGGATTTCTGCGTTCCGGCAACTCCACTCTGCTAATGGGTGTTAACGAGGATAAGCTTGACACTGTCTTTGATATTCTCAAGGAGCATTCAAGCAGCCGCAAGCAGTTGATTTCCGCAATGCCTCCCGTGGGGGCTGTTGAGTTCATCGCCCCTCCAGTTGAAATCACGGTAGGCGGTGCAACCGTTTTTGTGATTGATATTGAAAAATTCGTTAAGCTCTGATTATAAGGATTTTGCTATGCAGTATTTTGGCACCGAGATTAATAAATCAACAGAAAATTCACTTATCTCCGCCCTTTCTTCGGGAAGATTTCCTCACACGGTAATCCTTGAGGGCGGCAACGCAGAGCAAAGGCTTACCCTTGCCCGTCACCTTGCTGCGGCGCTCGTATGCAAAAGCGGTGAGCAAAAGCCCTGCCTCGTCTGCAACGCCTGCAAAAAGGCTCTTGCAGGCACCCATGCGGATATAAGCCTTCACTCGCCCGATTCAAAAGGAACAGTTAAAAACGAAACGGCTAAGAACATCGTTTCAAGCGTAGGCATCATTCCCAACGAAGCCGATTCAAGCGTTTTTATAATTGAAGAAGCTCACACGCTTACCGTTTCGGCTCAGAATACACTTTTAAAAATACTTGAAGAACCGCCGAGATACGCATTCTTCATGCTCTTGTGCCCCATTAAAACGGCGCTTCTGCCCACAGTGATTTCCAGAGCTCAGGTTTTCTTTTTGGGCAACGCCGATTCGGACACATCAAAGCTTGCCCCTGCGCTTGATGCGGCTAAAAATGTGATGGCTGCGCTCACGGCAGCAACCGATTATGAAATTCTTGAGGCGGCAGCGGTTTTTGAGAAAGACAAAGAGCTTTTAAAAGTAGCCTTCCCTCTTATGCACGAAATTACCGTTGAAGCAATGAAGGCAAAGGGTCGCATCACAACCGATGAACGCTTCGGGGATACCCCTCAGAAGCTCGCTTCAAAATTTACCGTGGAGCGTCTTATTCAGACTGAAAAGCGCATTGTAACACTTGCCCGCTCCCTTGAGCGAAACGGCAATTATAACCTGATCATAACCCGAATCTGTACTCTTCTCAGATCGGATACCAAATAAACGGAGGATAATATATGGCTGAAGTAATCGGCGTCAGATTTAAAGAAGTCGGCAAGGTTTATTATTTTGACCCCGACGGACAGATACTCAAAAAAGGCGACAGAGTAATCGTTGAAACCGTAAGAGGAATTGAATGCGGCGAAGTTGCCATGAGCAACCGTGAAATAGAGGATGAGCAAATCGTAAAGCCCCTCAAAAAGCTTATACGCATCGCCTCCGATGATGATTCCCGCAAGTTTGACGAAAACAAGCAGAAGGAAAAGGAAGCCTTTGCCATCTGCACAGAAAAAATCGAAAAACACAAGCTTGACATGAAACTCGTTGATGATGAATATACCTTTGACGGGAGCAAGATTCTTTTCTACTTTACCGCTGACGGCAGAGTGGATTTCAGAGAGCTTGTAAAAGACCTTGCAGGAGTTTTCAAAACCCGAATTGAGCTTCGCCAGATAGGCGTAAGGGATGAATCCAAAATGCTCGGCGGCCTCGGTATCTGCGGCAGACCTTTTTGCTGCAGCACCTTCCTTGGTGAATTCCAGCCGGTTGCAATCAAAATGGCAAAGGAACAGGGTCTTTCCCTCAATCCTGTTAAAATCAGCGGCACATGCGGCAGGCTTATGTGCTGCCTCAAGTATGAGCAGGATGCATACGAGCATCTGCTCAGGGTAACCCCCAAGGTGGGCGCAATAGTTGAAACCAAAGACGGCACGGGAACCGTAACCGAGGTAAACCTCCTTACAGGCATTCTCAAGGTGCAGCTTAACAGCCGCCCTGAAGCCGCACCCCAGGTATTCAACCGTAAGGATGTAAAGCTTGTAAGGGATGCCAAAATCAAGGTAAACCGCGATGAAATCGAGGCCTTCAAGGGTATTGAATAATTTTAGTTGAAGCGAAAAATGCAGGAGAATTCTTTTGGAATAAAAAATCACTTGCATTTTTCGTACAATATGTTACAATAAACGAAGTGACAGAATCTTGAGCCGTTTAAGCTCGAATATTGTCATTTCGTGAAATTTAATAAGGAGGAAACAAACCATGGCATATGTAATCAATGATGACTGCATCTCCTGCGGCGCTTGTGCTGCAGACTGCCCCGTAGGCGCTATCTCTGAGGGCGACGGCAAGTACGTTATTGACGCTGACGCTTGCATCGATTGCGGCGCTTGCGCAAGCTCCTGCCCCGTAGCTGCTCCTCAGGAAGCATAATTACAGGTGTACTTAAAGAAATGAAGAAACAGCCCCGAGAAATCGGGGCTGTTTCAATTTTTTATATATACATTATTTACCGCTTGCTTCAAGAGCCTGCTTTACATCGGCAATAATATCGTCAACGTACTCAATACCGACGGAAAGACGGATAAGGTCATCTGAAATTCCGCAGTCAATAAGCTCCTGTGCGGTAAGCTGACGGTGAGTTGTGCTTGCAGGATGCAGGCAGCAGGTGCGTGCATCGGCAACGTGAGTTGCTATCTCGGCAATTTTAAGAGAATCCATAAACTTTGTTGCAGCCTCTCTTCCGCCCTTGATGCGGAATGAGATTACGCCGCTTGTGCCGTCAGGCATATACTTCTTTGCGAGTTCATAGCCCTTACTGCCCTCAAGACCGGGGTAAGTAACGTCAACCGCATAGCCGCTTTCCTTGATGAATTCAGCAACCTTGAGAGCATTCTGGCAATGTCTTTCAACTCTGAGGGGCAGAGTTTCAAGGCCGAGGTTGAGAAGGAATGCGTTAAAGGGAGAGGGAATTGAGCCGAGGTCACGCATAAGCTGAGCAGTTGCCTTGGTGATATATGCAAGCTTGCCGAAACGCTCTGTGTAGGTGATGCCGTGGTAAGAATCATCGGGAGTGGTAAGGCCGGGGAATTTATCGTTCTGAGTCCAGTCGAAGTTACCGCTGTCAACAACAACTCCGCCAACGCTCGTTGCGTGACCGTCCATATACTTTGTGGTGGAATGGATAACGATATCCGCACCGAACTCAAAGGGACGGCAGTTTACGGGAGTGGGGAAGGTGTTGTCAATAATAAGAGGCACGCCGTTTGCGTGAGCAACCTTTGCAAAGGTTTCAATATCAAGCACCTCAAGTGCAGGGTTTGAAAGGGTTTCGGCAAAAACAGCCTTTGTGTTGGGCTTGATTGCTGCCTGAATTTCTTCCTCGGTTGACTGAGGACTGATAAAGGTAAAATCAATACCGAGCTTTCTCATTGTAACATTGAAGAGATTAAAGGTGCCGCCGTAAATTGCAGCTGAGCTTACGATATGGTCGCCCGCACCTGCAATGTTAAAAACCGAATAGAAGGAAGCCGCCTGACCCGAAGAGGTAAGCATAGCGCCTACGCCGCCCTCAAGGTCCGCAATCTTTGCGGCAACGGCATCGTTGGTGGGATTCTGCAAACGGGTATAGAAATATCCCGATGCCTCAAGGTCAAAAAGCTTGCCCATTTCAACGCTGGAATCATATTTATAGGTAGTGCTCTGATAAACGGGAAGCTGCCTGGGCTCGCCGTTTTTGGGTGAATAACCGCTCAAAATGCACTTTGTATTAATTTTGTATCCCATTTTTCAAACCTCCAAAAACTTCTTTATAAGAGTGTAACCTACCTCAACGTAATTGCCCGTTGCCTTTGCGGTGTTTTCATTTATGCTTTCAACTCCGCTTTCAACCTCGCCGTTCTTATGATAAATCATATAGGGAACAGGGTCGCTTGCGTGAGTCATTGTAACTATGGGTGTTGGATGGTCAGGCAGAATCATAATCTTATAATCCTCGCCGCAACCGTCAAGGTAATCTGTAAGAACAGGAAGAACCTTTTCATCAATAAGCTCAATTGCTCTGATTTTATTTTCCGGCTCGTTTCTGTGGCCGCATTCATCGGGGGCTTCAATATGGATATACACAAAATCTCTGCCGTTTTTGAATTCTTCAACAGCAGCCTTTGCCTTGCCTTCAAAATTAGTATCAATGTAGCCTGTTGCACCTTCAACCTCGGGAGTGTTCATGCCTGCGGCAATGCCTATACCCTTAAGCAGGTCAACTGCGGAAATAACGCTTCCCTTAACGCCGTAAAGCTCTTCAAAATTATCAAGTGAAGGTCTGTTACCCTCGCCCCAAAGCCAGATTGAATTGCCGGGCTTCTGACCGTTTGCAATGCGTCTGAGGTTTACGGGATGATCTTTGAGAAGAGCGTAGCTTTCACGCATCATGGCGGTAAGCTTACCTGCGTTTTCGTGAGTTGAAATATATTCGCCTACTACCCTGCCCGAAATATCGTGGGGCGGAGTCATTGAACCGAGCTCAGTAGTGCCGCCGTGGTGAATAAGGCAATGGCGGTAGCTTACACCGTTGTAAAAATCAAATTCACCGCCGCCGAAATGCTCCTGCACAGCTTTGATAAGC
Source organism: Acutalibacteraceae bacterium (assembly GCA_045533875.1). Taxonomy (GTDB): domain Bacteria; phylum Bacillota; class Clostridia; order Oscillospirales; family Acutalibacteraceae; genus CAG-177. The sequence goes on along the minus strand of JAZSIQ010000107.1, from coordinate 39,750 downwards.
TCTGCGGCATCCTCGCTTGAAATATCGCCTGCGGAATAATCCACCATGTTTTTTTCATCGTAATTTTCTTCATCGCTCAGGGTTACAACATTGCAACGCATGGCAATATCGTCATCCGCCATTTTAACGCCGATGCTTACAGCCTCCAGCGGTGACCTGCCTGTGTAATAAACGGCAGGGTCATAGCCCATAACGCTTAAATTTGCGATATCGCTGCCGGGTTTGAGTCCGTCACCGACTGTCCTGACAAGGCCAACCTCGCCTTTGCTCGCAAGGCGGTCAAAATTCGGCTTTTTTGCAAGCTCCATGGGAGTTTTGCCGCCGAGTGCGGGCACGGGATAGTCCGCCATTCCGTCATAAAGAACTATTAAATATTTCATTTATATATCATCCTTCCGAGAAGAGATTATTTGATTTCCTTATCCATAAAAACTCTTGAGCCTGTTGCGCCTCTCTGACCCTGATACTTGCCGCGGTAGGGATTGAGCGCCTTTTCATCCATTTTTGCGAAAACAAGCTGACCGACTCTTCTGCCTGCCTTAAGTTCAATTGCGCAACGGTTTGCATTGAAAAGCTCAAGGGTAATTTCTCCCTTGAAACCGGGGTCAACCCAACCCGCATTCTGAATAAAAAGACCCATTCTGCCCAAAGAGCTTCTGCCTTCAACAAAGGCGGTCAGGTCATCCGGAAGCTCAAAATACTCCATGGTTGTTGCCAACACAAATTGACCTGGAAGCAACACATAAGTATCGGTTTGGATGGTTTCGTATTCAATTTTATCCTCAAGGTTTATAATTCCCTTTGAAGAATCCTTAACAATGCTGAATGTGTTGCCGAGCCTTATATCAATGCTTGCGGGCTGAATTTGCTCAGGCTCAACTGGCTGAGCGACCAGACTGCCGTCCTCAAGCATTTTCATTAATGTTTTATCCGATAAAATCATAGTTTTCTCCAATCAATACCCGTTGATTTCCTTACGTTGCATGGCGCCTAGGATTTTTTCACGGACATTGCCGTATTTTTTCTCCAGGGAATTCAGAAATTCCTTTACCTCCTGGCGCTCCGTGGTGCCGTCAGCGGGGCAATTGCTCTTTACTGTAGGCAGATTCTCCCTGCGAACCACCCTTGCGCAATCACTCTCACGCGCAAAAATCATAGGTCTTATCATATAAATATCTTTTCTTGAAAGATAGGTCACGGGCATGAAGCAATCCAGAGTGCCGCCGTTGAAAAGATTCATTATAAAGGTTTCCGCCACATCGTCCAGATGGTGCCCGAGCGCTATTTTGTTGCAGCCGTTTTCCTTTGCCGCATCGTGCAAGGCGCCCCTTCGCATTCTTGCGCAAAGGCTGCAGGGATTACTCTCTTTCCTTATATCAAATATAACCTCTGCAAGCTGCGTTCTTTTTATAATGTATTCAACACCAAGCTTTTCGCAAAGCTCTTCAATTGCCGAATAATCGGCATCTTTGCCGCCGAAGCGAGGGTCAAGGGTAATTGCCACAAGTTCAAACTTTGCGGGGTAAAAAATGCGCAGATTTGCCAGAGCCGCAAGCAGTGCAACAGAATCCTTGCCTCCCGAAACACCTACGGCTATTCTGTCGCCGTCTTGTATCATATCATATTGCTGGCAGGCGGAGCGCATATAACTGAGAAGCTTCTGCATACTCTTTCGTCACCTTAATTCTTCGGCTTTCTTCTTTCCCTTACGGGGGTTTTGTTGCCTTGCTCGTCAACTATATAGGTATTGTCAAGCTGAGCGGTGAGACTTGCCCTGAAGGATGCCACATATTCCTGGCGGAGCAATGCCTGCTCTTTCTTTTCCTGCGCAGTCAACTCACGCTCCCTTGAAGCTCTTGCAAGTTCATTTATTCTGTCGATTTTTTTCTGTTCCATAATTAACTCCGTTTATTCTATACAGACACTTTCAGCGCTGAGCGCTCTGCCTGTTTTTTCGTCAACTTCAAAAATGCAGCCATTGAGCATACACGGGGTATCCGCAGTGTCAAACCTTGCAGGCATACCCGTTTTAAGCCAACCGATTGCTATTTCGCTTTTTACTCCGAGCACCGAATCCTTCGGACCCGTCATTCCCAAATCGGTTATATAACCCGTGCCGCCATCAAGCACCTGAGCATCGGCGGTCATAACATGGGTATGAGTGCCGAAAACAACAGAAACTCTCGAGGCAAGGTAAAATCCCATTGCGCGCTTTTCAGCCGTTGCCTCGGCGTGGAAATCCACAAGGATTATTCGGCAGTCCTCAAGCTGCCTTAGAATACCGTCAACGCAGGTAAAAGGATTCGATGCATTGTCCATATAAGATTTACCCGCTAGGTTTATTACTCCGATTTTTACAAATCCCTTGTCGATAACGGTGAAACCGTTTCCGGGATTTTCGGGGTAATAATTGGCCGGGCGGATTACATCAAAATGCTCATCAAGAAAATCGTAAATTTCCCTGCGTCTGAAAACATGGTTACCCGTTGTTATAACATCCGCTCCGCTGTCAAAAAGATACTGAGCGGATAGAGGAGTAATGCCGTTGCCTGCGGCGGAATTCTCGCCGTTTACAACGGTAAAATCAATCTGCTTTAATTTTTTGAATGCGGGCAGCTTGCGCCTTAAAAATTCGCAACCCTGAGTGCCCACAACATCGCCTACGGCAAGAATATTCACAGCACAACTCCTTATCAAATTACAATGGGCTGCCCGAAAAGGCAGCCCTCTTCAATATTATTTTGCGTAGTCGAAGGCTCTGCTTTCTCTGATGATATGAACCTTGATCTGACCGGGATACTCAAGCTCTTCCTCAATCTTCTGAGCAACGCTTCTTGCAAGAAGAACCATTTCGTCATCGTTGATTTTATCGGGCTTGACCATAATTCTGATTTCACGGCCTGCCTGGATTGCAAAGGTTCTTTCAACGCCTTCAAAATCGGAAGCGATGCCTTCAAGCTTTTCAAGGCGCTTGATGTAGTTCTGAACATTTTCGCGTCTTGCGCCGGGTCTTGCGGCGGAAATGGCATCAGCCGCCTGAACAAGGCATGCAGTAATTGTTTTAGCCTCAACATCACCGTGGTGAGCCTGAATGGCGTGGATAACCTGCTCACCTTCCTTATACTTCTTGGCGGCATCAACGCCGAGCTCAACATGGGAACCGTCCTGCTCATGGTCGATAGCCTTACCGATATCGTGAAGAAGACCTGCACGCTTTGCAAGCTTAACATCAACACCGAGCTCGGAAGCAAGAAGACCTGCAATATAGGAAACTTCAAGTGAATGGTTGAGAACATTCTGACCGTAGCTTGTGCGGTACTTGAGCTTGCCGAGAAGCTTTACAATTTCGGGGTGGATTCCGTTTACGCCGGCATCAATAAGAGCATGCTCGCCGGTCTGTTTAATTGTTGCTTCAACTTCTTTTTTGGACTTCTCAAACATGTCCTCAATTCTTGCGGGGTGAATTCTGCCGTCTGCAATAAGCTTTTCGATGGTAAGCCTTGCAATTTCACGGCGTACGGGGTCAAAACTTGAAACGGTGATAGCCTCGGGAGTATCGTCAATAATAAGGTCAACACCGGTGATTGTTTCAAGGGTACGGACATTTCTGCCCTCTCTGCCGATGATGCGTCCCTTCATTTCGTCATTGGGAAGCGCAACAACGGAAACGGTAGCTTCCGCCGCATGGTCTGCAGCGCAACGCTGAATGGCGGTGGATATGATTTCTCTTGCAAGTTTTTCGGATTCATCCTTGGTTTTCTGCTCATACTCCTGAATTCTGAGAGCCTTCTCGTGAGCAAGGCTCTGTTCAAGAGTTTCAAGCAGATAATCCCTGGCCTGCTCCTTGGTGTAGCCGGAAATTCTCTCGAGCATTTCGAACTGACTTCTCTTTATGCTCTCGATTTCATCAAGCTTTGCTTCGGAAGCCTTGATTTTTTCCTGAAGGATTTCGTCCTTCTTCTCAAGACTTTCGGTCTTTTTGTCAAGAGTTTCCTCTTTCTGGATAAGTCTGTTTTCCTGACGCTGAACTTCCTTGCGTCTTTCGCGGAGTTCTTTTTCTGTTTCTGTTCTCTGCTTGTGGATTTCTTCCTTTGCTTCAAGGATAGATTCCTTTTTCTTTTCTTCAGCGGTTTTGATAGCCTCGTTGACTATTCTTGCAGCCTCTGTTTTGGCTGAGCCTATAGCCGCTTCGGAAACTTTCTTTCTATGTAAACCGCCTAAAACGAAGCCTACGGCAGCAAAAACAACCGCAGCAACAACGGCGATAATAATAGAAACCGTTAAACTGATTTGCAAAAGCTTTACCTCCTGTCCTTTGATTTTTTGATTTTATGGTAATACGAAAATAATAGCACTTATAGTATATTTTCAGCCGAAATCCACCGTCCCGGCACAAAATAGCACTATTGTATATATAGTATACTTTTAATAGCCCCATGTCAAGTAATTTTTATTAATTAGTAAATCTTTTCTATTGACAAGATTATTTTACGGTGGTAATATTATACCAATATTTTAAATCATTGATGCAGAGAGCCGGACGGGTGGCTTTTTCAGAGAGCTGCCGTAAGCTGTGAAGGCAGTAAAAGTTCCGTGCGGCAACCACTGCGGAGTGTCTGCCGAAGCGGCAACGATAAGGCAGACCGGCAAGCCCCGTTACAGGCTTCTTGAGAGGCGGATTTTTCCGCAATTACGGGTGGAACCGTGGGGCTTTTGCTTCATCCTGTTTTGTATGGGATGGAGTTTTTTATTTTTTAGAAACAAATTTCTTGAAGAAAGGACGGAAATTTTATGATTAATGTTACACTCAAAGGCGGCGTAGTTAAGGAATACGAAAACGGCACAACCGCTATGGCGGTTGCCAAAAGCCTCGGCATGGGTCTTTACAAAGCTGCATGCGTTTGCCGCATAAACGGCGAGGTTAAGGATTTAAGAACTCCCCTCACCGAGGATTGCGCTCTTGAAATCGTAACCTTCGATGAAAAAGAAGGCAAGGAGGCCTTCCGTCACACGGCTTCCCATGTCCTCGCTCAGGCAGTTAAAAGGCTTTATCCTGAGGCAAAGCTTGCCATCGGCCCCGCTATTGACAACGGATTTTACTATGACTTTGATATTGACGTACCCTTTACTCCCGATGTTCTTGAAAAAATCGAAGCAGAGATGAAGAAAATCGTCAAGGAAGGTCTTGAACTGGAAAAATATGAGCTTGACGCTGACGAGGCTATAAAGCTCATGGAAGAAAAGGGCGAGGCTTTCAAGGTTGAGCTTATTAAGGAACACGCTGACAAGGGCGAGAAGATTTCCTTCTACAAGCAGGGCGAATTCAATGAGCTTTGCGCCGGCCCTCATATCCCCGACACAAGCAGAATCAAGGCTTTCAAGCTCACCTCATGCACCGGAGCTTACTGGAGAGGCGACTCCAAAAATAAGATGCTTCAGAGAGTTTACGGCACCGCTTTCACAAAGAAAGAAGACCTTGAAGCTCACCTTGAGGCTATTGAAGAAGCAAAGAAGCGTGACCATAACAAGCTCGGCAGAGAGCTTGAAATCTTCACCACAAGCGACCTTATCGGCCAGGGTCTTCCCATTCTTCTTCCCAACGGCGCAAGAATCATCCAGACTCTTCAGCGTTTTGTTGAAGACGTTGAGCAGAGCAAGGGCTGGCTCCTTACCAAGACTCCCTATATGGCAAAGAGCGACCTTTATAAGCTTTCAGGCCATTGGGATCATTATCAGGACGGTATGTTTGTACTCGGCGACGAGGAAAAGGACGATGAAGTTTTCGCTCTTCGCCCCATGACCTGCCCCTTCCAGTATCAGGCTTACCTCAACAGAGCACGCTCCTACCGTGACCTTCCCCTGCGCTATAACGAAACCTCTACTCTCTTCCGTAACGAGGCAAGCGGCGAAATGCACGGACTTATCAGGGTAAGACAGTTCACCATTTCCGAAGGTCATCTTATGTGCACACCCGAGCAGCTTGAGGACGAATTCAAGGGCTGCCTTGAGCTTGCAATTTATATGCTCAAAACCCTAGGTCTTTATGAGGACGTTTCCTACCGTTTCTCACAGTGGGATCCTGACGACAGAGCCAAGTACATCGGCACCGACGAACAGTCACACAAGACTCACGGCATAATGCACACAATCCTTGACCACCTTGAGATTCCTTACAAAATCGGCATCGGTCAGGCTGCTTTCTACGGACCCAAGCTTGACATCCAGATTAAGAATGTTCACGGCAAGGAAGACACCCTCATCACCATTCAGATTGACCAGATGCTCGCCGAAAAATTCGGCATGGAATACGTTGCGGCTGACGGCACAAAGAAGAATCCCTACATCATTCACAGAACCTCAATCGGCTGCTACGAGCGCACACTTGCTCTTCTTATTGAAAAGTACGCAGGCGCATTCCCCCTGTGGCTTGCTCCCGAGCAGATTCGCCTTCTTCCCATTGCTGACCGCCACCACGAAGCAGCACAGGCTATCGCCGATAAATTCGCTTCCTTCGGCTTCCGCGCCACGGTTGACACCAGAAGCGAAAAGACAGGCTACAAAATCCGTGAGGCTCAGCTCAAGAAGATCCCCTATATGCTCCTTATCGGTGATAAGGAAATTGAAGACGGCACTCTTTCCGTTCGCAAGAGGGGCGAGGGCGACCTCGGCGCTATGGGCGTAGATGAATTTATCGCTCTTGCCAAATCACAGGTTGACAGCAAGGAAATCTTCTGATAACCGTCCAATTTTTATTGAACCGAATTCGGTAATATTTCCTCTGTTAAAAAAATATTAATAATAAATTAAACATTTTAGCCTTTTGACATCTTGACATATTGTTAACCTCGTTATATAATTTAAATTTGTAAAGAGCGGAAAAATCCGCAACTTATTAAAATTTTCCGAGAGGAGTCAAAAAATGAAAACATTCAAAAAGTCCTTAGCAATTCTCCTTGCAGTTGTTCTCACATTCGGTTCAGCTGTACTTATGGCAAGCGCTGCTACCGAAGCACAGTGGGGTCCCAACGCTGCTGACACATTTATTTTCGATTCTGATGCAAAGACTCTCACCGTTAAGGGTTCAGGCACTCTTTCAAACAGCACAGGCTGGATTGAAAAGTACAACCTTGATGACAGCACCAAGGTTAAGACCATCATCATTGACGGTCCCGAAGCTATCAGCTCAAGCGTATTTGAGGATTTCCTCTATGTTACAAAGGTTGACTTCAAGAACGCAATCGAAATCGGCGCTTCCGCTTTTGACGGTTGCACAGCTCTTAAGACCATCTCCGGCAGCAAGAACATGACCGCTATCGGCAACTCTGCTTTCAACGGCTGCAAAAACCTTGATACAGTAGTTCTCGCTGACGGTATTGAAATCGGCGACTCCTCTTTCGCAGGCTGCACAAGCCTTGAAGATATCAACCTGAGCAAGGTTGTTGAAATCGGCACTTCCGCTTTTGCAGGCTGCACAAGCCTTGAAACTATCAGCGTAAGCACTCTCGCAGCTTCCGCATTCAGCGGCTGCACAAACCTTGAGGATATCACCCTCTCCTCAGCTATCACTGAAATCCCCTCAGGTTGCTTCTATGGCTGCAAGGGCATTGAAGAAATCTCTTTCCCCAAGAACCTTACCGCAATCGGCGCTTCCGCTTTTGCTGCTTGCACCAACCTTGAAGAAGTTGAAATCCCCGCAGGCGTTGAAGAAATCGACGATTCCGCTTTCGCAGGCTGCACAGGTCTTGAGACCGTAGAGTTTGCTGACAAGGCTGAAACCACCGTTATCGGCGAAGAAGCTTTCTTCGGCTGCACTCTTCTTGCTGAAATCGAAATCCCCGAAAGTGTTGAAGAAATCGAAGATTCCGCTTTCGAAGGCTGCACCGCTCTTGCAAAGGTTAACTATGATGAAAAAGCTGAATCCAGCATCATCTCCACCGCAAAAATCGGCAAGGAAGCTTTCCTTAACTGCGCTTTCACCAGCGTAACTCTCACAAGCGAAGTTGAAGAAATCGGCAAGAGAGCTTTCGGCTACAAAGCAAAGGGCACCAAGATCGAAGGCTTCACAATTGATTGCGAAGACGAAACTGCTGCTTTTGAGTATGCAAAGGATAACGGCTTCTATGAGGAACCCGCATCAGCTTGGGATATTTTCCTTTCCTACGGCAAGCTTGCTATCAACTCAATCGTTTCTATCGCTCCTTCCTTCGTTAACATTATCAAAGCTCTTATCTCCAGCATCACCAATCTTATCAAGAACGTTTCCGCATAAGATAACAGAATAAAACATTTCAGCCCCCGATGCGTAAGCACCGGGGGCTTTTCTGTAAATATTACGGGCTCACTTCATTTACGAAGCGAGCCCTGAATTATTGTTTACCAACCGTAAATCTCGCTGCCCCAGGGCTTTTCAACAAGCTCCTGCTTTGTGTAAATCAAAGTATTGTCGGGCACATCCTTATTGAGAAGCACACCTGCGCCTACCACGCTGTAAGCGCCCACCTTAACACCCGGCATGAGAATCGCATTGACTCCCGTACGGCAGTAATCGCCAAGGAAGCTTGCATCACCGTAGCACTCGGGATATTCCTTTCTGCCCTTGCAGCGGTGAGAGGTAATGCCGTTATCAAAACGCAGAGTTCCGCATACTGTTGCAGCGCCAAGGTCGGTATTTTCACCTATAACACCGTAAAACTCCATATAATGATAGAGATAAACTCTTTTAAAAATAACGCCCTCAAGCTCTGCAGCATGGCTGACTACGCATTCATCGCCAACGGTTGAGCCCTCTGAAATAAAGCATGCGTTGCGCACTGCGCATTCATCGCCTATAACCGTGCTGCCCTGCACTATTGCGCCGTTGTAAATACGGGTATTGTCGCCAACGATTATATTACCATCTATTATTACATTCTTTCCGATGGAGCTGTTTTTGCCGAGCTTCACAAAGCCGTTGATAACCGCCGTTTCATCAATGCTTGCACCCTCTGCAAGCTCATTCTTGCTCAGTGCATCACAGCGGCGCTTATTGATTTCGCAATTGGCCTCCATGATGTGCCAGGGCTTATCGAGGTCAAACACCTTTTTCTGCGCTCTTACCGCAGCTATCTGCTCTCCCTCACGCATCAGGTCGCAAAGACTCATTTCAAGATAACCCTCTATATGAGGCATCATGCCTACTTCAACATTTGTGAATCTGCCTGAATTTCTTTCAAGCGTTGCAAATATATCACCCTTAAGGGCAAAAGCGGCAAAGAAATGAGTTGACTCCTCTGAATGCCCCCAAATCTCAGCAATCTTACCGTCTTCAACTTCACAGCCTATGCAGTCATTAGCCCTGCTTCTGATTGAATCAACAAGCACCGCATTATCCGAGCCGGCTTCAAACGCACTTATGAGAGCTTCCATGTCCGCTTTATCAATAACGGTATCTCCGTAAAGGCAAAGGAAATCCTCGCCGCCTGCAAACTCTCTTGCCTTGAGCAGGGAAAAGGCTGTACCCTTGGGAGCTGAATCGGAGATAACGGTTACGTTATTATATTTTGCAAAGTAAGCCTTTATTTCCTCAACAAAAAGATTGCCGACTATAATAATATCCTCAAATCCAAGCTCGCAAAGAATATCCACACCGTGGGCAACACAGGGCTTGTTTGATACGGGAATCATCGCCTTGCATCGGATTTTATTATAGGGCCATATTTTACTGCCTGACCCTGCGCAAAGAATTACGGCTTTTTTCATGCTTATTCTCTTCCTTTCCTCAGATAACTGTTTGTAATATTTTCAAGAACTGATTCGGTTATTTCAACCCCTGCAAATCTGTATGCAGCAAAAACTGCGCCGATTTCAGGTGTAAAGCTTAACAGCTTTACATTTTCAAATCCTTCTTTTGCAAGCTCCTGCTTGAAGATACCTGTATAAAGCTGAGAATGCTGGAAAATTCCGCCCCAGAGACCTATGGGCAAAGCCTTTGAAAAATTCTTTATAAGGCTGAGCACTGTTTTGGAAAGTTTTTTTGCTCCGCTTTCAAGAATCTCATAGCTTACCTTATCATCTGTGGCAGCAAGTACTCTGACATTGACAGCAAACGCAGCTACCTTTTTACGGCTGACGCCTTTATCATAAAACAAGCCTATGAGGTCATATATATTATCAATCTCAAAAAATGAGAGACATTCCTCATAAAGCTCGGTTTTTTCGCCATAGCCCTCATAAGAAGCAATTGCCGCTTTTATTGCATCAAGACCAATGCAGTAGCCGCTGCCCTCATCGCCGAGGATATGACCCCAACCGCCTGCGTGAATCATCTCTCCGCTTTCTGTTCTGGCGGTAACCATTGAACCCGTGCCGCTGATTACCACAGCACACTCCCCGCGGGCATTGAGCGCCTGCATTGCTATGTATAAATCGGAATCCATGTAAATGTTTTCGGCTTCAATCACACCTTTTGCAAAAGCTTCAAGCTCCTCATCGGTTGCTTTCTCGCCTAACGCCGACATACCTATAACTGCGCCTTTGAAGCTTTCACAGCCTGCTGTTTTGCCGATTTCAGCCACAATCTGCGCCATATTGGCACGGGCAGCATCAAGACCTATGGAATAATAATTGATGCTCTCACCTACATAGGAGCATACAAAATTACCCGTTTCATCAAACACAACGGCGGTGGTTTTGCTTCCGCCACCGTCAACACCGAGAAATAATTGCCTGTTCATATTTTGCCTCCGTTTCTTTACAGTTTTGTAACCCATTTTTACAAAATTTGAAACAAATATATGCTATCATAACCTTGCGACAATATTACTCCTTTGAAGGAGAATGATAATGAAAAAAACAAAAAACGAAACCAAATGCGTGCTTGTGTGCGTAACCCCACAGCTTTCATGCGAAAGGCTCATAAAAGCAGGCGAGCTTATCGCCATGGAAAACCGAATGCCCCTGCGAGTTCTGAGCGTGTTCGGCAAAAAGGAATCCGCAAGCAGCGAAACCTCTTTGATTCTTGAAGCGCTTTACGAAGCCGCAAGAATGGCTGATGCCTCCATGAGCATTTATTTTAACGACAGCCCCGATATTCTTGCCGCCGTTGTTGCCCACAAAGAGAATGCAAGTATGCTTGTAACGGGCTTCCCCCGTGAGAGAAGCAGCGGATTCATAGCAAAAATCCATGAAATTCTGCCCGACATCCCCATAGCAATGGTTGATGAAAACTCCAACATTTCAAGGATTCTTCCGCAGAGCACCCTTGACGAAACCGTAAGCACCAACATTGATATCCAAAGTTTAAACCTCACCGCCGCCAAATAAGCGGCGGATTTTTAATTCTGCGCAGCCGAGAACATTGAATTTACCGCTTTTCTTAGAAGCGCATATTCCTCGCCCTCAAGGGCGGGGTTTTCTTTAAGCATTGCAATTGCCGCCTGACGGGTTTCATTCAATATAAATGTATCGCTCATCATATCGGCAATTTTCAAATCGGGCAAGCCGTGCTGGCGGGAGCCGAAGAAATCACCGGGGCCCCGCAGCTTCAAATCTTCATCAGCAATTTTAAAACCGTCCGAAGTGGTAACCATCGTGTGCAGACGGCGCTGAGCCTCGTGATTCTGCGCATCGGAAATAAGAATACAGGTGGATTTGTGCTTTCCCCTGCCTATGCGACCCCTGAGCTGGTGAAGCTGGGATAATCCGAAGCGCTCCGCATTTTCAACCACCATAATAACGGCATTCGGCACGTCGATACCTACTTCTATAACCGTTGTGGAAACAAGCAACTGAGTTTCTCCCTGCGAAAAAGCACTCAGGGCCTCTTTTTTATCCTCCGCTTTCATTTTGCCGTGGAGCAAACCGACCTTAAAGCCCTTGAAGAATCCATCGGCAAGCTTTGAATAAAGCTCCTGCGCCGAAACAAGCTCAAGCTCCTCATCCTGCTCTACAAGCGGGCACACTATATAACCCTGCCTGCCCTCACAAAGATGCTTTTTTACATAACCGTAGGCTCTTTCCCGCTTTTCGCCGTCAATGCTGAAGGTATCAATCTTCTGCCTGCCCTTGGGGAATTCATCAAGCACACTCAAATCAAGGTCGCTGTAAATAATCAGGGCAAGCGTACGGGGAATGGGAGTTGCCGACATAACGAGGGTATGGGGGCAGTCACCCTTACCGTTAAGCGCCGAGCGCTGATTTACTCCGAATCTGTGCTGTTCATCGGTAACAACAAAGCCAAGGGATTTGAACTCAACATCCTTCTGAATAAGAGCATGGGTGCCTATTACGAGCGACACCTCCCCCGATGCAATGCGGGCTTTGATTTTCTTTTTTGCCGCCGCAGGGGTTGAGCCCGTAAGCAAAGTAACATTTATATCGGTATCTTTAAAGAAATTACAAAAAGTTTCATAATGCTGCTGGGCGAGCACCTCGGTGGGTGCCATAAGCGCACTCTGAAATCCGTTCTTTGCAGCATTGTAAACAAGCGCCGCTGCAACAGCGGTTTTACCCGAGCCAACATCGCCCTGCAAAAGTCTGTTCATAGGAACAGGCTTCGCCATATCCTCAACGCTTTGTGCTATTGCCTTTTTCTGCGCATTTGTAAGCTCAAAAGGCAGCGCTTTGTAAAAATCATCAGTAAAATCCTGCAGCATCACGCAAGCGGTAGTTCGGCGGTTTTTGCTCTTTAAACGCAAAAGACCCAACTGTAAAAAGATGAGTTCTTCAAAAATGAGCCTGCGCCTTGCTTCACTCATATAATCCTCATTGGCAGGGAAATGAATATTTTCAATCGCCTGCCTGAGCGGCATAAGGCAATAATCGTTGCGAAGCTTTTCGGGCAACGGGTCATCGATAACCGCATTATCAAGCGCCTGCCTTACAAGCTTTTCGAGTGCTCTTGAATTGAGCCCCATTGTCTGAGGATAAACGGGCCTGATTCTTTCGCCCGATTCGGCACTCTCAAAGGCAGGAGAGGTCATCTCCCTCGTGTAGCCGTTGAGCGTTATTTTGCCAAAGAAAATATATTCCTCGCCCTGCTCAAGCTGCATGGCGGCATATTTGTTATTGAAAAAAGTAAGATTAACCATGCTTTCGCCATCGGTTATCTTTGTTTTGTAAAGAGTCATCCCCTTGCGCACTCTGTATTCCGTGCACGGGCGGCAAACCATTGCCCTGATGCTTACATTCTCATTTAAAGGAGCCTTTGCTACGGGCACAATCTTGCTGCGGTCCTCATAGATACGGGGAAAAAGATAAAGTAAATCCCTGACGGTGAAAATCCCGAGCTTCGCAAGCTGCTTTGCCCGCTTTTCACCGACCCCTTTCAGATATTTAATATCTGTATGAGCTGAAAACATCTTTACTCCTTAATACTCAAAATCTTCCACTTTTCTATATTTGAAAAAACATCACTGTCACAGCACGGAACATTCCCGTAATCGAGCGAGTTTGTATAGGATACAGTTGCCGAGCGGTAGCAAAGAGGAATAAACGGATTTTCGCTGTTGAAAGTATTGATGAAATCCATTATTTCGCATTCACCCTTAAGCAGCTGCTCATAGCGCAGAATGCTCTGCACATCAGCATCTCCGCTGACCCCGTATCCGCAGCTTCCGTCCGAGAAAAGAGCGGAAATATTCATATCGGGAGTAAGGCGGATTTCGCCTATATAAAAGTCAAACTCCTCATTTTTAACCGCTTCAATATAGCTTTCATAAGGCAGCGCCCTTACTTCAACAATAATCCCCGCAGAAAGAAGCCGTGCCGCTATAAGATTTGCTGCTTCTTTTTTAAAGCCGTTGTCGGAATTTACAAGCAAAGTAAATGTCTTACCGGTAAGGTCAACGGCAGACTGTGCAACAAGCTCCGTCGCCTTTACAGAATCACTTTCAGCCACGGTAAGCTTGCCGGCAATCATACTCCAATCAGGATTAAACGGGGAAGCGGCGGCCTTGGCATGGCCCTGAAAAGCCGAATCGGCAATATCCTTTTTATCAACACACGCATTCACCGCTGCCCTGAATTCGGGTAAAGCGAGAATTTCATTGCTGCTGTTGATGCCAAGATATACTATGTTATTCATAAGCACATCAACGGTTGAAGCGTTAACTCTGGAATATTCACCGTCCGCCAAATCGTCAAAGCTGAAGCAGGTGTTGCCGATTTCAAGGCTGCTGAGCATATCGTCAGACGATTTAATTTCAAGCAGTTCAATTACGGTTATTTCGGGGTTGAATCCCTTTTTATAAGAATTCTTCTCGAGCACATATACGCCGTTTCTGTTAACAACCTTATACCTGCCGCTTCCTGTGGGAAATTCCTCGTCGGAATCCGCTTTTACTATCGGAAAGGTAAGGCAATTCTGAGCATAAACATCAGGCTTGGCAAGATTAAAAATAAGGGTTGACTTATTTGACGATGTAACGGATTCAAAATTCGCAAGCCTTGCGGAAAAAGCAGGCGACTCCTTGGCAAGGTTGAATGAATAAATAACATCTGTAACGCTTACCGTTGAACCGTCGCTGAATTTTGCAGAAGAATCAAGCGTTACGTTGAGCACGCTTGCGCCTGCCGCACAGCTTTTTGCAACTGCAGGCTTCGGAGTATAGCTTGCATCGAGGCTGAAAAGGCCGTCATATATGAGAGACATGAGTCGGATATTTACCGTGCTTTCAGCTTCAAACGGGTTCATTGAATCCGTTTTTGAGTAAACAAGCTTTGTCTGAATTTCAGAATATTTCTCGCCTGCTTCATCTGACAGGGCGGTTGACTCCGTCTCAGGCTCCTCGGAGCCGTTACATGAGCACAGGCAAAGCAGCATGGCGACTGCCATAAGAATTGCAATTATCTTTTTCATATAAGGTCACCAATCAAATCAAAAATAATCTCTTTTGCCATAAGTATGCCTGCGCTTGAAGGCACAAACGGCAGGCTTGCGGGAGCATGGCGTGAGCTTTCGGGTGAATCAAGCTGCAGCCTCGGCTTTTTAGGCTCTTCGTCAGACCACACCGCCTTGACACCCTTTATACCGAGCAGACGAAGCTCCCTTCGAATAACCTTGCAAAGAGGACATCCCTGAGTTTTTTCAACAACGGAAACTCTGAGCCTGAGAGGGTCGAATTTATTACCCGTACCCATGCAGGAAATAACAGGAATTCCCAAGGAATGAGCACGCTTTATCAGCTCAAGCTTTGCGCTTACGGTATCAACAGCATCTGCAATATAATCATAGCAGGAAAGGTCAACGGAATCGGCATTTTCGGGCAGATAAAAGCAGTTGATTACGCTTACTTCGCAGGCAGGGTTTATATCGGCAATGCGCCGCTTCATAACCTCTGCCTTTTCCTCCCCAATGGTGGAATGAAGCGCCACAAGCTGACGGTTGAGGTTGGAAACGGAAACACGGTCACAGTCAACAAGCGTTATTTTCCCCACGCCGCATCTTGCAAGCATTTCAGCGGTAAAGGAGCCTACTCCGCCTATTCCGAAAACTATAACGCTGCTGTTTTTCAGCTTTTCAATCGCCTTTTCGCCTATGAGTGCCTCGCTGCGTATGAACTGATTTTCCATCCTCTCACCCCTTTAATAATGCTATACCAATTTATATATTACACTATAATACCTCATATTGCAAATGATTCTTTTTTTACTATTGTTTTTTTTGTAATTATTGTTTATAATTAGCGTTAGTATTCACTTAAAAGAAAGGTGTGTTTCATTTTATGAAGCTTGGTATAGTCGGTTTACCCAATGTCGGCAAGAGCACTCTGTTTAACGCAATTACAAACGCAGGCGCACAGTCTGCCAACTATCCTTTTTGCACAATCGAGCCCAATGTAGGCGTTGTTGCAGTACCCGATGAAAGGCTTGATAAGCTTACAGAAATGTATAACCCCGTCAAAACAACCCCTGCTGTTATCGAATTTGTTGACATTGCAGGTCTTGTAAGGGGTGCTTCCCGTGGCGAGGGCTTGGGCAACAAATTCCTCTCCCATATCAGAGAGGTTGATGCCATAATCCACGTTGTTCGTTGCTTTGAAAACAGCGATATTGTTCACGTTGATGCTTCTATTGACCCTGCAAGGGATATTGAAACCATTAACCTTGAGCTGATTTTTTCAGACATGGAAATGGTTGAAAGAAGAATTGACAGAGTTACAAAACAGCTTAAGGGCGATAAGAAGTGTGCTGCAGAGCTTGAATTCCTCAAGCGCCTTCAGGCTTCACTTGAAAGCAGCATCCCTGCAAGAAACCTTGAGTGCGACGAAAATGAAAAGGCATGGCTTGCCGAAATTGCTCTGCTTACCGCAAAGCCCGTAATCTATGCCTGCAACATGAGCGAAGAGGATTTCGCAGGCGGACTTGATTCAAACGAAAACTACAAGAGAGTTTGCGAAATCGCACAGGCTGAAAACTCGGAGGTGCTTCCCATCTGCGCCGAGCTTGAAGCGGAGATTTCTTCGCTCGATAAGGAAGAAAAGGAAATGTTCCTTGCCGACCTCGGAATCGAACAGGGCGGCCTTGACAGACTTGTTCAGAAAAGCTATGCGCTCCTCGGTCTTATATCTTATCTTACCGCAGGTCAGCCCGAGGTAAGAGCATGGACTATCACCAAAGGAACAAAAGCTCCTCAGGCGGCAGGAAAAATCCACACGGATTTTGAACGCGGCTTCATCCGTGCGGAAGTTATCGCTTATGATGACCTTATTGCTCTCGGTTCTCTTGCCGCCGCTAAAGAAAAGGGACTTGTAAGAAGCGAAGGAAAAGAATATGTTATGAATGACGGTGACGTTGTTCTCTTCAGATTCAATGTTTAATAAATGAAACTGCAAAAACGGCTTGTACGGAATTGATTCACGTACAAGCCGTTTAGTTTATCTGCTTATATAGTTGCCGGGGTTGAGATGTTCACCGTAATAAAGAATTTCAAAGTGAAGGTGAGGGCCTGTTGAGTTGCCGGTTGAACCGACCTGACCTATGACCTGACCTGCATAAACTTTCTCTCCCGTGGAAACGCTGGGCATCTTTAGCATGTGGGCATATCTGGTTTTGTATCCGCCGCCGTGGTTGATAGTCACAAGATAGCCGTAGCCGATTTCGCTCCAGCCTGCAAACTCTACCGTGCCTGCCTTGGAAGCGATAACCGAAGTACCGCTTGCTCCGCCACCGCTCTTGCAAAGGTCAATTCCCTTATGATAGCCGCTGCTGCGGTAACCGTAAGGCGAGCTTACATAATTACAGCTGGGTGCAGGCCACAGGAATCCTGAAGCAGAGGGAGATACCGTAACACCGCCGTAATAGCTCTTTGTGCCTACGGTTTTTTCTTCAGCAACGGGCTCTCTTATAACAACGGTTTCTTCATCAACACGGTCAAGCACACCGTCAATATAAATCCTGGTGGTGGTTACTCTGTTAAGACCTTCAACGCCTGCTTTTGTAATCTTCTGATATCCCGAATACTTGGTGGCATCCCTGGTGATTACGGAATCGTAGTCAACCTCCTTATAATCGGTGCTGGTTACTGTTTTCTGAATTCTTACGTACTTTGAGGTTTCCTCAACCTGTACCGTGTCACCTCTGCGCAGATTTTCCCAAGCAAAGCCTTCGTTGAGAGCTTCAAGCTGCTTGGTATCCATTGAAAAATCATCCGCTATGCTTTCAAACGAATCGCCGCTTTCAACCGTATATTCCCTCACGGTTTTCTTTTCGGAATTAAGTAATTCCTCAAACTGTGCGGCATCAAGGATAGTCTTTGAACTGTCCGAATAAAGACCCTGTACATAGTCAATATTCTCCGCAAAGCCTACAACATAGCCCTCCTGCTGTGCCTGCGCCTCGTAGGGCTCAAGGATATTGTAGAAAACGGTTTTTGCATCCGCTTCGTTCTTGATAGCACCTGCAAATTCACCGTCAATGTAAACACCGCAGGCGTTAATAAGATTATCAGCCGAATTCTCGATAACTCTGTCGCATATAGTCTGCGCATCGTTGAGTTCCTCAAGAGAAACGATTTTAAGCTGATACTCAGCGTTAAGGAAATCGGTTGAAGCCACACCCTGACCATAATCCTGTGAAAGAGTGAGAGCGCCTGTATCAAGCTTTTCCTCAATCATTTCCTGCGCTTCTATATAAACCGATTCATCGCTGATGTAGCCGATGCTCTGATTATTGTAAGTTACCTCGAGTGCAAAGGTGACTCCGTTCCAATAGCTTACCGCCAGCACAAGCACTGCTGCCGCAACTACGGGCAAGCCGAAATTCGCAACTGTTTTGAGCAATTTATCGTGATTGCTCAGACCCTTTTTAATGTAACTGAAAAACAGCTTTGAGAATTTAACGGGATGGCGCACGGCACGTTTAAGAGTCTGCCCTGCGGATTTAATCTCGTTGCCGAAAACTGAAAGCTCCAAAACGAATACCGAAAGATACTTTCTGATTTTCATATCAGCCCTTTTGCCGAATACAGACAATCTTATGCCGAGCCTTTTTAAAGGCTTTGACAAAAGGCGGATGAAGAACATAAAAAATGCACCTATACATTTAAGAAGGGCATTTCCGAACTCCTCAATGAGCGCATAAAAAGAATTGGCGCTTGCGTTTTCCTCCCCGGCAGACTCCTCACGGGCGGAAGCCTCCTGCACTTCACTCTCCTGCGCAGATTCTTCATATATTTCGTCAATATCGAACAAATCAAAATCGCCGGCATTATCAGCCTTAGCTGCCTGCAATTTATCATCATCCGTATGCGGAACAATTTTACTCTTTTCTTTATCCATATATCAATACTCCGAAAAGTTACAAATTGGTTACAGATTATTATACCACATTACAGTTATTTTTCAATATAAAAATATAAAAAATCCGTAAACAATAAGCAGGCATACACAACAAAACACTGTGCATACCTGCTCCGATTTATTTTTTAAGATATTCTTTTAAAGCCTCAAGAGAATTTTCAGCATCCTTTATACCGAGGTCGTACATAGCCTGAAGCTTGGCTTTATCCTTTTCAACTCTGCTTATATCAATATTCTCAGACGGGCTGAAAACAAAAATTCTGCCTTCCTTCTCAAGCTTCCACACAAAGTCAAACTGCTTTGTGTATTCCGCATTTCTGCAGGAAAGCGCACGGGCAAACTCGGGGTACTTTTTGCCATAAAACAGCTTGGGTAAGAGGCTGCTGTCCTTACCTCTTACAAAGGAACGGTGCTTCGTAAGCACCACGATGATTTTCTCAAAGCCCATTTCAAGAGCCTTTTCAAGCGGAATACTGTCCACACTTCCGCCGTCAAGGTAAAGCTGACCGTCCACCTCAACAGGCCTTGAAAGATAAGGAAGCGAGCCCGAAGCCCTGAGTGCTTCACTCTGCCTTTCAATATCAAGATCATCAATTTTTATATATTCCGCCTTGCCCGTATTCATGTTGGCAACCACACAGTAAAACTCCTCCGGAGTCTGCCTGAAGGTTTCGGAATCAACGATATCAAGCTGTGTGGGCACGGTATAGAAAGCAAAATCCTTCCCCATTATATCGCCTGTTTTAATAAGCGAGCTTAAGCCGAAATACCTGGGGTCATCTATGTATTTTAAATTGTATCGTATTGCTCTGCCGGGCTGCCGTGTTTTATAATTCACTCCGAAAAGAGCGCCTGCCGAAACTCCGATAAGCGCATCAGCGGCAATACCCTCCTTAAGGAAAACATCCAGAACACCTGCACTGTAAAGCGCCTTCATTGCGCCACCCTCAAGCACTATCGCAACTTTTCCGCTGTTTGAATTCACAGGAATTCCCCCTTTATAAAGCCGTCAATCACCGCCCGAAAATCAGACGGTGATTACAGAATTGTTTATTTTGCAAGCGCTTCAACAAGAACATCCATTGCCTTTTCAAGCATAGGCATGGGGATATTCAATGCGGGAAGCAAACGGACTTTTTCCTTTGCACCGAGCACAAGGACACCGTTTTCCACGCAGTCGTTTATAACATCAGCCTTTGCACGCTCACATTCTATACCGAGCATAAGACCCATTCCGCTTACGCCCTTGACACCCTTTGCACCTTCAAGACGTGAAAGGATGTATTTTGATTTGATTTTCACCTGAGCAAGAAGCTCATCATCAATTCTTTCAAGAATATTGATTGCACCTGCGCAGCAAACGGGATTGCCGCCGAAGGTGGAGCCGTGAGTGCCTGCGGTAAGGGCATTTTCAGTCTTTTCGCCAAGCATGCATGCTCCGAGAGGCAGACCGCCTGCAAGACCCTTTGCTGTGCTTACTATATCGGGCTTGAAGCCGTATTCCATAAAAGCATAAAGGCTGCCTGTTCTGCCGTTACCTGTCTGCACCTCGTCAACAATTACAAGCATATCGTTTGCGTGAGCATATTCAACAACAGCGTTAACAAATTCCTTGGAGAGAGCATGAACTCCGCCCTCACCCTGAACAAGCTCCATCATTACCGCGCAGCAGGAATTCTCTTCGGCAAGCTTTTTAACGCTTTCAAAATTCTCCGCCTCGGCATAAACGAAGCCCTCGGTAAAGGGACCGAACTCGGTATGGAAAGAATCCTGACCTGTTGCGGCAAGGGTTGTAACCGTTCTGCCGTGGAAGCTGTTTTTAAGAGTGATTATCGTTGACCTGCCATCGCCGTTTTTAAGATATGACCAACGCCTTGCAGCCTTGATGGCGCATTCATTTGCCTCGGCACCTGAGTTACCGAAGAATACCTTTTTCATGCCCGTTCTTTCGCAGAGCATCTGAGCGAGCACGGCACAGGGCTGAGTATAATAGAGGTTTGAGGTATGAGTCAGCTCGCCGAGCTGAGCCTCAACCGCCGCTTTCCACTCGGCATCGCTTATACCGAAGGAGCTTACGGCAATACCGCTGCCCATGTCAATATATTCCTTGCCGTTTTCATCGTAAACCAACGAGCCGCTGCCCTTTACGAGAGTTACGGGGAAACGGGCATAGGTATTTGCAACATATTTATTATCAACTTCTCTGATATTCATGATTAACCACCTACAAACATTGTACCGATACCTGCATCGGTAAACATTTCAATAAGAATTGAATGGGGCACTCTGCCGTCAATGATAAACACTTTTTTAACGCCCCTGCGGATTGCATCTATGCAGCACTCAACCTTGGGAATCATACCGCCCTCAATAATGCCTTCGCTCATAAGACGGGGCGCATCGCTTACGCAGATTTCGGGAATAAGAGATGACTCGTCATTCTTATCCCTGAGAATTCCGCAGATATCGGTAAGAGAAATAAATCCGCCTGCCTTGAGAGTGCCTGCGATTCTTGCAGCCGCTGTGTCTGCGTTAATGTTGTAAACATTGCCCTCACTGTCGCAGCCTACGGTGGAAATTACGGGGATGTAGCCCATTTCGAGCACATCAAGGATGGGCTGAGTGTTGATGTTGGTAATCTCGCCTACATAGCCGAGCTTTTCATCGAGCATCTTTGCTTCGATAAGGTGACCGTCAATGCCGCAAAGCCCCATTGCCTTGCCGCCGACATTCTGAAGCATATTAACAAGATTCTTGTTGATTTTGCCTGCAAGCACCATCTGAGCGATTTCAGCCGTTTCCTTATCGGTAACACGCAGACCGTCAACAAACTCGCTCTTCTTGCCCACCTTGTTGAGAAGCTCTGTGATTTCGGGACCGCCGCCGTGAACAAGCACAACCTTGATTCCTACAAGAGAAAGCAGCACGATATCACGCATAACCGCCTCACGCAGTTCTTCGTTAATCATAGCGTTTCCGCCGTACTTTATAACAACAATTTCATTTGAATAATCCTGAATATAAGGAAGCGCCTGAATAAGCACTTCTGCTCTTTGTGAATTTGTATAGTTGATTTCTGACATTTTAAAGTTCCTTTCTCAAGTGCGGTAATCGCCGTTGATTTTTACATAGTCATAGGTAAGGTCACAGCCCCACGCGGTAGCTGATGCATCACCGCTGTTGAGGGCTACGTTTATTGTAATTTCTTTCTGAGTGAGGATTTTCTTTGCTTCCTCTTCGGAGAAATCAATGCCTGCTCCGTTTTCGCACACATTTACCGTGCCCTCGCAGGAGGTGAATGAAACATCAATTTTTGTAACATCCACATCTGCACCGCTGTAGCCGATAGCGCAAAGAACTCTGCCCCAGTTTGCATCGGCACCGAACATTGCGGCTTTAAGAAGAGAGGAGCAGATTACGGACTTTGCAACGGTTTTTGCAGTTTCCCAATCCGATGCGCCCGTTACGGCACATTCAAGGAGCTTGGTTGCGCCCTCACCGTCGCCTGCAATCTTCTTGCAGAGGTAAACGGTAACTTCATTGAGAGCCTTGCAGAATTCATCAAACTCTGCACCCTCAGCGGTTATCATTTCATTTTCCGCCATGCCGTTTGCAAGCACGCATACCATATCGTTTGTGGAAGTATCACCGTCAACGCTTACCATGTTGAAAGAGGTTTCAACATCGGCACTCAGAGCCTTCTGAAGCATTTCGGGGGAAATTGCACAGTCAGTAGTAACGAAAACAAGCATTGTTGCCATGTTGGGATGAATCATACCCGAGCCCTTGGCAATTCCGCCTATTCTGCACTCCTTACCGCCGATTTCAAAGCTTACGGAAATCTGCTTTTCAACCGTATCGGTGGTCATGATACCCTCAGCGGCATAGGTGCCGTTTGCTCCGAGACCTGCCACGAGAGAGGGGATTCCTTCTTTAATAGGGGTAATATCAAGAGTCTGACCGATAACACCCGTGGAAGCTACAACCACATCCGTGGGAGCAATGGAAAGAGCCTCTGCAGTAAGGGCACACATTCCCTCAGCAATTTCAATACCGTTTGCGTTGCAGGTGTTGGCATTGCCGCTGTTGCAGATAACCGCCTGAGCATAACCGTCAGCAACATTTGCTTTGGTAACGGTGAGAGGGGCACCCTTTACGAGATTCTTTGTATAAACACAAGCCGCCGCCGCTTTCTTCTCGCTGAAAATAAGGGCGAGGTCACGCTTTGATTTATTCTTCCTTATTCCGCAATGAACGCCGTTTGCGGTAAAACCCTTTGCGGCGCAGATGCCGCCTTCAATATATTTCATAGCTTTTTCTCCTTATAAATCAAGACCTGTTTTTTCATCAATGCCGAGCATGATATTCATGCACTCAACCGCCGCACCCGAGGCACCCTTGCCGAGGTTATCGAAGCGGGAGATGAGGAGGATTCTGTCCTCATTGCCCTGCACGTAAATATTCATACAATCCTTACCGCTCAGAGCGTTGGCGCATATAAAACCCTCTTCTCCGATTTCGCCGCAGTAAGAAACGATAGGTGAATTGTAGGTTTTTGCGTAGATATCCTTTATATCCTGCACGGTGGCACCGTTTGCCAAATCCTTTGCAAAAAGAGGCACGGTAACGCACATTCCGCTGTAATAATCGGAAACGATGGGGCAGAAAACGGGCTTCTGAGCAAGACCTGTTACGGCAGTCATCTCAGGCAAGTGCTTATGCGTCTGGGTAAGACCGTACTGTCTGGGAGCATCAAGCTCAGCCGCTCTGCCGTCACTCTCATACTGAGCTATCATATTCTTTCCGCCGCCGCTGTAACCCGTTACCGAGTGGCAGGTGATGCCGAGGTCGGCAGGGATTATTCCGCTTTTAACAAGGGGCTGAACAAGCGAAACAAAGCCGCTTGCGTGGCAGCCGGGCACGGCGACACGCTTTGATGAACGGATTTTCTGCAGGAATTCCTCACCGAGCTCGGGGAATCCGTATGCCCAATCGGGCGAAGTACGGTGAGCGGTGGAGGTATCGATTATTTTAGTGTTTTCATTCTCAACGAGTGCCACGGACTCAATAGCCGCCGCATCGGGAAGGCATAAGAAGGTGATATCGCTGCTGTTGATTGCCTGCGACTTTGCAACAGGGTCTTTCCTGAGCTCGTCAGAAAGAGTTATAAGCTCAATATCCTGCCTTTCGGCAAGCCTTTCATATATTCTCAGGCCTGTAGTGCCTGCTTTACCGTCAATAAAAATTTTTGCCGCCATGGGAATCACTCCGATAGAAAAATTTACTGCATTTTACAAATGATGTGCATAATCATACAACTTTATTTTAAATATGTCAAGAGATTTTTGAATAATATTCATCGATTTGGCAAAATATTCAAAAATTATCCATTTTCGCATAAATAGTTGCATATATTTTAATATAAATGTATAAAAAGCAACAAAGCACCGCCGCAAGACAGTGCTTCGTTGTAAATTCTCTGCTTAATTACGAGAGTTTATGAACAAAAAGTCCGCTGAGAAGCTTCGGCTCAAACCACGTGGATTTCGGGGGCATGAGCTTATCCGCATCAGCTATTGCCATAAGCTCCTCAAGGCTTGTGGGGTACATAGAGAAAGCAAGGCACATATCGCTGTTTACCCTGCGTTCAAGCTCGCCCAGACCTCTTATTCCGCCAACAAAATCAATCCTCTTATCCGTTCTCGGGTCGTCAATGCCGAGCACAGGGGAGATAAGATTTGACTGCAGAACGGAAACATCGAGCGCCGCTACGGGGTCGGTTTCATCAAAAGTGCCGTCCTTTGCGGTAAGCTTATACCACTCACCCTCAAGAAGCATACCGAAGGTGTGGCGGCTTTCGGGGCGGTAGGGTCCTTCACACTGTGCCTTTTCTACGGTGAAGCTCTCCGAAATTTTTTCAATAAACTGTTCGGGAGTGTTGCCGTTGAGATCCTTCATAACACGGTTGTAATCCATTATTTCAAGCTCATCGCAGCTGAAAAGAACCGCAAGGAAGAAGTTGAATTCCTCTTCGCCCGTATAATCGGGGTTTTCCTGCCTGCGCTTCATTCCGACCTTTACTGCGGATGCCGCTCTGTGGTGGCCGTCTGCGATATAAAGATAATCAATCTGTTCAAACTTTTTGCTTATATTCTCCGCTGTTTCGGGACAGTCAATTTCCCACACGGTGTTCTTGATGCCATCCTCTGTAATAAAATCATAAAGAGGAGTGTGGTTTGCCTTCCACTCGCTGAGAATTGCGGCAAGAGCCTCATTTTTACGGTAAGTGAGGAATATGGGGCCCGTATTTGCGTTGCAGGTATCCACGTGCCTTATACGGTCGGCTTCCTTGTCCGCCCTCGTAAGTTCGTGCTTCTTTATGACGTTATTCATATAATCGTCAATGGAAACGCAGCCCGCAAGACCCGTCTGCTCCCTGCCGTTCATAGTCTGGCTGTATATATAGATTTTCGCCTCGTTATCATCGATGCATATACTGTCATCAACAAGCTTTTCAAGATTTTCCGCCGCCTTTGCATACACCTCATCGGAATAAAGGTACGTTCTCTCGGGCAAATCTATTTCCGCTTTATCAACGTGAAGAAAGGAGTAAGGATTACCCTTTGTCATCTCCCTTGCCTCCTCGCTGTTCATTACATCGTAAGGCAATGCCGCTACCCTTGAAGCAAATTCAGGGCGGGGACGGATAGCTTTAACAGGCTTGAAAACTGCCATCGGATTTCTTCCTTTCAAAGTCAAATAATTAACTCAATATTACAATGATATTAAACTTTTGTCAAATTATTGCATGCAGGAATTGATTTTTGTATAATCTTAGTGTATAATTTACCCGTTTGGTAAACAAATATAATAATGAACGGAGGCTTTTTTATGTTTTGCAGAAATTGCGGAACTCAGATTCCTGACGGTGCAAACGCCTGCCCCAACTGCTTTGCCGTGCCCTCGGTCGCTCCCGACCCCACTCAGCCGCAGGCACCTCAGCCCGTCACCCAGCCTGAAAATAACGAAAAAAAGAGCTTTTTCAATGCTCCCGGCAAGGGCGGCAAGAGCTATGCGGCAATTGTTTCGGCGCTTCTGCTCCTGCCTGCAATCTTTATTGTTACCATTGACTACATCTGGAACTATCATATTGACTGGGAAGCAACTTGGTACATAGTAGGCGCTCTTCTTGTTATCTGGATATGCAGCGTTCTCCCTGCTATCAAAATCACCCCTGCTCCGGTTACTGCCATAATCTGCTTTATGTCGGCGGCGCTGTATGTGATGTACATAGTCCGCCAGGTTACCGGCAGTATGCAATGGTTCACCATGTTCGCCCTGCCCGTTCTCTTGATTCTTGCGGTGTTTATCGGCCTTGATTCCGCTCTTATCAACTCGACAAAGCTCAGGGGACTTGCTTTGGCGGCTGTTGCGAGCGCTGAGGCGGCTACTTTCTCGGTTCTCTGGGGCTTCCTCTGGGATAACTACTATCATCAGGGAGTGATTGAACTCAGATTCTCCGTGATCTGCGCAAGCGGTTTCCTTATGCTGACCGTTATTCTTGCCGCACTCGCATACGTTAAAAATGTAAACAAAAAATAATCATCCGCTCCGGACATCCCCTTTCGGTGACCGGAGCATCTTTTTTGAAAGGATTTTATTATGTTTAAAATTTTGATTTGCGATGATGAAAAGGACATCGTTTCGGGTCTTAAGATATATTTTGAGAGTGAAGGGTATTCGGTTCTCACCGCCTGCAACGGCAAGCAGGCAATTTCCCTTGTTGAAATCGAAAGTGACATTGACCTTATCCTTATGGATATCATGATGCCTGTTATGAACGGAATTGAAGCTCTTGTGAAAATAAGAGAAAAATCAAACCTGCCCGTAATTCTTCTCACCGCAAAAAGTGAGGATACCGACAAGGTGGTAGGGCTCAACGTAGGAGCTGACGATTACATCACAAAGCCTTTCAATCCAATGGAAGTGCTTGCAAGAGTAAAGGCTCAGATAAGGCGTTACAAAAGCCTCGGCGGCAACTCCGCCCCCCAGGCTGACGAAACCACCCTTGTCAACGGCGGAATTGTTGTGGACGACAAAACAAAAACAGTTACCGTTGACGGTGAGGAAGTTGCTCTCACTCCCAAGGAATACGATATGCTCAAGTTCTTCATAACTCACGTAGGTGAGGTTTTTTCACCCAAGGACATTTACCGCAACGTATGGAACAATGACCCCTACGGTGCGGAAAACACCATAACCGTTCACGTAAGGCATCTGCGTGAAAAAATAGAAATCGACCCCGCCAATCCGAGATATCTCAAGGTGGTATGGGGTCACGGCTACAAAATGGAGGCCCAATAAGGTAGGATAGTTTATGAAGCTTCATCTGAAATCCCTTTCTGACCGCCTGATTGCAATAGTTGTTCTTATATGCATAACAATTCTTGCCGCAGGCAGTGCCATTGCCGTTGACACTCTGATTGATTACAACTTCTATAACGATGACGGCAAACATGCATGGTCTTTTTTCCTTTATGAAAAAGCGCAGAAGGAATTCGACCAAATAGAGCAGGTTTATTACGGTTACCTGCTTGACAACTATGAAATCGGCGAGCCTCTGCCCAACCTCGGCAACGGCTATGATGCTGAGGGTAATCCTTTGCTTGACCGCAGCACTCTCCTGCATTATTCCAGAGAAAAATGCAACTATTTTTTTAATGTAAAGGATGAAAACGGAGATATCGTCTGGTATAATTACCTGCTTACCGATTCAGGTGCAACCGTTACTATGGGCGATGAAACGCAGGAGATCCAGGGCACCGTGCCCGTGCAGTACAATCCCATAAAGGGCTGTACCGTATACATCTTTTCAGGCGAAGATGTATCTTTTACAATTGAGCTTTACGTGCCCGAAAGCAGCGAATGGATTGCGCACGACGGACTTTACAACGCTTACAGGTGGATCGAGCTTGCAAACCAGCTTAAATATGCTCTTTTCTTCATTATAGCGCTGGCTTTTGCCGTTATGATAGTTCTGCTTATAATGCTTACTCTCAGCAGCGGCAAAACAAACGAAAAAGGCGAGCTTACCGAAGGCTTCCTTGACCATGTGCCGTTAGATGTTGTTGTGCTGGTGGCGGTAATGTTCTGCCTGTCCTCTCTGTCCCTGCCGTACCTTGCAAACCTGTCAAACATAGACATGGTAACAAACAACATAATAATAATTCTTGCAGCAGTTGTTGTGGTGCTCGTTATTCTGATGTTCCTCAACACGCTTACCTCAAGAATCAAAATGGGCAAAGCCTTAAAAAACACCGTAATCTACCGCCTTTATCTTACACTGGCAAGAAAAACGCCCAAAAAGGTACGCAGCATTTACAGAAAAAAATCCACCTTCAAGCAGTTGCTTGCCGCAGTAATCACGGTAGTTGCGCTCAGCCTCTGCGTTGTTCTTTACTTTGCTTACCGCTACTTTATTCTTGACGATATAAACTTTGAGCTTTACCTGATTTACTGGGTAATCAGCCGCATGATTGCAATTCCCGTTATAATCATGTTCCTGCTCAACTTCAGCTACATCAAGGACGAAGGCGAAAAAATCGCACGGGGCGATTTAACCGAGGATGAAATAGACCCTCAGCTTCTTCTCAAGCCCTTCCGTGTGCACAACCGCAACCTTGAGCATATCAAGAAGGATATGTCGCGGGCAATTGAGCAGGAAATGAAAAGCGAGCGTTTCAGAAACGAGCTTATTTCAAATATTTCTCATGATATTAAAACGCCGTTAACTTCTATTCTGCAATATGTTAAGCATCTGCAAAAGCCCAACCTTACCCCTGAGCAATACAGCGAGTATGCCGAGATTATCGGCAGGCAATCGGAAAGGCTGAATGTTCTGTTTAAAAACCTGCTTGAAATCTCCAAGGCAAGTGCAGGCGTTGAGGTTGTTCAGCTTGAACAAATTGATATCGGCGTGCTGGCAGAGCAGTTCGCAGGCGAATACTCCGAGCTTTTTGAAAAGCACAGCCTTACCATAGAATTCTTTAAGGAAGACCGTGAATATGCCGTCATGGCGGACAGCAACATGATGGGCAGAGTGTTTGAAAACCTTATGAACAACGCCCTCAAATATGCCCAGGAAACCACAAGAGTATTCATGAAGGTTGAAGCGGAAAATGAAAAAATCAGAGTTTCCCTTCGCAACATTTCAAGGGATGTGATTGACCGTGACCCCAAAGAATTCTTTGAAAGAAGCGCAAGGGGTGACAGCTCAAGAAACACCGAAGGTCACGGACTCGGACTTTCCATTGCAAAGAGCCTTGTTGAACTTCAGCACGCAAATATTGACATTCAGCTTGACGGCGATATCTTTAAAATCATAATTGAGTTTGATTCTGTTGAAAGTGAAAACAAAAAGACTGATAATTTCGAAGAATAAAGCCTGACATCAAAGAATCCCAATCAACATCATCAGGTGTTGATTGGGATTGATTTTTTATTTGAGAAGAATACTGTTAATTTCCTCAGCGTATCTCACGGTTTCCATAGCATCCTTTGCGTATTTGTCCGCCCCTATTGCTTTTGCATACTCGGGGTTAAGGACCGCTCCGCCTACTATCACCTTGCACCACGGTGCCTTTTCGTGAATAAGCTTTACGGTTTCTTCCATTGAGGGTACGGTGGTAGTCATAAGAGCGCTGAGCCCCGCAACGGGAGCATGAAGCTCAATGATTTTATCAACCACCTCCTGTGCAGGCACATCCCTGCCCAAATCCGAAACGTCAAAGCCGTAATTCTCAAGCAGAAGCTTTACGATATTCTTGCCTATATCGTGAATATCACCCTTTACGGTAGCAATAACAAATGCGCATTTTTCAGCACCCTTGCCCGAGCTCATTCGGGATTTTATCTGCTCAAATGCCGCCTTTGCCGCCTCTGCGCTCATAAGAAGCTGAGGCAGATATGCTTTTTTTGCTTCAAAGCGCTCACCTATAATATTAAGAGCGGGGATTATTTCTTCCTGTACGGTTGTGAGAGAATCCTGAGTTCTGATAATTTCTGCGGTAAGCGCCGCTGCCTGTTCCTTGAGACCTTTTACGATAGCTCTTTGCAGCTGAGATTTATACTCATCCTCCGTTTTTGACTGTGCTCCGGCATCTGCAGCAACAGCCGCCGCCTGAGGTAAATCCTGCGCAAATTCAATATACTGCGAGCAGTTTACATCCCTTGCGCTGATTGCGTTGAAGGCTCTGTATGCTTTCATCATTTCAATCGAATAAGGATTCATGATTGCCGCAGAAAGACCCTGCCACATGGCAAGTGAGAAAAACGTACTGTTTACAATATCCCTCTGAGGCAAACCGAAGGATACGTTTGAAACACCGAGCGAGGTATTGCATCCGAGCTGCTCTTTTATAAGCTTTACCGCTTCAAGAGTTTCCCTGCCCGCCTCAGCCTGAGCGCTGATTGTAAGAGCAAGAGGGTCAAACACGATATCTTTTTTATCAATGCCGTATTTTGCGGCTTCCTCAAGAATTGTACGGGCAATTTCCAACCTGCCCTGCGCCGTTTCGGGTATTCCGTTTTCATCAAGAGTAAGCGCAACCACTACGCCGCCGTACTTTTTGGCAAGGGGGAAAACAGCCTGCATACTTTCCTTTTTGCCGTTTACGGAGTTAATCATGGCTTTTCCGTTATAGCGGCGCAGAGCGGTTTCCATTGCCTTTGCATCGGAGGTGTCAATCTGAAGAGGCAGGTCAATAATCGCCTGCAATTGGCAAACGGCGGTTTTAAGCATCTGCTCCTCATCAATTGAAGGTAAGCCTACGTTTACGTCAAGTATATCAACACCCTTTTCCTGCTGAGCAATTCCCTCCTTGAGGATATAATCAACATCATTTGCCATGAGCGCTTCCTTGAAGCGCTTTTTGCCCGTGGGGTTGATGCGCTCGCCTATAAGCACGGGTCTGCCGCCGAAAGTCACGGCATGAGTATACGACGAAACAACCGTGATATTTTTATTTTCAATAGGTAAAGGCTCAATGCCTTCACAGCTCTTTACAAGAGCGCTTATATATTCAGGGGTGGTGCCGCAGCATCCGCCTGCCGCCCTTACACCCTTTCTGACAAGCTGTGAAACAGACTGCGCAAACTCGGCAGGGGCTATATCGTAGACGGTTTTACCGTTTTCCACCTTGGGCAAGCCTGCATTCGGCTCCAGAATAACGGGAATTGATGAACACTCAAGATACTGCTCAACAACTCCTGCAAGCATATCGGGTCCAAAGGAGCAGTTTACACCTATGGCATCGGCGCCCATGCCCTCAAGCATTGCAACCGTTGCCGCAGGGCTTGCGCCCGTCATGAGCTTACCGTCCTCACTATAAGCATTTGAAACGAAAACGGGCAAATCGCTGTTTTCTTTTGCCGCAAGCAAAGCCGCCTTTGTTTCGTAGCTGTCGTTCATCGTTTCAATAAAAATCAAATCAACGCCGTATTTAACACCGAGCTTTACGGTTTTTGCAAAAACAGCCACGGCATCCTCAAAATCAAAATCGCCGTAAGGGGCAAGCATTCTGCCCGTAGGTCCCACATCGAGAGCTATCCACTTTTCCTGCGCCGATGTGCTCTGCGCCCTTGCAGCCTTGGCATTTTTAACGGCACAGGCTATAATCTCCTCAAGCTTTTCCTCGGAGAATTTAAGGCAGTTTGCGCCGAAGGTATTTGCATTTACAACATTACTGCCTGCATCAAAATAACTGCGGTGGATTGCAGTAATCTCTTCGGGATGAGTAATATTCCAATCCTCAGGCAACTCCCCTGCTTTAAGGCCGCACGCCTGAAGCAGCGTACCCATGCCGCCGTCAAGAAAAAGTATATTATCTTTTAAATACTCCGTTATCTTCATGGCCTTCACCCGTTATTTTTCAATAATTTCAGAGAGGTTGGACTGTATTTTAGCCGCAACATCGGGATTGTTCATAGAATAAACATGAACATTCGTTATGCCGTTTGCAAACAAATCAATAATCTGGTCCGTCGCATAAGCAATACCTGCCTGCTTCATAGCCGCAGGGGAATGACCGAATTTATCAACAAGACTCTTGAATCTCTGAGGCATGAACGAGCCCGAAAGCTTTATTGCCCTTGCAACCTGATTGGCATTTGTTATGGGCATTATTCCCGGAATTACAGGCACGGTAATTCCTGCTTCACGGATTTTATAAAGAAAGTTGTAAAGCAGGTTATTATCAAAAAACATCTGGGTTGTAAGAAAAGAACAGCCTGCATCAACCTTTTCCTTAAGATAATAAATATCCTGAGCCTGGTTTTCACTTTCAGGATGAATCTCGGGATAGCATGCGGCGCCAATGCAGAAATCCGCTCCGCTCTCCTTAATATCCCTTATCAAATCAATCGCATGGCTGTAAGCCCACTTGCTGCGGTCGCTCGCTTCAAGCTCGGGAGTCAAATCGCCCCTGAGAGCCATTATATTCTCAATGCCCGCCGCTTTTATTTCTTCAATTTTTGCCTTTACGGTTTCTTTGGTGGAGGATACGCAGGTAAGATGAGCCAGAGTGGGTACTCCGTGCTGCGCCTTGATATTCTTGGCAATATCAAGGGTATAGCGGCTTGTGCCGCCGCCTGCGCCGTATGTAACGCTCATAAATGACGGCTTGAGCTCGGCAATTTCCTCAACAGCCTTTTTTACGCTCTCAAACGCCGTATCCGTTTTAGGCGGAAAAACCTCAAAGGAAAGGGACATATTCTTTCTTTCAAAAAGCTCAGAAAGCTTCATAAAAACACCCACTTTAAATTATTATGAATAAAATTGTAACATACATTTCCTTAAAAATAAAGCCCATATTTTCAAAAGCAAAAACCGCCCTCCGATACACCAAATCAGACGGCGGTTACTTTTATTCTTTTGTAAAATTCTCCTTGTCTACCGAGCAAAGCGGGCAAATCCAATCCTCGGGCACATCCTCCCAGGCAGTGCCGGGGGCAACGCCGTTTTCAGGGTCTCCCTTCGCCTCATCATAGACATAACCGCATATTTCACAAACATATTTCATTTCTGAATCCTCCCGATTTTTTAAAATTAGTATTACCTGAAATCAGGAAATTTTCCGTCACGCAAGTTCTTTTGCCAAGGCCTTTATCTGCTCTGAATTTTCATCCTTTACTGCCGAATGAACGGTAACGGTGGTTTCAGTGAAGCTTATATCCTTGCTCGCCTCGAACATCTTTCTGATTTTATTGGCAGCAACGGGACCCCAGCTTCCGTTTTCAATTATACCGATTGTACGGTTTCTGTAGCCTCTCTCGGTAAGCTCATGGATAAACTCACGCATGAAGGGGAAAATATCGCCGTTATAGGTAGTGGTTGCAAGCACGATTTTGCCGTAACGGAAGGCATCCTCTACAGCTTCCGCCATATCGCAGCGGGCAAGGTCATTAACGGCAACCTTTGCGCATCCGTTTTTCTCAAGCTCCTCTGCAAGCATAAGCGCTGCTTTTTTGGTGTTGCCGTAAACCGAGGTGTAGCAGATAACTACCCCCTCACTCTCCACGCCGTATGATGACCATGGGTTATATAAATCAAGGTAATCACCAAGGTTTTCGCTGAGCACGGGGCCGTGAAGAGGGCAGATTTTTTTAATCTCGAGCCCGCCGAGCTTTTTAAGCACCGCCTGTACCTGAACACCGTATTTGCCCACAATTCCGAAATAATACCTGCGCGCCTCGCATGCCCAGTCCTCATCGGCATCAAGTGCGCCGAATTTGCCGAAAGCATCGGCAGAGAAAAGAACCTTTTCAAGGCTTTCATAGGTCATCATAACCTCAGGCCAATGCACCATGGGTGCGGTATAGAAGGTAAGAGTACGCTCGCCAAGTTCAAGGGAATCGCCCTCTTTTACAACGAGCCTACGCTGTGCGTAATCCTTGCCGAAGAACTTCTGCATCATAGCAAAAGCCCTGTCTGTTGAAACAATCACCGCATCGGGGTAAAGCGCTGCAAATTCATCAATATTTGCGGAATGGTCAGGCTCCATGTGCTGAACAACAAGATAATCGGGAGCCTTTCCTCCGAGAGCATTCTTAATGTTGTCAAGCCATTCATTCTTGAAGGAGGCATCCACACTGTCCATAACGGCGATTTTTTCATCCGCAATTATATATGAATTGTAAGCCATTCCTTCGGGAACAATATACTGCCCCTCAAACAAATCAATTTCTCTGTCATTCACGCCTACATAAATAATTCCTTTTTCCATTTTTATATCTCCTTCAATTTATTATCCTAAAAGAAAATCAAAAGCCAGCATCAGGCAAAAGCCCGCAAGCAATGAATAGGTTGCTCCCCGCTCGCTTCCGTGAGCATGGGTTTCGGGTATCATTTCGTCACTTATCACATAAAGCATTGTGCCGCCCGCAAAAGCAAGCGCAAACGGCAAAACAGCATTTGAAAGACTTACTGCAAAGTACCCGATAAGCGTACCCACAACCTCAACAAAGCCTGCTGCGGTTGCAACAAGAAAAGTTCTGCCGCGCTTCATTCCTGCCGCAAGCATGGGAGAAATGATAACCATCCCCTCGGGAATGTTCTGCAATGCAATTCCGCCTGCAACGGTAAGCGCCTGAGTTGTGTTGCCTGTACCGAAGCCTACACCTGCCGCAATTCCCTCGGGCAGATTGTGTATGGCTATGGCTATTACAAAAAGCAGAACCTTGTTGAGTTGCTCCTGCTTTTCGGGGTGACTCTCCTGCTCAACACCCGTAAGCTTATGAAGATGGGGAACGATTTTATCAATTACATTCACGCAGAGCGCACCGCAGAAAACACCCGCAACCGTTACAAGCAGAGGGAATCTGCCGCCATGCTCAAGCGAAGGGATTACAAGCCCCACAACAGCTGCGCACAGCATAACTCCTGCGGCAAACGAAAGCACAATATCGCTGAATTTATGAGTGGTTTTTTTTAATGCGAATCCGAAAATCGCACCTATTACCGATGCACCGCCTACTCCAAACGCCGTAAGCAATACTATATACATACTTGTCTTCCTTTCGCTTTTTATGCAGTATAACACAAATCGCCGTTAATGTATATTGCAAATGTCACTTTTTGTGAGTTTTCTCATAATATTTTTACCTTTTCAGTATTGTTTATTTATTTGTTTCCGGCGCTGCCTGAGGAAAAAGCCACCGGTCCGATTAATCATCGGACCGGTGGGCCGGTTTTATTTTTCTGTTACGGATTTTCGCTCTTTACAAGCTCGTTAAGAACTTCAACGGTTGTTGAACCTGCCGCGCTGCCCGTAGCAAGCAACTCCTCGTAATGCCTGTGATACTCACCGAAAATCTTATCCGCTCCGTCCATATCCCAGATTGTATCGGTAATGAAGTGCGCAAAATCGTTATCGGGCAGAATATAGCCTATTGCATCGTTGCAAAGACCCATTACAAGCACGGTTTTACCCTCAGGCACAAGGTTCGCAGTTGCTTCGTATATCCACTCAGTACCGAGGTATGAATCCTGTGCCGAAACAACATTGCCGTAAATAAGCTGAGGAACAATTTCGCCGGGTGCCGTAAGCAACACGATATCCTTGCCGATTTCAATATAACCTGCCTCGGTAATAACGGAGTATCCCGTTTTACTTGAAGAATCCTCAACCGTTGTTGTGCCGATAAAGCCTTCGGTTGCACCGTAGCCCAAAAGACCCGTTTCAAGGTTAATTGCATATTCAGTCATCTTAACATTGAGAATGGGCTCAACCTCTTCAACTTTTTCCTGAGATTCAAGAATAATGCCTGCATACTCATAACCGAGCTCAATTGCTGTTCTGTAATCTGCCGCCGCAGGCTTTTTCGCAATAAGAGCATCAGCTTCACTTACAATATTCTGAGGCATCTCTGCCCACTTGTTGACGGATACGGGAGCCTGCGCACCCTGCATAAACATAAAATTCATACCTGCAGCGTTGATTTTTTCTCCCATATAAGCAAGGAAATCTGCGGAAAGAAGCTTTGTTTCTTCGTCAACAACCGTGGGATGCGCACCGATATTGGCAATGATTGTTGCGTCCGATTTCTCATTGTCGGGAACAAATTTGAAGCACGCAAAGAAGTGCTGATAGCCTTCGGTATGGTATCTCTTATTTTCAACGTACGGGTATTCATCATCAAGGAACAGGCCGTTGGTTTCATCCTTACCCATACCGACAGATTCAAAGTAGTAAAGAGTACCCGTTTCCATATTAAGATACGCTTCAACTATCGCATCGGAGGCACGGTCAATCATCACCTCAAGGAATTCACCGTCAATCGACCTTTCGGCACCTCTGAAAAAGCTCTTTAATATTTTAAGAAGCAGATCAAGTCCGATTCCCTGCGTATCAATAACCGTGTGGCAATGAGTTGCATTGATGTTGATAGCGTTGATATCGCTTGCAACACCCTGCTTTTTAAGCTTTTCTTCAACTGCACCCCTGATTGCACGCACGTCTGCGTTATTTACACCGATACCGTCAATTGATGCAAAAACCGTTGTGCCTCTGCCGGAGCCGTCATTAAGAGCAACAGCGTTTGCCTTCTGGTCATCCAGAACACCGTTTACCTTCTGGGTAAAATAACCGCCTGTATAGTATTCTTTTGTGCCGTCAATGAGGTTTGCGGGAACAACGCTTTCAGTCCCGAATCCCAGCGACCATTTTGCGCCGTCGGCGGCGGAATCAATAAATTCTTCCGTGCCTTCATAAAAATTCTCGCTGTCGGATGCAAAATATTCTTCAACCGTAGGATAATCGGGAGTAGGCGCCATAAAGCCCAAAAACCTGATTGCACCGTCAATCACTCCGCCAAGAACGTTTGTTACGGCACGGATTGCGCCGTTATGGTTATTGAACGAAAAAGCCGATGCATTAACCGTGAAGAGCATTGCGAAAACGAGAAGCACTGCGATAAATGACTTAAATCTTTTTTTCATTTTTTGCATCCCCTTACACAAATTTTTTATTTCAATGTTAAAAATACACGCTGTTACAAGCACAAGTCATCATACCGATGATTTAATCAGACTCTCGGTTTCATCAAGAATTATCCTGCCCGTTTCGGGACCTGTTGAGTTTGTTTCCTCATAATGGTCTCTGCCCATATCATCGGTTGCCTTGTTTATATAGGGCAAAGCGCTGTTTAGCATAAAATCGTTTTCCGCAAGAATGTAGCCGAGCTCATCGTTACAAAGACCTATAACAAACTTGTGCTTACAATCCGTCATATCGGCAAGCACCTTTTTGTAGCTTGCTTTTCTGTGATGTGCGCTGTCCTTTTCAGTAAGGAATTCGCCGTTATAAAGCTCGGGGAAAAGCTCACCCGGAACAAGGAATACTGCAGCATCCTTATCACCGATTTCCATATAGCCAACCTCGGAATAAATGTTGACCTTGTTTCTCTTCTCAGTTCTGCCTATATCGTTATTGAGAACTCCGATATACCTTGCAAGAATGAGAACGGTGTTGTCACCCGGAATTTTTATGCCTTTAGATTTTATGTTAAGAATGGGTTTAAGCTCTGTTTCGTTTTCAATCGAGAGAGCAAGCTCACCCAACTGTTTACCGAAGCCTTTCATATATGCTTCGCAGTCAATTGAATCCCTGTAAACCTTTTTGATTTCCTTTGCGGAAATCATACCGCCTATGGCTCCGTTGAAGAAAACAGCATTTGACCCCTGTGCTTTTTCTTCAATTTCTTTTATAAGATATGCGGGGAAATCCGCACTTGCGAGCGAAGTAGTTCCCAACAGCTCGGCGTGTGAAGCAAAATTCACAATATAAACGTCGCCTGATTTATCATCGGGCGAAAAACGGAATCTTGTAAGATTTTTGTCATAGGTTTCGGGAGTTCTTACGTCTGCCTGCATATCCTGCGCCTCGGTATAGCCCATATACAGCCTGCCGTCTTTCCTGCTTTCATAAGCGGCAACAATTGCATCGGCAGCCTGTTTTTTAAGATTTGCCATAAACACAGCATCTCTGCCGCCTTTATATATCTTTTCACCCCACAAGCCCTGTGTGTCAATACCTGCATGGGTATGGGTTGATGAGATATTGATTGATTTGAGCTTGCCGAGTTTTCCGCTTTCGAGGGCATATTTTCTGATATCGTTGATATCTTTTCTGCTCATGCCCACACAGTCCAGAGCGCAGAAGATAACTCCGCCGTTGCCTCTGTTATCATCAAGATAAACAGCCCTTGCATACAAATCGTCAAGAACACCCTTTACGGGGTTGTTGGAATCGTAGCCGGCAATATAATATGTTTTTTCTTTATAATCCGTGGGAGTAAATGCCGCCTTGCCAAAGCCGCAGGTCCATTTTTCGCCCGCCGCAAAAGAAAAGCATTCATCCCCCGTGAGCATATATCTGTCCGCTTTCTCCTGCGTTGTGAAATGCTTTTTTGAAATTGTTGAAAGCAGAACGTCAGTCAAAGCCTTAACAGATTTTCTTGTGAAACTTTCCTTAAAACTCATAACATCTCCTCCAAAAACTGTCTATCTTTACTATACTCACATTTTTAAAAATATCAAGCATTATTTGCTTGATATTTGTAAATATTTATGATATTTTTATTTTATACCGGATTGAGGGTGGTGAATTTTTATGTTATCCATCAGGAAATATGAGAAAAAAGACCGTGATGACGTGCATTTTATATGCCATAACAGTGAGGGTCCGGAGGAGGTTCCGGATTTTCTGACAGGGCAGTTTTACCACAACACGTTCTGCAATTATTACATTGAGCATGAACCGGAAAACTGTTTTGTTCTCGATGATGGCGGCAAGGCTGTGGGTTATATCATCTGTGCTGAGAATTTTGACAGATTCAAGAAAATCTTCGATGCAGACTATCTCCCGCTTTCCGACACCTTTGGTGAAGACCGATACGAGTGGGCATCTACCGCATACAATCCCCAGGAGAATTTCAAGGAGGAGTACCCTGCCCATTTCCATATTGATATTCTTCCCGAATATCAGAGGCTGGGTATGGGCGGCAAGCTTGTTGAAACTCTCTGCAATCACCTTGCGGAAAAAGGCATTCCGGGTGTTTGCCTCACCTGCGGACCGAGAAATGAAAGGGCTGTGAACTTCTACAGAAAGCTCGGCTTCACCCTTTTGTCTCTTGACCATGACGATGCTTGCTTCGGCATGAAAACAAATTAAAAATCTTTTAATCCTCATTTAAATTTGATGAACAGGAGAAATAATTATGGCATCATCTGCTCTTATTGAACAGCTTTATCAGGCTCTTCCTGATGAAACAAAAGAATTCCTTGCTACTGCAATTAAAAGCGTTGTTGATGTTAAAAAACGCGGCGGCAAGGTAGCAGCCGTTATCGGCAGCGGTCCCAACCTTCACGAGGGTGTTACAACTCTCATAGCTACTCTCATCCACGCAGGTCTCATTGACGGCGTTACCACAAGCTCTGCCGTTATCTCACACGAAATGGGCGGCACACTTGACCGTGTTAAACGCTTTGACGCTGACGTTCTGGGTGACAAATGCCCCGAAAATGTCCGTTGCCGCGGCAACATTTATGAGCTCACTCAGCTTTCCGAAGAAGAATGGGCACGCATCCGCTCCGAGTTACCTCTTGATGAAGAGCTCGTTTCCATGTGCGAAAAAGCAGAAGGCAAGGTTATCATCAAGGCAGCAGGCAACATGGCTTACCCCGTAGGCTATTTTAACGAAACCGTATCGAGCGAAATCATGGTTGCCGCTCAGACTCTCGGCGAAAGCTTTGAGTATGTTGCAGGTCTCGGCGCTGACCCCAGAACAATGATAGGCGCAGGCGCTATCAAGGGCGTTCCCGTTCTTGTAAGCGTTCCCCAGCTTATCGGCGGCGGTCAGGTAGGTCTCTGCATTTCCGACAGCATTCCCGTAAGCCAGCGTTGCAAGAGAATTGCAA